>PMBA01000348.1 GCA_003152795.1 Acidobacteriaceae bacterium | reverse complement strand
ACTACCAGCACCGCGTCGATCCGAATACGCCGATTGAGGAAACGGTTGGCGCTCTCGCGGAACTGGTCAAGGAAGGCAAGATCCGCCACATTGGTTTGTCGGAAGCCAGCGTCAAAACTCTGCGTCGCGCGGTCAAGGTTCACCCCATCGCCGCGCTCCAGACAGAGTATTCGCTGTGGACGCGCGATCCCGAACACGAGATTCTGGCGGCGTGCCGCGAACTCGGCGTCGGCTTCGTNNCCTACAGCCCGCTCGGCCGCGGGTTTCTCACCGGCCAGTTCAAAAAATTCGAAGACCTGGCCGCCGACGATTATCGCCGTTTCTCGCCCCGCTTCCAGGGCGAAAACTTCCAGAAGAATCTCGATCTCGTGAAGAAAGTTGAAGAGATCGCGCGCGAAAAAAAATGTCAGCCATCACAGTTGGCTCTGGCCTGGGTGCTGGCGCAGGGCAGCGACATCGTTCCCATCCCCGGCACCAAGCGCCGCAACTATCTCGAGGAAAACGCCGCCGCTGTCGATTTGATACTGACCCCCGATGACCTCCGCCGCCTGATCGAAGTCTTTCCCGCCGGCGCCGCCGCCGGGTTGCGCTACCCGGAACACATGATGAACCTGGTCAACGGATGAAAAGCAGGTGAAAAGTAGGCTTGTGTGGAGGCGGGGCGAAGCCCCGGCCCCACACCATGGGATGAATGTGGCTCAACCGCCCAGCAGCCGGTTCACCTCGGCGTAAGGCACAGCTCCCTCCGTCGCGCTGTACGTTCCAGAGCTCTTGAGTTCCTCCGCCAGCCGCCGCAGCAGTCCGAGCGTCGCCCGCATGGGACCCGATCCCACGCTCACCCGCGCCACGCCGAGCGCTGCCAGTTCCGGAATCGAAGGCGACCCCGGCCCAGCCAGAACGTTCAGCGGACACGCAACCGCTTTCACCAGCCGCCCAATCGTCTCGGCGTCCTTCAGTCCCGGGGCGAAGACGCAGTCTGCGCCCGCTTCGCGAAACGCCACCAGCCGCCGCAAAGCTTCGGAATAATCCGCGTCCGGATTGCCTCCCGGCAGCAGATACACGTCGGTGCGACCGTTGACCACAATCTGAGCCCCCAACTGCATGGCCGCCTCGCGCGCCGCCCTGATCTTCTCGATCGCCAACTGCAAATCGGCCAGCGGTTGGTCCGGACGGCCGCTGGCATCCTCCAGGTTCATCCCAACAACCCCCATCTCGATCAGTTCGCGCGTGGTCTTGGCCGCGTCTTCGGGAGTGGAACCATATCCCGATTCGACGTCAGCGCTCACCGGCACGTGCACCGCGCGAGCGATGCGCCCGATGCGAGCCATCATTTCTTCCCGTGGTATGCGCTGCCCGTCGGGATGACCCAGCGAAAAGGCGATGCCCGCCGAGGTGGTTGCGATCGCGGGGAAGCCCGCTTCCTCGAATATGCGCGCGCTCGCCACGTCCCACGCATTCGGCAGAATCAGTACTGCCGGTCCGCGATGAAGCTGCCGGAACTGGATCGCCTGGTTGGTCTGGGATTCCATAACTTCTCAATCTTCTCCACCGCAGTTTCCCTGCGGGTTGGTTTCCAGCACGGGTCAACTGCCGCTAGCTCTTTCACGCATGCGCTTGATAAAGCTGGGCACGTGCACCACCGNNGTGCCGCGTCCGATCTCCTGCACCCCATCGTGGGCGCGGACCGCCATGCTATAGAAGCGGCCGTCAAACGATTCCAATTCCGCTTCGGCGTGAATTCGCATTCCGATGCCGCTGGCCGCGCGGTGATCGACGTGGATCGAGATCCCCACCGTGATTTCTCCCTCGTCACAATACGGTTGCAGCGCATGGAAGCATGCCGTTTCCATCAGTCGAATCATGTCCGGCGTCGAATACACCGGCGGCAACTCCGGATGATGCGCGGAGAGCGTGTGCTTCAACTCGACGGTTTCAGCCGCCTCGCCGCGCACGCCAATGGGGATGGGTCGAGCCATTCCTGATTCAAACGGGCTGGTTGGGAGAATTGAAAGAACAGTAGAGACGCGGATTGCCGCGTCTCTACGAAAACTACGCCGCCGTCCGTTGCACCCGCCGCGCCTCAAAGCCATCCAGCACCGACCACAAGGCTTTGGCCGCGCTTTCGGCGGCAGCCAAGGCTTTTCCGGCAGTCTCCGGATTGGCCTTGACCCGCTTCTCCAGTTGATTGCGCCACACCTTCGCGTGATGCACGTCGGCGGTGGCGTGCAAAGTGAAATAGGAGCGGGTCGTCTCATTCGCGCCGTAGAGTTCGCGCAGAACGCGATCTTTTTCCTGCGCCACCCGCGGCACTTGCGATTCGTACGCATAGAAAGCCGCCAGCGCCTCTTCCGGCGCCCCTTCGCTCGATACCCGGTGGAACCAGGTAATGAGCTTGCGAACTTCCCCAACCGGCCGTCGTTTCGGAACCCGGCTTCCGCCCACGCCTTCGACAAAATCAAGCCACAGTTCGGAGTGCGACCGTTCCGGCTCGCCAAATGAATCTTCGCCGCCCTTCTCATCCGTCATGTTGGCCAGAACCGCGCGGCGCAGTTCCCCTTCTTCCAACCGCACGCCCAGTTGCGCCAGATAGCCCGGAAACGCATCCACGTGAGGGTAGTAATCCTCGGCGTAGGCGCGCAGATCGTCGCGCGTCAGTTCGCCCGCCGACCAGGCTTTGTAAAACGGATGACACAGCAAATCGTATTGATGAATGCGCTCGTCCAACAGAGACAAAAATGCCTTCGTTTCCATATTTTTCGTTTCCATGATTACCCCAATAACATTTAACTATACCGTCGGGAGCGGCGGATCACAAGACGCGGCGTTGACCTAAAAGCCTTCGTGATCCTTCGTGCCCTTGGTGGTTTCTGGGTTTTGCCGGTACAGCGCGAAACTGAGTCACTACCCGTTGACCGGGAGTACTCTTTTTGCTCTGACGAAGTCTCCGATTTCTTCCGTGAAATCCTGTGTATCCCGCGGTTTGCGCCTTTCCGCAGCCCCTTCATCAGGGTCTCCCTGAACTGGCCCACCACCCGTTGACCTGCCGGATAGTTCCGCAGCCACCGCAGAGAAAAACCTTGCGACCGCCGCGCGCTGCAGCCCGTCAAATCAGGTATGGAATTCCGGCAACTAGGCAAGAGTGGATTGAAGGTTCCCGTGCTCTGCTTTGGCACCGCAACCTTCGGGGGCGGAGACGAGTTTTTCCGCGCTTGGGGTGAGACCGATGTGGCGGAAGCTACACGGCTCATCGATCTCTGTGTGGAAGCGGGCGTCAACTTTTTCGATACCGCCGACGTCTACTCCCAAGGGCTTTCCGAGGAAATCCTGGGCCAGGCAATCAAGCATCTGCCGCGCGAAAGCCTTCTGCTCTCGACCAAAGCAACTTTCCTCTTCGGGGACGGCCCCAACAGCGAGGGGTCGTCGCGCGTCCACCTGACCCGGCAGATCGAAGGCAGCCTGAAGCGGCTGAAGACTGAATATATCGATGTCTATCACATGCACGGCTTCGACGCCCTCACTCCGATCGAAGAGACACTGAACACGCTCGACCAGTTTGTGCGCGAAGGCAAGGTGCGCTATATCGCCGCGTCGAACTTCTCCGGCTGGCACATGCAGAAGTCCATTGACATCAGCGAACGCTATGGCTGGGCACGCTATGTCGCTCATCAGGTGTACTACTCGCTCATTGGCCGCGACTATGAGTGGGAATTGATGCCGCAAGCCTATGCGGAAGGCTTGGGCGCCCTGATCTGGAGCCCCCTGGGATGGGGCCGCCTCACCGGCAAGATCCGCCGTGGTCAACCGCTGCCGCAAGTGACCCGCTTGCATAAGGCCGCCGAAGGCGGTCCGGTAGTCGCGGACGAGTATCTCTACAAAGTGGTCGACGCGCTTGAAGCAGTTGCGTCGGAGACGGGCAAGTCTGTCCCGCAGGTGGCGCTGAACTGGCTGCTGCGAAAACCGACGGTCGCCAGCGTGATCATCGGAGCCCGCGATGAAAAGCAACTGCGCGACAATCTGGCCGCGGCAAGTTTTGCGCTGACGGCCGCACAGGTCACAAAACTGGACGAGGCGAGCGCACCACAATTGGCCTATCCCTACTGGCACCAGCGGCAATTCCAGAGCCTCAATCCGCTGCTGCCGTCGTATCGCTGAATTCAGAGCCGGCCATCCCGCCTCATCAACCACTGGCGCAGGGCGGCACGACTTAACAGCCGTGCCGTCAAGCCCTCTGTCCCCACGCTAACAAAAGTCCTGCTTTCCCCCGTGCCCCCCCGTGTACCCCGTGGTTTCAAGCCTCTCGCCAGTTGGTTGAGATACTGCCCGTAGCTCCGCTCGCCGTTAAGAACGTTGTTACAATCGACGAAGCAGAATTCCCGCCGCGGTTGTGGGTCTGAACACACGCACATGCAGACGTTTGACGAACATTTCGAGGTGGTGATCGTGGGCGCTGGCCACGCCGGATGCGAAGCCGCCATGGCTGCCGCGCGCATGGGTCTGAAGACCGCTCTTTACACCTTGAACGTCGATCTGATCGCGCAGATGTCATGCAACCCGGCCATCGGCGGCATCGCAAAAGGGCACCTGGTGCGCGAAGTGGATGCTCTCGGCGGCATCATGGGCGAGATCACCGACGCGGTCGGAATCCAATTTCGCCTGCTCAACACTTCGCGCGGACCCGCCGTTTGGTCCCCGCGGGCTCAGTGCGACAAACAGGCTTACCGCCTGAAGATGCGCGAGGTGCTCGAGTCCCAGCCGAATCTGACCATCAAGCAGGCGGAAGTGTCGGATCTGATTGTCGAGAAGCAGCCCTCAGTTTCTCCATGCGCCACTGAGAACCGGGAACTGAGAACTGAGAACTGCATCCGCGGCATCCTGCTCCGCGATGGCCGCCGCGTCTCCGCCGATGCGGTCATCATCACGACCGGGACTTTTCTCAATGGACTGATCCACTGCGGCGAACAGCAGTATCCGGCCGGCCGCTCGGGAGAACCGGCAGCCATTTTGCTCGGCGAGGCGCTTAAGAAGCTGGGGCTGCGCGGTTGCCGCCTCAAGACCGGAACGCCCCCGCGCCTCGATGGTCGCACCATTGACTGGTCGCGATTCGAGCGCCAGCCAGGCGATGCGGACCCCACCCCGTTCAGCTTTCGTACCCGGCGCGTGACCCATCACGA
Organism: Acidobacteriaceae bacterium; assembly: GCA_003152795.1. Lineage (GTDB taxonomy): Bacteria > Acidobacteriota > Terriglobia > Terriglobales > Acidobacteriaceae > Acidiflorens. The sequence continues at coordinate 6,426 of PMBA01000348.1, read as the reverse complement.
CTCCCAGGTGCCCTGCTACATCGCCTTTACCACCGACGAGACGCACCGCATCATTCGCGAGAACGTGCATCGCTCACCCATGTACAGCGGGCAGATTCAATCGACCGGGCCGCGCTACTGTCCCTCCATCGAAGACAAAATCGTCAAGTTCCCCGACAAACTCACGCACCAGCTCTTCCTCGAACCCGAGGGCCTGAACACCCACGAGATCTATGTCAACGGCATGAGCACTTCGCTGCCGATTGATGTGCAATTGGCGATCCTCAAGTCGATCCCGGGCCTCGAAAACGCCGGCATGATGCGGCCCGGCTACGCCATTGAGTATGACGCCATCGATCCCACCGAACTCACGCGCACTCTCGAAACAAAAAACTTCGCGGGACTGTTTCTCGCCGGACAGATCAACGGAACGTCGGGATACGAAGAGGCGGCGTGCCAGGGAATCATGGCCGGAATCAACGCCGCGCTGAAGGTAAAGAACGAACCGCCCCTGGTGCTCGACCGCACCGAAGCGTACACGGCCATTCTGATCGACGACCTGATTTCCAAAGGCACCAACGAACCTTACCGGATGTTCACTTCGCGGGCGGAGTTCCGCCTCCACCTGCGCATCGACAACGCCGACCGCCGGCTCACTCCGCACGGGCGTCGCGTGGGCCTGATCTCAGACGAAGCGTGGTCGGACTTCGAAGCGAAGCAGCAGCGCCTGGCCGAAGTGAAGCAACTGCTGGAGAAGACGAAGTTGACGGCAGCGATGGCGGAGCAGATCGAGCAGACATTGCTCGCGGGGGGACGGGCGCCTTCGCCCGTCCAAGTCGAGCGCAACTCGACCCCTTTCCCCGGCGGCGGAACATACCCGCAAGATCTCTCTTCCGCACTGGGGCAGTCCTTAGCGCAACTGCTGAAGCGCCCCGAGATCATCATCGAACAACTGGCGCCCGTGCTACAGGATCTCGCGCCCAGGTTTTTTGAAAGAACTACCTCGGCGAACTCCGCGTCCTCCGGGGTTAATGTTCCTGACGTTCATCTTCCGTCCGAAATCCGCAACGAACTCAAGTCCGTCGAAACTGAAATTAAATATGCCGGGTACCTCGACCAGCAGCAGCGCGCCATCGATCGCCTGAAAAAGGCCGAGCAGCGCCGCATTCCCGATTGGTTCGATTACCGCGCAGTCAGCGGCTTGTCTCGCGAAATGCAGGAAAAGCTCGGAAGTGTAATCCCGCAGACACTCGGCCAGGCCTCACGCATTCCCGGTGTGACACCAGCCGCCGTCTCCCTCATCAACGTCTACATCGAGATCCAGGCGCGGCGGCGGGAACAGGCCGCTGCACTCTAACCCCGGCTCCAAGACCGCTGGTGGCGGGTTCTGACCGCATGGCTGAAAGCCAGGCCCTTTTTTAAAACTACGCCGGAATCAGGTTAATCAGAGTTTTCCAAAGAAGCGCGGTACACGCGATCCACGCCGCCGTTGCCCACAACAGCAAGCCGAACGATATCCCGACTACTTTCTGGCGGACACCGGGATCGGCCACAAAAAATCCGGCCAGGCCGATCGCGCATCCCGCCAATGCCGTCCCGTAGTACACGGGCGCTCGAAACAGGGCCGCCAGCGGGAAGAAATGGACGCCTACGATCAGGGCAATTCCGCACAGGATATAGTCCGGGTAGTGAATTGCCTTCAGTGTTACCACCGCCAGAAAAATCGCGCCCAACTCGATGCCGAAAATAACATAAAAGTGCAGTCCGACCTGGCGGTTGGTCGCGATCTGCTGCGCGGTCGGCGGAGATGCGTCGCGCGCCATCCGCGAAGCCCGCGAGCCCAGGGTTATGATCGATGCTCCAAGCGCGATGCCCACTAAAAGAAGAGCGATCCGCAACCAGGCCGGCGATGGACGTCCGCGAAGCAACCCGATCAGCAACCAGACAACTCCGAAGCCAAACATAACGGCCGCGCCGGTAGTCATGCCGAGCAATGCGCTTCGATCCATACACTCCGATCCATTTTCCCCGGATCGATCTTTCCCGATCGATTTTTTCCGGTCAACGACCAGCCGCCTGTTGCACAGCCGAGCGCAGTTCGTCGTACGAAAGTGCTCCCGGATGATACATCGCCACCTGCCCCGCGCGATTCAGAACGACCAGCGTCGGAGTCGTACTCGCTCCGTAAGCGTTGAAATTCTGTTTGCTTAACGGCACCGCCATGTCCGGCAGTGCAGCGTAGTATCTGGCGCGAACGGATTCGATATACGCGCGCTCCTCGGCGGGCGAGGCCTCCGCCCCTTGCGCCGCATAGCCGTAGAGTTGAGTCGGGCCGATCACCACCAGACCTTCGCGAGCGAACTCTTGCCGCAAACGCGCGATGACCGGGACTTCGGCTTTGCAGTCAGCACACCAGTGCGCCCAGAAGAACAAAAGAACCGGCGAGCCTTTCAACGACGCCAGCGCTGGCGGCTTCGGTCCCAGATATTGGGTCCCTTGCAAGGGCGGCGCGGGTTGACCGACCAAGGCGAGCAGGTTGAGATTCTTCCGGAGCCGCGCTTGAAGGGATGTATTTCCGTAGCGCGCCAATGCCGAACGCAGCAGCCTCACCGCTTGCGCGTGCTCCCCTTTTTCCGTCATTCCCTGAGCTAGAACTTCGTAGGCGGCGCCCAGGGCGATGGGGAGATGTGGTTCGGCGTCCAGCTTGCGTTTGGTGGTAGCCAGTTGCCGTTCACAGAGACTGCGCGTCTCTCCGGCATAAGCGGCCGCTTGCTCCCACCGCTTTGTCGCGACAGCTCCGCGCGCCATCCACGATAAGGCTTCGAGATACTCCGGAGTGACGCCATGCTGACCCTCATAAATGCGAAGTTCCGACTCAGCTGCGGAAAATGAATTCTGCGCCAGATCGGCGCGTACATCCCCAATCAGGTCGGCCTGAGCGGACAACGTAACCGCCAGCAGAGCAACCCCAAGCACGATTCCGGCGATGACAAACCCCACCTTCCCCATTCGACTACGCATTCCATGATGATGAATCAGGGATCGGGAAGTTGCAAACGCGCTGCTTAGACAGCGCGGTCATCACGGTTGGATTGGTGGAGCGACGAATCGGTGGAGCGACCGGCGCCCTCGCCCGTCCTTGGCCCCTGAGCCGCCGGGCGGGGACACCCAGCTCTCGATTTCACGCCGCCTGTTCTGCCTCGGCGACCGTCTCGAAGAAACGAAAGAAGCTTTCCACCCGCGTGATTTCCAGCGCCTGATGGATCCGCTGATTCACGCCCACCAACCCCAGGCTGCGTCCATCTTTTTGTCGCGTAACATACGCCCCAACCAGCGCCCCAATACCCGCCGAATCCGCCAGCGGGACATCCGTAAAGTCCAGAATGAGCGCCCGCGAGTTGTCCGCCCGCAACTTCGACTGAAAGCCGAATAGATTGACAAGTGACAGTGGTCCCGAAAGGCGCAGTATGAGGATTCCCTCCCGCGATCCGGGAAGTTCTTCGATGTGCAACGGCTGCTCAGGCATGGATGGAATGTTAACGGTGAATGACTTGACGAATGTTAAAAACAGGTTAATTCCAGACTCGTGTGGCGCGGGCGCGCTCGAACTCTCGAAACCGCAAGTCCCTGCGGTGAAGCCCCACTCCGTTCCGGCGGACGAGCCCGGCGGCCCTGCATAGCCGAGGTTACTCGACGGTTTACTCTCCGCCCACCGTTACCCCGTCAATCCGGATGGTCGGCGAGGCCACACTGCCGCGGAATTCCAGGTCGCTGCCGATCTCGGAAATATTGCAGAACATGTCTTTGAGATTGCCGGCCACCGTGATCTCTTCGACCGGATAGGCCAGCTCTCCATTAACGATCCACATGCCGGAGGCGCCCCGCGAGTAATCGCCGGTTACCAAGTTAGCGCCGTGACCGAGAAACTCGGTGACATACAGTCCGTCTTTGATCTCCGCGATAATCTGCTTTGGCGTTTTCGTCCCTGCTTCGAGAAAATAATTTCCTGGACCGATGCCCGGCGTTCCAGCCAGTCCCCGAGATGCGTTGGCCGTGGTCTCGAGCCCTAACTTCTTCGCCGTATAGGTATTCAGCAGATACGACTTCAGAATCCCATTCTCAATCACGACCGTACGGCGCGTCGGAATCCCCTCACCATCGAAGGGCGTGGTGCCGAAGCCGCCCGGCATGGTGCCGTCGTCGATCACCGTGACGTTCGCTCCCGCAATTGTCTGCCCGAGTTTGCCCGCCAGAAACGAGGCTCCGCGATACACCGAGTCGCCATTCACGCCCTCGAAAATGTGTTCCAGCATCGAGCTCGCCACCATCGGATCGAGCACGACCGGCACGTGCGCCGTCTTCACCTTGCGCGCACCCAGGCGTCGCAGCGTGCGCCGCGCCGCTTCCTTTCCCACCTGCTCCGCCGAGTCCAGCTTCGCCAGGCTGCGCGCCACCGAATACCAGTAATCGCGCTGCATGCCGCCGTTCTCATCCTGCGCAATGGGCACAGCCGCCACCGAACAATACGACCGCCGGTATTCGCCGACAAACCCGTGAGAATTCGCCAGCACTTTCCTGCCCGTGGCGGCGTCGAACGATCCGCCCTCGGAGTTCTTGATGCGTGGATCGGCATCCAGCGCGGCCTTTTCGGCGCGCCGCGCGTACTCGATGCGCTCGGGGCCGGGCAGCGAGTAAACGTCCTCGTGATAAAGATGGAGGTCGCCCGGAAGCGACCCAAGCTTGCCGGCTTCGGGAATGCCCGCGTGTGGATCTTCCGAAGTGATCTTCGCCAGTTCGAGCGCTGACTTCAACATGCGCTCGATGCCGGCTGCGGAAAAATCGCTGGAATACGTGCTGGCCGCCCGCTGTCCGAAGAAGACACGCACGCCGATGGCGCGCGAGCCCGACTCCTTCAGCGTTTCGACCTGGCCCAGTCGCACCACGGTCGAAAATTCGTCGCCCTCGCGGACCACGCACTCCGCCGCCGTGGCGCCGCCTTTCATCGCGCGTGCGACCACGTCAGTGGCAAGGGATTTGAGGTCGGTTGCGGAGTGTTGCGCCTTGGTCTCTAAAGTCGTAGTCATTGCTTAACATTGAATCTACCACGGAGCCACCTTTCGACTTCGCTTCACGGCAAGCTCAGCATAAAGCAGAACGCCTGGATCATTGGAATGGCGAGATGACCCTTTGGATTCAGCAACTTTGGCTGGAGATTTGTTAGTAAGGTATTTGTGCATTATAATAGAGAAGCATGAGGTGAACTATGGCGACATTGACCGTCACCACCAGAGGCCAAGTAACATTCCGCAAGAAGGTCATGGAGCATCTGGGTGTGAAGCCCGGCGGCAAGATTGAGCTCGATCTGCTGCCGGATGGCCGGGGTGTGATTCGAGCGGCGCGGCCGACTGGGAAGATAGAAAACTTTATCGGGATGTTGGCCGGCAAGACAAAGAAGGTCGCGACCATTGAGGAAATGAATGAGGCGGCAGCGGCTGGATGGGCGGGAGAGGTTTCTTTCGACGAAAGCGGGCCAGACCGTAACTCAGCGGGCAAGAAATGAAGGTCGCGGTCGATACCAACATCCTTGTGCGGGCCGTTGTGCGGGACGACCCGAAACAGTCAGAGATTGCCGCCAAAACCCTGATTAAAGCGGAAGTCCTGGTCGTGGGAATTTCGTGTCTGTGCGAATTTGCCTGGGTTCTGCGACGAGCCTATGGGTACAGACCATCGGCGATTGCGGCCGCCATACGCGAGCTACTCGAAGCCGGGAACGTCGAAGCGAACCGCCCGGCAGTTGAGGCGGGATTGGCAATGCTCGATGCTGGCGGAGACTTCGCTGACGGCGTGATTGCCTACGAGGGGCAATGGCTCGGCGGGGAGACGTTCGTTTCGTTTGACCGGAAGGCCGTAGAGATGCTCAAGGCGCAAGGAGTGGCGGCGCGGTTGCTATAGGCGATCGCTTCTACATCGCAAAGTGCGCGATGTGTAGGGTACCCGGCATGTCAGTGTCAATTTTTCGGTGTTCGAGCTTCGAGCGTAGTAGAAAACATGAAACTCCCAACTTTCATCTTTGTTAGATCATGACCACTGCTCGATCAGACATATTCACCTTCGAGCAGAACCTCTTCCGTATGGCCCTTCACGAGTTGTTGCAGATCGTCGCTGAAGCGTCGCAATCGCTCATAGGAAGTTATGACCTCAAGCCTGGCTGAAAGCTGCGACTGCTGGCGCTCATTCCCCCACAATTCCGTGGATGCGCGAACTTGTACTCCGATGCGCCCACGACCGTCGATCTGGTATATCTCAATCGCAAGGTGTTCCTGTGTCAATTGGTGGTCTTCCAGAATCCACCCCTAAGGTTGATCTGCTTATCGGCAGGCAACGGAAATGCCGCGACTGCAACGGCGAACTCCTCAATCTGAGGAAGGCCGAACCATGCTGCTCCTT
>PMBA01000380.1 GCA_003152795.1 Acidobacteriaceae bacterium | reverse complement strand
CAGGCGTTAGCACCAAATGACCTTGGGCGGTCCGTAGTTGGTGCTATTGGCGATTCTTCAACAGTTGACTCTGACTCCTAGAGGATGTGACCCGCATCACTGACATTACCTTATTGTCGGCAGAGAGTTGCAAGCGACTCTACAGCCAGCCCCATGGTCGGTGAGACCATCTCGCACTACCGCATCGCCGAGAAGTTGGGCGGCGGCGGGATGGGTGTTGTGTACAAGGCGGAAGACCTCAAGCTCGGCCGCTACGTCGCGCTGAAGTTCCTTCCTGACGAGCTCGCCAAGGACGCGCAAGCGCTCAGCCGTTTTCAGCGGGAAGCCAAGGCCGCGTCGTCTCTGAACCACCCCAACATCTGCACGATCTACGAAATTGACGAAGCCGATGGGCGAACCTTCATCGCCATGGAACTGCTGGAGGGGGAGACCCTCCGGCACTGGATTGGAGGCAAGGCGCTGGAGATCGAAAGCGTGCTCGATCTGGGCGTTCAGATCGCCGACGCTCTCGACGCGGCACACTCGAAGGGCATCGTCCATCGCGACATCAAGCCGGCGAACATCTTCGTGACGAATCGCGGTCAGGCGAAGATTCTCGATTTCGGGCTGGCCAAGGTGTCCCTGAAGCCGCAGAGCGTTGCCTTCAGCGCCGCGACCATCGAGTCCGAGGAGCATCTGACGAGTCCCGGCAGTGCGCTGGGGACGGTCGCCTATATGTCGCCGGAGCAGGTACGAGGGAAAGAACTCGACGCTCGCACTGATTTGTTCTCGTTCGGTGCGGTTCTGTACGAGATGTGTACCGGAACGCTGCCATTCCGGGGCGATACTTCGGCGCTGATCTTCAATGCGATTCTGGAACATGCTCCGGTAGCTCCTGTGCGGCTGAATCCCGACGTGCCGGCCGAACTGGAACGGATCGTCAACAAGGCTCTGGAAAAAGACCGCGACATTCGCAGCCAGTCGGCTGCCGAGCTTCGGGCGGACCTGAAGCGGCTGAAGCGGGACACTACTTCCGGGAAGATCGAAGCTGTGGCCGGTCCGGCACGCGCTCGCAAATTAAGCTGGCAATGGGCGGTCGCGATCTTACTGGTGATCCTGATTGGAGCCGCGTCGTTCGCCTGGCTCAGTTCTTCCCCGCCTCCGCCCAGAGTGTTGGCCACGACGCAGCTCACCCGCGACGGTATCGCTAAATCCGTCGCGGCGACCGATGGGTCCCGGCTATACATTAATGAGCAGGGAGATACCTACGGGATCGTGCAGGTTTCCACCGGTGGAGGCGAAACCTCGCCGGTTCCAACTCCGTTTGTCGGTGCGTTCGCCGAATACATATCGCCCGATCATACGCAACTCTTGGTGGGTAGCTTTGTAGGAGCCCAGGAAACCCTGTTTTGGAGTTTGCCTCTGCCCTCTGGAGCCCCTCGCCGTCTCGGTGATATTGTCAGCCAGTCTGGCGCATGGTCACCCGACGGCCGCCATCTCGCGTTTTGCTGGGCCTCGGACCTAAATCAGGCGAACGCCGATGGCACCGATCCTCACAAGCTGGCCACGGTTCAGGGCACGCCATTTCAGCCCCACTTCTCTCCGGATGGAACCCGTATTCGCTTCACGATCGGAAGTTACGAGAACAACTCCGTTTCGCTCTGGGAGATGCGATCAGACGGCAGTGATCTTCATCCCGTACTGCCAGGATGGCATAACCAGTCCAGCCACTGCTGCGGTGCATGGACCCCGGACGGCCGCTACTATTTGTTCTTGGACTTCGCTACTTCGGGAGGAAATGTCTGGGCGATGCGCGAACCCTCGGGGCTGTTTCATAGGCATTCTTCCGCACCCTTCCAATTGACCACCGGCCCGCTGTCTTTCGAGAGCTTGGTGCCCAGCGCCGACGGCAAGAAATTGTTTGTAAGTGCGAAGCAGGGCCGCGGAGAACTCGTCCGCTACGACCCCAAATCCAAGCAATTCGTGCCATTTCTTGCCGGGATTTCGGCGGGCGAACTGGACTTCTCGCGCGACGGCAAGTGGGTCGCCTATGTTTCCTATCCCGACCAAACTCTCTGGCGCAGCCGCGTGGACGGCAGCGAGCGCTTGCAACTGACCTTTCCGCCGGTTTTAGCGGGCCTGCCCCGCTGGTCTCCCGACGCTACCCAGATCGCCTATGTGGATATCCAGCCCGGCCGGCCTGGGAAGACGTTTCTGATCTCTGCCCAAGGTGGTGCACCCCAGGAAATGCTGGCGGAAAGCCACACGCAGTTGGACGCGACTTGGTCCCCTGATGGTAAGAAGATCGCCTTCGGGCGCTCCCCGGGGACCGGAGTATCCATCTCTATCATCGACCTCGCCACTCATCAGGTTCCTACTGTCCCCGGCTCGGAGAATCTTTTTAGCCCACGCTGGTCGCCCGATGGTCGGTATCTGGCGGCGCTCACCCCGGATTCCTCAAAGCTGCTGCTCTTCGACTTCAAAACCCAAAAATGGTCCGACTGGATTACTGAGCCGGGTGTGGTGGGTTACCTCAGCTGGTCGCCAGATGGAAGTTATCTTTACTACGACAGCACTTTCACCGACCATCCGACATTTCGCAGGGTTAAGGTCGGCCAGACCCACTCGGAACTTCTGGTCGATTTAAAGGGGCTGCTCAGGTACTCAACGCCTCCCGCCTATGGCTGGAGCGGCATTGCTCCCGACGGCTCGGCGCTCTTTACACGCGATTTGAGCACCGACGAAATCTACGCTCTCGACCTGGACCTGCCATAGTTAGCGATTGACCGGCAAACCGGAAACAACCCACGGCGGAAAAGCCAGACTGGGCAGGAAGTCTGGATAGTTTTCCAGCGTCACAACCTCGTATTGGTTTGACCGCTGCTTCAGCGGCTGTACTGATTCCGCTTCTTGTCTTCGTGGCGCTCGATGCCGAGTTGGATCAGGCGGTCAATTAACTCGGGATATGGCACTCCCGTCGCGGCCCACAGCTTGGGATACATGCTGATGGCGGTGAANNCCGCTTTCGTGATCTTCGCGGGGATCGTCCCTTCGGAGCCTTCGACAAGATACTTCGCGTCGTAGTCGTAGAACTCCTTGCAGGGAACGATTTCTCCCGCAACCGACGCTTTGGGATCGTCGTTGCCGAGCACGGCGCACTCGATCTCGCGCGCTTTATTTTTCTTTCCGCCGACGCCTTCCTCAATCACAATCTTGCGATCGAACTTCGCCGCTTCCGCGATGGCCGGACCGAGTTCCTTCGAATCGTGCGCCTTCGAAATTCCCACCGACGACCCCAGGTTCGCCGGCTTCACGAAGACGGGATACTTCAGCTTGCTCTCCACCAGTTTCCGCACTTTTTTCGGCTCGCGCTCGAATTGGCCGCGCAACACGGTCACGTGTTTCACCATCGGCAATCCAGCCGCGCGAAACAAAGACTTCATGATGTCTTTATCCATGCCCGCGGAAGAGCCGAGCACGCCTGCGCCAACGTAGGCGATGTCGGCCAGTTCGAGCAACCCCTGAATTGTGCCGTCTTCGCCGAAGGTTCCGTGCAGTACGGGGAAGATGACATCGACGTTAATGGCGCGATCGGAGGCGCGCCGCAAATTCGCATCGGTCTGGAAGGGCGCCAGTCCAGCATCGTGCCGCGCCGGTTCCGGAGGAATGACCACCGATTCGCCCGTGGCCAGCACCGCCGCTCCCGGAGTCGCCTCCGGATCGCCGGCCCGAAGCTGCGTCGGTGTGGACCGGGCACTCCCTTCGGCTTCGCTCAGAGCAGGCTTGGCCGCTTGCTTTTCGCCCCGCAACAATTTTTCCGCATGCTCGGCGGTGAGCCAGCGTCCGTCCTTCGTAATGCCGATGGGCACGACCTCGTATTTCGTTTTATCGATTGCATTCACAACCGATGCCGCCGAGAGCAACGACACTTCATGCTCGCCGCTGCGACCGCCAAAGAGGATGCCAACCCTGACCTTTGCCATGCCATTTCAGTCTGGCTCTGCGTGGGTATTCCGTCAATCGCAGCTTTGGTTCCGATCGGCAGACTTCAACCGCGGAGAACGTAGAGCGCGCGGAGTTTTTCTAATCGGATTCTCCCGCGCCCCAGTGCCGGAAAGGGTTCAATCTGGCATGTCTAAACCGCCGAGCGCGAACAGATTCTCGCTATCTTGGTCTCAGCGGCCTCCGCGCCCTCAGCGGTTTAGCTTTTGATCCCGCGTCCGTGGCCGTGGGCAGACTATTCCCGGCTTCTCAGCACCATCGATGTGTCCACGCCCCGGCGCGGCGGGTCATTGAGTTCATCCTCAATGTGCTTCTGAACCAGGTCCCATTGCGAGCGCAGCGTCATTTCCTTGATGGCGAATTTTGATTCTTTGCGAGCATCATCCACGCGAACCGCCAATTCCTTGTTCTGGAAGCGGAAATCGATGATCTCCGCGAGTGGCACCAGTTGGCTGGACGACTTGCCTACGATGACAAACACGACCTTATCGGTCATCAGGACGTATTCCGGGCAAACTCCCTCGTTCGCCTGGGCTTGCGGCGGTCCGAACGCGGTCATGAAGGTTCCGTGCATCAGCATGCAGTCCCCCATGCGCATGCGGATCACGGTTCCGTGCTGATAGATACCGATGGGCGCGGCCACAGCAACCGGCAGGGCGGCCGTTCCAAGCGCCAACGACAGAAGCACCAATAGCAATGTGGATTTCATAAATCTCCAATCAGCAGTCTCCCAATCAGTGTCTGCTGGGTTCGTAGAAGTAGCCGTTGCGGCTATGGAATGTGAGGTTGAGGTTGTGGGTGGGTAAAAGGCGAAGAGAATGAAATCCAGTCTGGTGACTGGGCAGATCGTAGGCCACGACGTAGGAGGCGCGCAGATCCTCCAGCACAGCGTTCAGTACCGCGGCGGCGCCGTCCTGCGGGGAAACGCGCATCGAAAAATAGCGCCCGCCCGTGGCCTCGGAAGCCTGCCGCAAAAATGTGCTGCCCGAGGTCTGGTTCCTGGAAGATCCCATATCGACGGCATAGATGAGGGCCCCGCCGGCGAGCACGGCCTCCAGCGCTTCGCGCCGGGAATGCAGACTGATGGTGTCGTTGCCGTCAGAGAACAGGATGAGAACAGGCCGAACTCCCTCGCGGCGATGACCCGCGATGAAATCGGCTCCGAAGATCAGAGCGTCGAACAACGGCGTGGCGCCGCTGCTTTTCACCCCCATCAGCCTGCCGACTGAATCCGAAGCGCGGCAACCGCTCGAACAGAGGACGGCGGGACGCAAACCAGCGGACATCCCGCCAACGGTTCCTCCGAAAGACAGCACCGACATGTTGTCATCGGGGATCGACTGCTCCCGTGCCACCAGTTGCAGCACATCGGCGATGGCCACGCGAAAGCGCGGCGCGACCGATTCGCTCAGGTCGACCAGCGCAACCACGTCGAGCGAGGTCTCGTCCGAATGGGTAAAGCTCCGGAAACCGCGCACCACCATTTCGTTGTCGACGACCGCGAAATCCGACTTCGTCATGTTTGCGACGGGACGATTGTTCTCGTCAGTGGCAAAGAATGTAATCCGAACTTGTGAGACGGTGCTGCGATACGTAGGCAGGTCTGAAGAATGGGTATCGTCGGCAGCGGAAGCGTAACAACAGACAAGTAGAGCCAGGAGGGTAAAGCGAATATGCCAATGAGCTAACATTGCTGTTCATTAGTTCCATCGGCGAACGACGGGACACTCCTCAGTTACCGTGGTGACCCTTGGAGGTGACCAGAAGGTTGGTAAAGCCGCCGGAAACTTGCGCCGAGTAGGGCGCAGGGCCTCCCTTTGCTGCTTTGTTTCCGGTTACTCGCAATCAAGAAAAAGCGAGGCCGTTGAATGGCTTCGCTCCCGTTCGATCGATCTCCATGTCCGATTTGACATCCGGGAAACGCTGCGGTCAGTGCATCGTGAGGTCAATGGTGGTCGTGTGTGCCAGAGCACTCGACTGCGCATTGACCACCATGGACGCAGTTCCGCGATTCGAGTCCCTGGTGCGCCAGAAAAATAGGCCCTGCCATCGCTTCAGGATCGAAAATGTAAATTCATGACGGCTCGCTTGACACCTGTTGAAACAGGTGTGAAACTGGCGGTACTTCGAAGGCCGGTGCCCGGCCCTTCCCCATGGCACTCGGACCCAGAAGCCTCATCAAGAAGTCTCTGAGCGGGATTGAAGGCCGGATGAGGTTCTTCTGGCCGCTTGTGTTTTCTGCTGGGGATGAATGAGGAAAGAGCTTCACATCTCACAGGAGCGCTTATGAATTCGAGCAACCGAGGAAAGAACACCCTGCCGAAGTGGGCGGTATTGCTGGTTCTTCTCACCGTGACTGCAGTTGCTTCCGCGCAAAAGAAAAGCGCAAGCGCGCCTGCACCCCATGCGTCCGCACCGCACGCCTCGGCGCCGGCCGCGTCGCATCCGGCCCCAGCGCAGCACCCAGGTGGAAATGGGGCCCGTCCCGGCGGATCGGGCGGCGCAAACAATCGAGGACCGGGTGGACAGGCAAGCCGGCCCGGCGGCGCAGGCGCGAACAATCGCGGGCCTGGCGGCAACAATGCGAATCGCGGGCCGGGCGGAGCCAACACCAATAATCGAGGGCAAGCCGGCGCCAACAATCGCGGTCCGGGTGGAGCGAACGCCAACAAGAGCGCGGGCAACAATGCGAACAATCGCGGGGGCGCGAATAACGCGAACAACCATGGCGCCAATAATGCCGGCAAGGGTGGTCCAGCGGGCGCGAATAAAGGCGGAAACGCGGGAGCCAATGCCGGACGTCATCAGCCGGCGGGAAGCAAGACGGTTGCCCTGAAGAATGGCGGGAATGCAACTTTCCGCAAGAACGGCCAGGTTCGTTCGATCCACACCAAGAGTGGGATGACGATCAATCACGGCGTGCATGGCGGCCGGCACATTGAGAGCGTGCATAACGGACGCCGCGTCGTGAGCATGGGAAGACATGGAGGATACAGCCAGCGCGCCTACTACAGGCATGGCGGCCATGAGTATGTGCAGCGCACATACTATAGCGGCGGACACTACTACGCGTATGGGTATCGCAGTTACTACTATGGCGGCTATCCTTACTACGGCTACGCGCCTTCCTATTACTACGGACCCGCATACTACGGGTGGGCTTACAATCCGTGGCCCGCGCCGGTTGCGTATGGATGGGGTTGGGGCGGGGCGCCCTGGTATGGCTACTATGGGCCTTATTTCCAGCCCTATCCGGTGTATCCGACGGCCGCATTCTGGCTGGCGGATTATTTGATTTCGGCGAACCTGCAGGCTGCCTATGCGGCCCAGCAGGCCGCCGGCGACGACAACGGCGAATTAGTTCCACCCCAGATGGGACCGGAGACGTCGGATGCGATCGCATCGTTGTGGACAACGGATCCCCTGATTGCCGCGCATCTCGAGTCCGCCTACGGCGCATACATGTTGGGTGCGGGAGCGCCAGCAGCGGCGAAGGGCAATGCAACGCAAATGAGCCCGGAAGTGAAGCAAGCGATTGCCGATCAGCTGAAAAAGGAGATCGCGGCGGAAAAGGACGCCGCAGGAGGCGCTCAGAAGGCCGCGGGCGGGGAGGAAGTGCCAGCGGCGCTCGATCCCAACACCCGTTACTTCGTGGTATCGAGCGACGTGGACGCGACCACGGCAGATGGCGTGGAATGCGGACTTACTCCCGGCGATGTGATCTACCGGACCGGCGACAAGCCGGACGACGATCACATGGTGGACGCAACCGTCAAGAGCAGCAAGAAGGATGACTGCGCCATCGGTGTGACCATCGGAGTCGACACCGCCGACCTGCAGGAGATGCATAATCAACTGCGCATACAAATGGATGCCGGGCTTAAGGAGTTGGCTGACAAGCAGGGAAAAAACGGATTACCGGCCGCTCCCGATACCAAGACGCAGGCTGGTGAAGTCCCAGCGCCTGCGCCGGACACGAGCGTAGCAAGCGACTTGAAAGCGCAACAACAGGAAGCCGACCAGGCGGAAACGGAAGCCAAGCAGCAGTGAAGTTCCGCCCGTGTAGAGACGGGGCTTGCCCCGTCTCTACGGGAAATTACGCAACAGGAAATCAAAAGGAAACAGCCGTCGCACACAGGAGGAAGGTTGCAATGCGGCACAAAATCGAGATGGCGGTTCTGGTTCTCGCTCTGATTGTTGTAGGGATCATGCCCTGCCTGGTGGTCGCGCAAGGCGTTCCGCTGGAAGACCAGCTCAAAGCGCAATATACGCTGGTGAAGATGGGCGCGGACAGCGGCGGAGCCGCGGTCGTGGAACAGGGCACCATTCTGGTCATCAAGAAGGGCGGAATTCTCAGCGTGCCCTACGGAGACACGAGCGTTGCCACCAAATACCAGGACGGAGCGGTGCACTCTCCCAGCGCCTTGATGATGGGGGCAAGAGGCGGTCTGATGGGTAAACTTGGGAAACAGCAGACGACCCAATTGTTCCAGGTGGGCACAAAAGTATATCCCTCCAGGGTCGCCGTAAATCTACCCAAGGATCAGGTGATCCTCAGCATCGTCGCTTGCGATTCCTGTAACAACACCAGTCCAACAACGTTCTATAAGGCCGACGTGGTTTTCCAGTTCGCCAAGGGAACGCTGGGCAATACCAGCCCGTCCCAGGTGGAAGATACGATAGCGGGACTCCTGGCCCTCGATGACAGCGCCGATCAGGGCGACAATTCCCAGCAGGGCGGTAACGATCAGCAGCAAGGGAACAACCAGGGTGGAGGTGGTAAAGGACAAGCGCAACAACAACCTCCGCCGGAGCCGCAGCAGATCGAAAAGGGGCAAACTCCCGATCAGGTAAAAGCCGCGCTCGGTCCGCCGGACAAGATCGTCAATCTTGGTACCAAGCAGATTTATGTCTACAAGGACCTTAAGGTTACGTTTATCAACGGAAAAGTGTCCGACGTGCAGTGAGCGCTGTTAGTTAGTTCTTCCGCCGGTAGAGACGCCCCGTCTGCTTTGGACGCCAGGGTAGACGCGGCAAGCCGCGTCTCTACAGCGGAAATCCTACAGTATCTTTTTTCCAAAGGCCGAGAGCGCCAGCTCGACGGCTAATTCGGCGGTCTGGTTGCGCTCGTCGATGACGGGATTCACTTCGACGATTTCAAAACTCGTCATGCGCCCATGGTCGGAGATGATTTCCATGGCGAGATGAGCTTCGCGATAGGTGGCGCCGCCCCAGACCGGAGTGCCGACGCCGGGCGCATCTTCGGGATCGATCCAATCCATGTCGAGCGAAACGTGATAGCCGGCCGTGCCGCGTCCGGCCATGCGGAGAGCTTCTTCCATGACGGCGCGCATGCCTCGTTCGTCGATGTCGCGCATGGTGAAGACTTCGACTCCGGCTTTGCGGATGTTTTCTTTTTCAAAGTTGTCGACGTCGCGGATGCCGACGAGGACGCAATTTTCCGGCTGCACTTTGGGCGAGAAGTCGTAGATGTTGCCAAGTTCGGCAGGACCGAGTCCCATGAGCGCCGCGAGCGGCATGCCGTGCACGTTGCCGCTGGGAGAAGAGTCGGGTGTGTTCATGTCGGTGTGCGCGTCGATCCAGAGCAGCCCGATCTTCTGGTTCTTGCGGCGATAGTACTTGGCGACCCCCGACACCGTCCCCGCGGCAACCGAGTGATCGCCACCGAGGACCAGAGGGACTTTGCCATCTTCGAGGGTCTTCAATACCAGTTCAGCGCTGGTGGTACAGGTGGCGGTGATTTCCTTGAGATATTTGGCGCGAGCCGCGCCTTCCTTTTTCTGTTCGGGGATGGCGACGGCGACGTTACCGGCGTCCTCGACAACGTGACCGATGGCTTCGAGACGGGCTTCGAGTCCGGCGACGCGGACGGCGGAAGGCCCCATATCAACCCCGCGGCGGGATTGCCCGAGATCAAGAGGAACGCCGATCACGCGAATCTGGCGAGGCGTNNTACTGAGAACTGAGAACTTTATGGGTACAGGCGATGGAGCATGCGCGGGAAGGGGATGGTTTCACGCACGTGCTCCAATCCGCAGATCCACGCCACGGCTCGCTCGATGCCCATGCCGAAGCCGGAGTGGGGCACGCTGCCGTATTTGCGGAGATCAAGATACCACTTGAAAGCTTCTTCGGGCAGATTGTGCTCGTGAATGCGCTGCAGGAGCAAATCGTGAGAGGCCATGCGCTGCGACCCTCCGATGATTTCGCCGTAGCCTTCCGGAGCTAAAACGTCCACGCAGAGAGCGAGTTCGGGGTGCTGGGGATCGGGTTCCATGTAGAACGCTTTGACGCTGGCCGGGTAGCGATGCACCATGACGGGCCGGTCGTAGAGCGATGAAAGATAAGTTTCATCGGGCGATCCGAGGTCTCCGCCCCACTCGAATTTGTTTTCGAGCACGCCTTGGGAGTGGCCTTCCTGCAATTTCACGACGGCTTCGTCATAAGTGATGCGTGGGAAGGGCGCGTCAATCTTCTCGAGCTTTGCGAGATCGCGGCCGATGGTTGCGAGGTCGGGGCGGCGGCGCTCGAGACATCGCTTGACGAGGAAAGTGAGCAAGCCTTCCGCGAGTTCCATCAGGTCGTCGAGCGTGCCATAGGCGATTTCAGGTTCGACCATCCAGAATTCCGTGAGGTGGCGGCGGGTCTTGGATTTTTCCGCGCGAAACGTGGGACCGAACGAATAGACCTTGCCGAGCGCCATGGCCGTCGCTTCAATGTAGAGCTGGCCGGACTGCGTGAGGTAGGCCTGTTCTTCGAAGTAGTCGACGGGGAAGAGGGTGGAAGTTCCTTCGCAGGCGGCGGGCGTGAGGATGGGCGGGTCGGTGAGGGTGAATCCGTTAGTGTCGAAAAAATCGCGGGCGGCGCGAATGATTTCGGCGCGCACCCGCAGAATGGAAGCCTGGCGCTGGGAGCGCAGCCACAGGTGGCGGTGCTCCATCAGGAAGTCGACGCCGTGTTCTTTGGGAGTGATCGGGTAAGGAGTCGACTCGGGCACGCGCTGCACGACCTGGACGCCAGAGACGTCGAGTTCATAGCCGCCGGGGGCGCGCTTATCGGCGCGGACCTTGCCTTCGACGATCACGCTCGATTCCTGGGTGAGGCCCTTGATGGCGTCGAAGACCTCTGGCGAAACTGCGTTTTTCGGGACTACACCCTGGATGACGCCGGAGCCGTCGCGAAATTGGGGAAAGAGGAGCTTGCCGCTCTCGCGGAGGTTGTAGAGCCATCCGCGAATGGTGACGAACTGGCCTTCGTGGGCGCCGATTTGTGCGATGGTGCTGATGGGGGATGACATAAAATTAGGATTTGCGTTTCGTTTGCTGGCTCCGAAAGGTCAGAGGTGAGAGGTCGGATTGCAGAGGTAAAAACCTAGGGTTCACTTCTGCAATCCGACCTCTCACCTCTGACCTCGCTCTTATGAATCTTCCAGCTTCTGAAAGGTTGCGGTCACTTCTTCGCTGGGATTCTTTTCTTCTCCGCCGTCGATTTCGAGCAACAGGGGCGGCGTTCGGGGAGCGGTGCGAAGCAATTCCATGGTCTGTTTCCAGTCGATCGATCCGTTCCCGGGCCAGAGGTGCGTATCTTTATCTCCGTTGTTGTCGTGGATGTGGGTCGAGCAAATGTGGTTCTTCAATGTCGCGAAGGCTTCGGGAATGCCNNCCATCATGTGGGCGTGGCCGCAATCGAAGCAGACGCCGATGTCGTCGAAATGCATGGTCTGGATGAACTCGACGATGCGCTCGGGCGTGGAGAGTTCGTTGGGAATATTTTCCACCAGCACCTTGACGCCGAGTGGTTTGGCAAAAGCGCGCAAGTGCTCGACGGAGGTCATGGCGTTTTCAAATTTCTTCTCGTCGAACGCGTCGTTGGGATTCCCAATGTGCTGGACCAGAAAGCGGAATGGGATCTGCTCCGCAATTTCGAGGGCGCGTTTGATTTCGTCCATGGCATCGACGCGGCCGGCGCGGTCGGTGGAGGCGATGTTCACGGGCGGCGAACCGGTGCGTCCCCACTCGTAGTCGGAATACAACGGCGCGTGCACCGAATTCAACGGAATGCCGGTGGAGCGGAACCAGTCGGCAATTTCACGGACATGCTGCTTGCGGTTGGCGTAGTCGAAGTGCTGGCGGGCGGCGAAGATTTCAATCGACTGGGCTCCCGCCTTGACGAGTTCGTCGAGCAAGCCCGGATGGAGTCGTTCCTTTACATAGACGTACGTCGATACCGCCTTCAGCATCAGTAGCCTACCGCCTTCCCGTTGTTGCGTCCGTCGCTGGCCCCCAGACGCTCGCCGGTTTTGGGGTCAATCATGATGCACTCACCGTCTCCCCAGAAATGCTCGACGCTCAGTTTGTGGCCTTTGGAACGTAGAACATTCATTGTATCGGGAGAGAGGCGGTCCTCGACGAGAATCTGATCGGGGGCCCACTGGTGATGAAACCTGGGAGCGTTGACCGCTTCCTGGATGTCGAGCGAGAAATCGACGACACCGATGAGCACGTTGGCAACGGTGGTGATGATGGTGGGGCCGCCGGGCGAGCCGAGAACCAGGAAGAGCTTGCCGTCCTTGAGCACGATGGTCGGGGTCATGGCGGAGAGCGGGCGCTTGCCGGGGCCAATGGCGTTGGCCGGCCCCTGGATGAGTCCGTAGGCGTTGGGAACACCCTGTTTGGCGGTGAAGTCGTCCATCTCGTCGTTGAGCAGGAAGCCCAGCCCCTCGGCGGTAACGCGCGAACCGAAGGAATCGTTCAGCGTGGTGGTCACGGCAACCGCATTCCCCTCGGCATCGACCACGGAATAATGAGTTGTGTTTTCAGGCTCGTGAATGGCTGGGGTGCGGGACTGGGCGACGCGCTCCAGTTCATTGAAGATCGACGGCCGTTTCAGGTCCCGGCTCATGGTGGCGTGGTTGGGGTCGATGGAGTCGCGCCAGGCCGCGGCGTATTTCTTGTCGATGAGCTGCGCGACGGGCACTTTGGCGAAGTCGGGATCGCCCAGGAAGTCGGTGCGATCGTAGAATGCGCGGCGGAACGCCTCGGCTTCGAGATGAATGGCGTCGGCGGAACGGTTGCCGAGTTTCGCGAGGTCGAAGCCTTCCAGAATGTTGAGGATTTCCACGAGCGCCACGCCGCCGGAAGATGGCGGGGGAGCGCCGATGATGTCGTATCCGCGATAGGAACCGCGAATGGGCTCGCGCTCCTTCACCTCATAAGCGGCGAGATCGGCAGCCGTGACCAGGCCTCCGCCTTTGTGGATGGCCGCCGCCAGTTCGCGGGCCATGGCCCCGTGGTAGAACTCGTCGGGATCCTTGGCAAGGCGCTCCAGGGTGCGGGCCAGTTCGGGCTGCTTGAACAACTCGCCGGGCCGGTAGAAATTCCCGTTGCGCAGGAAAACGCGTTTGGATTCGGGGAACCGTGCGAGGTGTTTATCTTCCTTCAGATCCTGCGTGTCTTCGTAAGCGAGAAAGAAGCCATCGCGCGCAAGCCGGATGGCCGGAGCCATCACCTTTTCTATCGTTAACTTGCCGTATTGCTTTTCCGCGTAGACCAGGCCGGCCACGGAACCGGGGACGCCGATCGACCGGTATCCAACCACGCTGGAATCCTTGCTGGAATCCGGGAGGACGTTGCCCTGGGCGTCGAGATACATGTTTTCGGTAGCAGCGGCCGGCGCTTTTTCGCGGAAATCGATGAAATGAGTTTTTCCGCTGGCGCTGCGGAGAAGAAGGAAGCCGCCTCCGCCAAGGTTGCCGGCCTGGGGATGGACGACGGCAAGCGCGAAGCCGGTGGCGACGGCGGCGTCAACAGCATTGCCACCGGAACGCAACATCTCGATGCCGGCACGCGAAGCCAGCTCGTGGACGCTGGCCACCATGGCATGCGGCGCGTGGGTCGGACTCAGCGGCGCCGCCACGATACTGCCGGCGCACAAGCTAAGCAGGATCGGCAGGCGGAGCAGAAGCCGTCTCAGTGAATGTCGAATGCCCATGGATTGTCGCGGCGAAACTACGAGGCTAGCCCACGGGGTTGCGGCGAGTCAAACGGAGCCGCCGGCCAGACGCAGGGCGCCGCCAAAGGCTTAAATCATGGATGTCTCGCAGAAGCACAGGAATACACAGGACCAACCACTTCATTTTCATTACTTGCCGCGCTTCCGTGGCGTCTTGCGGATCGCGGCTTTCTTCTTCGGCGCTTTTGCTGAGACCAGCTCGTAGGACCGGCGAATCAGGTCTTCGAGTTCACCGGAGGGCAGGACATTGGAGTTGGCGAGCATCACCCATTTGTAGCGTCCGACGTAGGGCGCGGGGGAAATTCCTTCCGTCTCGAGGAGCGCGTGGAAAGTTTCCGGCGCGCATTTGAGGGTAATGCGCGGGAACCGGCCGTCGGAGAGGACCATGCCCGTAAAGATTTTGCCGCGGACTTTGAAGCAGAGGTCGTCGCCCCACGGCATGTCCTCGGTTACGTCGGGGAAGGCGAGACAGAGCTTACGAATCCAGTCGACGTCGGGCATGTGGGAGATGATAGCGCGAGAAGGGAGCCGGTGGAGAGACGGGTGTCCCCGCTGCCAGATAGCGTAAGGACGGGCGAGGCGCCCGTCTCTCCACCGAATGATCTGTCAGGCCGTGGGTGGCTCCCTGATCAACGTCGCTTTGCTGTAGGCGACGGTGAAGCCCAATCTCTCGGCATTGCGCATCGAGGTCGTGCCGCCCAGCGTGACAATGACGGCATACTCGCATCCGGCTTTGGCCGCGACTTCCAGCCTCCTTTGCAGGATGGCGGTTTGCAAGCCGCGGCCTCGATACGACTGGAGCGTGCCGGCTCCGAAGAGCGCGACGATTCCGTACTCGGGGATGATGAGGCCGGCACCGGTGGCTACGAATTTGGCGCCGGCCTCGGCGACGAAGGTGATGGCTCCGGGAAAAGCGAACATGGGAGCCATCATCTCGTCGAAGCCGGCAGGCTCGCCTCCGTCGGGAAAAAAGCTCTGGCGGACGATGGTGCTGAACGCAAGCGCTTCTTCAGAGCTGCCCTGGCGGATGCTGAAGCCCGCGGGGCCGGGCGGGAAGGTTTCGGCCGGGTCGAGTTTTCGGGCGAGAACGTTGTTGAGTTCGGCGATCCCGTAGCCGCGCTTCCGGGCAATTTCAAGCAGGCTGATGTCGGTGAGCGGACAATAGTCGAGTTGCGCGGGGGCTTTGCGCGAGTAGTAGAAGTGTTCGAGTTGGTCGAAGTCGGCTTCGGTAACGGCAGCGTCGAAGCCCATGCCGACGGCGCGTCCGATGGGCGAGCCGAGTCCGGCAAAGATCATGTGGCCTCCGGCGATGGGCTCGACGGCGGAGCCGATGTGAGGGCGCATCTCTTGGTCAGCGTGGGCGTGGTGCACTTGCGGCATTTCTTCCGCGGATTCAAAACGGCGGGCGAGAGCCCGATCTACGAATTGCATGGTGGCGATCCTTTCGCGATTTGGTGCAACGTTTAGAGGGATGCGCGGCGAGCGGGCACACTTAGGGCGCGGTGTCGCCGGAATTGCGGAAGGCGGGTTAGAGGACGGCAGTCATAGGCTGGGGGACAGGATACGACAGTTGGCGAAGAAATCCAGCGGGAAAATTGCGGAGAGTGCACGCGGGCGGGAACGCCCGCGCCACACGTGACAAATACCTTCGTGGACAACGAAACAGGGCCCGACCGGCGAATCGGGCCCTTTGCCGCTAGAGGCCCGCGTTTATTGCATGTGTGCGTGGTTCCCCCCGCCCAGCACGTGAGAACTGAAAAACAGGAAGAAGTTCGAAGGAGCTTCCACCGCATGACCGGCAGCAATCGCGGTGTTGATGGCCTTGAACGAGGTGATACCGGAACTGGCATCCTTGGCGGGCCAGTCGCTCGCGTTGAGCACGAGCACCGGCACTACCTGCCACCAGATGGCCTTTACATCGACATCCTGATTGATGAGCACGTGGCTGTGATTCGGAGTCGGCACAAAGATGTTGGCGGTCGGCGGTCCGGAAATAATGCCCAATTCCGAGAGTACCGGTGCCAGGTCAAGCCGGGAAGCATGCATGGTGCAGGTGCCGGGAGCGGAACCGGGCTCGGGGCATTGCGTGAACACCTTGGGCGTGGCCTTGAAAGCTTCGGGCAGAGCGCCGAACAGGCTGATCAGGGTCGAGCCCAGGGCCGGCCCGCAGGTGGTGCCCGGAACTACGTTGTCACAGGAGATGGCGTCGTTCGGATTCTGGTCGTTATCGGTCGAAAACATCGGAACCAACACGTAGATCGGCTCGGTGGTGAACTTCGGGTTGCCGATTTTTCCAGGAGGGTTGATGGAAGGCTGCGTGCCCACCTGGCAGATCGGGATCTGCTGTTCGCCGGGGTCCTTGGCGGCCGGGATGCCGTTGAAATTCAGGTCGCTTTTCGGTTGATCGATACAGCTGAAGGTTTGGGTGTACAGGAATTTCAGCACCTCGCCATTTCCATAGCCTTGGGTTGAATTGGTTTGGGCTGGTGATGCCATCGTCATCAGAGCCACGACAAACAGCAGCGGAAGGGTGCGGGTGATTGCAAATCTCATTTGGTTCCTCCATATACGGTCCTGGGACCGTGGTCTGGGAGGAGTACGGTGAGGAGGGAGAAATGGATTGGGGGGCGTCAGGATGCAAGCGATTCTTGCTCGCCAGTTCGTTAAGTGCACGCGGGCGGGGGCGCCCGCGCCACAACTAGCCTACAGATCCACCGCCCAGTTCACGGGCGGACGCAGATCCTCGACCTGGGCGAACGCCTTATCCCCGGTAACTAAGGTTGCATTCGTGCTGATGGCATGGGCCGCGATCAGCATATCGAGGGCGCTGAGGCTCTTGCCGGCACGTTCCAGTTTAAACCGGAGGGTTCCGTAGGCTTGGGCTTCATCGCTTCCCCAAGGCAGGATTTGTATTTTTCCCAGGAAGTCGTTGAGGATTTCCCGGAAAGCGCGGCTCGGCGGCTTTTTGGCCAAGCCATAATGGATTTCGGCCTCGGTGACGACCGAGATGCATCCAACTTCGTTTATTTTCAAGCCGTCCAGACGGTCCCTGGCGGCGCGGGATTGTCCGCGGACGATGTAGCTCACGGTGTTGGTGTCGAGCATCCAGGTCCGAGTCACAAGATGTCTCGCTCCTGCGGTGGTCTCATGTCTCGATCCGTCAGGAAATCATGGGGAACCCCAGCCGCGTCGAGAGCGGCGAAGATCTCTCGCCAGGTCTTTGTTTTGGCGGGCGACTCCGAGAGAATCAGGCCTCCGCTTTGCGGGTCGCGGCGGACGTAGACCTCGTCGGTCTTGAATCGGAATTCGGCGGGGATGCGGACAGCTTGGCTGCGGCCGCTGTAGAACACTTTGGCTTTGGGAATTGGTGTCATGTCAACTCCGCACTTGCTATATATCATGCTACATAGCAAAGCAGGGTGCAAGCGATTTCTTGGTCGCCCGTTCGTTAAGTGCACGCGGGCAAGAGTGCCCGCGCCACACGAGCTACTACACCTGGTCTCGGGCTTCTCCCAGCACTACCGGGACTTCCACCTGTTTCTTGCCGCGGAAGATGGTTACTTTCACGGTATCTCCGGCGCGGTGTTTGTTCATGATCTGGGCAAGAGTCTGCTGGCTTTCGATTTTTTCTCCGTCTATGGCTACGATCTGGTCTCCGCCGATCATGATGGGAATGTTGCCGAGGTAGGCGCGTTCGGAGCCGCCGCGCAATCCGGCGCGATCGGCGGAGCCTCCGGGAACGGCCTGCACGATGAGGAGTCCGTAGTCGGCGGCCAGGCTAAGTTCGCTGGCGATTTCGGGATCGATGGGGATGGTGCGGACGCCGAGCGCGGGACGGCGCACGCGTCCGAGTGTGACCAGATCGTTGACCACGGCTTTGGCGGTGTTGATGGGGATGGCGAAGCCTATGCCGGCGCTCTGCCCGACGCTGGAGGCGATCATGGTATTTATGCCGATGACTTCGCCGTGCCAGTTGAGCAGCGGGCCGCCGGAATTGCCNNGGATTGATAGCGGCGTCGGTCTGAATTGCTTCGTCGATGACCAGGCCGTCGGGTTCCTGCACTGAGCGGATCGAACTGACGATACCGCGCGTCAGCGTTCCCGCGAGGCCAAAGGGATTGCCGATGGCATACACCTTCTGCCCGACTTGCAGATTGGTCGAATCGCCCAGGATCATCGGCTGCAGGTTGGGGGCTTTGATCTGGACGATCGCCAGGTCATGAGATTTGTCGGTGCCGACGATGGTGGCCTTGTATTTCTTGCGGTCGTGGAGCGTGACTTCAACCTGGCGCGCTTCGGCGATGACGTGATAATTGGTCAGGATGTGTCCTTCTTTGTCGATGACGAAACCCGAGCCCTGGCCTTCCTGCGGCACCAGTCCGTAAAAGAAATCGAAGGTCATGACGCGTGAGGTTATGTTCACGACCGATGCGATGTTCTTGCGGTAGACGCTGATGTTGTTCTGCTCTTCGGCGTCGAACGACTCGCTGCCGGCGGCTTCCGTGATTTCAACGTGCTGGGGACGGCTGATCCAGCTGGGGGGATGGAAACGTCCGTTGTGATAGGTGGTGAAGTAGAAGAAGGCCGACGCCAGAACAATCGCGAGAATAAAAGGACGCAAGAATCTCATCGTTTGTGCTCCCCTGAAACCTGCAGATTGAATTCTAGCGAAAAAATGGGATTTACCGCAGAGGACGCGGAGTACGCAGAGGAAATTCTTAACCACCGGGGGCCCTTCGGCTTCGCTAGGGCAAGCTCCGGGAAACACAGGGGGGAACCACCTACAAGAAAACTCTGCGTGCTCAGCGCTCTCTGCGGTTCAGCGGTTTTGGATTGCCCCAGCCGCCTCCG
>PMBA01000269.1:13146-23476 GCA_003152795.1 Acidobacteriaceae bacterium | reverse complement strand
CGCGCCCTGCAGCGGCCCCTGCCGCACTTCGTCGGGAAAGATCGATTCGTAGCAGATAAATATTCCGAGCCGCTCGCCGCCGGCATCCAGTGGCGTTCGCGACACGCCGCGCTGAAACTCTCCAACTTCCTTGGTCAGCCCGCCCGCAAACGCAAACACTTGCGGAAAGGGCAAATATTCGCCGAAGGGCACCAGATGCACTTTGTCATAGCGTCCAACCCACTCCCCCTGCGGATTGACCAGGGCAGCGGAGTTGAAGATCTGCGAGTTCTCTCCGGCGCTGTGCGTGGCGGGAGTGATTCCAATCGAGCCCGCAACCACCCAGCTTCCCGACTGAGCCGCCATCTCACTCACGGCGTTTCGAAACAGAGGATCGTTCGTGTAAAACGGCGAAGGCGACTCCGGCCAGACGATCAAGTCGTGGCGTCGTCCCGCCTTTTCTCCAGCCGGATGCAAACTGGCCGCAGTCAAGTCGCGCAGGGTGTCCTGGAAATATTGCTTCGTCCACATCTCCCCCGCCTGGATCGCAATATTCGGCTGCACCAGGAGCGCGGTGTGATCGGCGGGGACAGGTGGAGGCGCCAGCCACTGCCCCGTCTGCAGGATCACGGTCGCCGCACATGCCGCCAGCAGCAACCACTTCCGGCGCTCCTTCGGAGCCAGAAACGCAGCCGCGAACACGCTGTTCACGAGCACGATTTCAAACGACAGTCCGTACACGCCGACGAGGGTCGTAATCCGCGTGAGCGCAAAATTCGCGGTCTGGGAGTATCCCAGAAGCTCCCATGGAAACGCGGTAATTCGTGTCCGGGCAAGTTCCACCGCGACCCAAAGAAACGGAGCGGCCGCGAGCGCGCGCCGGATGGACGCTGGCGACGCGGCGGGCTTTGATCCGGCCGGCTTCGATCCGAGAGTCGTTGAGCCCGCGACCAGAGCCAGCAGCAGCCCGAACATTCCGTGATAAAGCCCGACATACATGCAAAACAGAATCAGCGCCAGCGCCGCGGCCGGAACCGGCAGCCCGCCATAGCGGTGCATGGTGTCGAAGATCCAGTAGCAAGTCCCGGCAAACCAGAGAATCCCGCACTTGTAGCCCAGCAGAAATCCCTGCCACGGCGTGGCAGGCAGCAAACGACCCTGACCGTCCAATTGCAGAGTTTCCGGGGCACGCGCCCTCAAGATCGCCACGATCAGCGGCGCCACCGCAATCCAAGCCAGCCCATAGAGGCCCGGCAGCGGAAAGATCACAACCTGCAGGGCCGCCGACGCCAGCATCAGCCCCCAGGCACTTCGGTGGATTTTGAGCACCCATCAGGATAGCAAACAAGAATTTGAGCAGCCGCCCGCGGGCCTTAACAAAAATCTAACGCCGAATGCCCCGCCGATCAGATACCATAACGAGGTTATGAGTCTCAGCGTCCTCCTGATTAAGATTCTGGAATACATGTTTGTCGCCGGGTGGGCCGGTTCCGCAGTTGTGCTGGTGCTGACGGGCATTGAAGACGTCGGAACCCTGATGGATACGGAGGACGAAGCCAGCCGCTAGGCTCGCGTTGCATGTCGTCCACGTCAAACGCACCCACCGGTAACAACCGGGTTCGCATTGTGGTTGCGACCTCGGTGATGCTCACCTTCATCTCCTACTGGCGAGCCGCCGCCATCATTCTCAACGATCTCGGTTCGTCGGCGTTCTATGCCGGTGGCATCGCGGAACAGGCAATTGGCAAGAGCGCCCCGTGGTTTGTTCTGGGCGTCATGCTGTTCGCTTTCGCGGTCCGCGCCGTTTACGTGGAAAGCTGCTCGATGTTTGTGCGGGGCGGCGTCTATCGGGTCGTTAAAGAAGCTCTCGGCGGCACGCTCGCCAAGCTCAGTGTCTCGGCCCTGATGTTCGATTACATCCTTACCGGGCCGGTCTCCGGCGTATCCGCGGGACAGTACATCGCTGGCCTGATCAACGACACCATCAGCATCGCCGATGCCCATGGCTGGATCCCCTCCGCCATCCACCATCTCTTCCACGGCACTCCGCAGGTAGGGGTTAACGGCACCGCGGTTGTGTTTGCCGTGGCCGTCACGCTCTACTTCTGGTGGGAAAACATCAAGGGCATCGAAGAATCCAGCGAAAAGGCGCTCTGGGTCATGCAGATCACGACCGTCATGGTGGTGATGCTGCTGGGCTGGTCTTTTTTCACCTTGTTCAAGGTAGGCGGCCACCTGCCGCCCTTCCCCACCCTGGCCAACATTCACTATAGCGACGAATCGCTCGGCTTCTGGAAGCACAGCAAACTGCCGCACATGTTCGGCGTTCTGGGACTCATCATCGGCTTCGGGCACTCCGTGCTCGCCATGAGCGGCGAAGAATCGCTGGCGCAGGTATATCGGGAACTCGCGCACCCCAAGCTGAAAAACCTGAAGCGCACAGCCATTGTCATCGGTATCTACAGCTTCGTATTCACCGGCCTTGTCTCGCTGCTGGCGGTCATGCTGATCCCCGACAATGTCCGGACGAAGGTGTACAGCGACAACCTGATCGCTGGACTCGCCATGAACATGGTCGGTCCGCAAGTACTGCGCCTAGCCTTCCGCGCCTTCGTGGTGGTAGTCGGATTCCTGATCCTGTCCGGCGCCGTCAACACCGCCATCGTCGGATCCAATGGCGTTCTCAACCGCGTCTCCGAGGACGGCGTGCTGGCCGACTGGTTCCGTCGTCCGCACAAGAAGTACGGCACTACCTACCGCATCATCAACCTCATCGTCGGCCTTCAGCTGTTCACCATCATCGTGAGTTGGGGCAACATCTACACCCTCGGCGAGGCCTACGCCTTCGGCGTGGTCTGGAGCTTCGTCTTCAAAACCATCTCGATGCTGGTTCTGCGCTATCGCTATAAAGGCGAGCGCAACTGGAAAGTGCCGCCCAATCTTCACATTTTTGGCGTCGAAATCCCCATCGGATTGGCCTCCATCGGGATGGTTCTGCTCTCCACCGCGATCGTCAATCTCTTTACCAAATCGGTGGCGACGGTAAGCGGCCTGATTTT
Source organism: Acidobacteriaceae bacterium (assembly GCA_003152795.1). Classification (GTDB taxonomy): domain Bacteria; phylum Acidobacteriota; class Terriglobia; order Terriglobales; family Acidobacteriaceae; genus Acidiflorens. The sequence goes on along the minus strand of PMBA01000269.1, from coordinate 20,438 downwards.
TTCGGTAGTGTTCTTCGCTATCTTCACGTTCTCGGAAAAAGTAAACCGCCGCAAACACGCCCACACCGCGGCGCAGATGCAGGAGCAGTTCCAGTTACAACTGGCCGAGAGCGTCCAGCGCGAAACCGTCGGCATTCGCGCCGGCAACGTGCTCGTCCCAGTCCGCGATTACAACACGCTGAACCACCTGCGCTGGGTGCTCGAGCGCACCGACACCCACGAACAGGACGTGGTCGTTATGACCGCCCGCGTCAGCCAGTTCGGGAGCGCCGCTTACGGTCTTTCCAGCGAGCAGATGTTCAGCGATTACGAGCAGACCCTGTTCACGCGAGCTGTCTCCGTCGCAGAAAGTGTCGGCAAGAAAATCTCGCTCCTGGTTGTCCCCGCTCGCGACTCCTGGTCGGCGATCGCCCAAACCGCCCACAACCTCGATTCCTCCGGCGTCGTCACTGGCCTCTCCAGCAAAATGACGACCGCCGAGCAGGCCTTCGCCCTGGGCAGCGCATGGGAAGCCATCCCGGAACCCAAACGGCAGTTTGTCCTGCAGATCGTTCAGCCCGATGGCATCGTCGATACCTTCCGCATCGGCCCGCACACGCCCACCATGAAGAACGAGGACGTGGTCCTGCTGCATCGCTTGTGGCTGAATGTCACCCGGGAACCGGGATTGGAAAACATACACCACCACGACATTCTGACCGAAGCCCTTACCCGCTTCGCCCGCGACTATGGGGCGCACGACCGCGAAGACATTGTCAAGGAATTGCGCCGCCACGGCACCGAGGCCGGTCCTCTCCCGGTCCGCCGGATCGCCGATCAGATTCGCACCGTCCAGACTTCTCCTGCTCGTCCCGACCACGACGGACGTCGCGACGATGGACCGCCCAACCCCAAGGCCAGCGGGTCCGAATGACGCCAACAAAACCTCTTGCGCTAGATCGAGGTCGGGCGGCGCGCCCGGCTCTCCAAGGGCGCGTCTGAGTCGAGGTCACTAACCGGCACCCGGTCGCCGCCCTTGCAGATCACTTCACTTTCGGCGAATCCTCATCCGCCGGCTTCTGATCGTCGCCATGAATGACCCCATCTTCTTCCGCATAGAACGAGCGGTGTTCTCTGTCCATCAGCTTGGGCGTCATGGTGAGCACGAAACCGTCTTTGTGGGTACGGAAGCTGGCCGTGTAATCGCCGCGGTCGGTGGACTGCGCCAGCCGCTTGGTGAACGATCCGGTTCCAGCCAACGCCGCCAGCGACTCGGCGTAATGGTTGTGCCGCTTTTTGTATTCCCGTTGCGCCCGCAGCATGGTTCGCATGTAGGCGAGCGCCTGCGCTTCCGATTCCGAGCGCGCCGGGTCGCCCGGAAACTTCGGCTGGTAGGCCGTGGAAGGCTGCGCTGTGGTTTGCGCCGCCGCTGGCGCCTGCGCCCAAGCCACCCCCGTTCCCATCATGCCAACCGCCAGAATCCCCGCATAATACCGCTGCATTCGCCTTTGGGTCACGGCAAAACCCTCCTCTGACGCTCGATTCTTGAGGTTACCCCCGTAATTTGTCTCCGCTGCCAATCATTTCAATTCTCTTCCGGTTCAGGCAAGCTTGGACAGGATGCAATCCTAACAGGGAAACCTTCATGAAAGCTGCCGTTGCTAGAAAACCGCTGATACGTGTCGCCGTAGTGGAAAGCGATCCGCTGCGGTTTGTAGGATTCCGGGCCCTCTTCGATACCGAACCTGATTTGGAGTTGGTCTCCGCCTCGCTGGCCGACCTTAGCCAGTTGCAGGCCATCGATCTTGTCCTGCTGGGCAATCGCGGCGGCCAGAACCTCTACGACATCATGGCCAGCATGAAGGCCATCCGGCCCGATCTGCGCATCATCGTGACCGGCTCCGGCATGGACGATGAAAGTGTACTCAAGGCCATCGCCGCCGGCGCCAAAGGCTACGTCGACGAGGCGGCATCGCCTGCCGAGTTTATCCAGGCTCTCCGCATCGTCCATCAGGGTTCGGTGTGGGCTCCCCGCCGCGTGCTCTCCACTTTCATTGAAAGGGTCAGCGCGTCTCCGGGCCGCATCTTCCCCGCCGGACGCATTACCTTTACCGACCGCGAGAAGGAAGTCCTCGAGATGCTGGTTGCCGGCCGCTCTAACAAAGAGATCGGCTCAGCCCTCGGCATCGAAGAGCGCACCGTGAAAGCCCACGTCGCAAAACTGATGCGCAAAGTCGGAGTGCAGAACCGCATCGCCCTCTCCGTCCACGCCATCACTCATTCGCTGGTGACGGCAAAGTAATTTTTCAGTTTGGGAGAGCGTGCCGGACAGAACATGTTTCCAAGGCAGGCTCCCCGGTTGGAGTTCGGGCTGACCCTCAGCCCAACGCCTTGCCCCGTGCATCCACTTCTCCGGCCGTCACCCCTACCTGCCATACCTGATTAAAGTCTTTCCCTGGCTTCCCCTGGTGGCGCGGTTGGAACCGGGTTCCCGAGATTCCACAAATGTATTGGAAACGCGCGCTTTCGTGAAAACCGCGTCTGGGCGGGCCTATCGCGCTTGGCATTGACTTCCGCGGATTCTTCTGGCGGGCAGCTTCTATCCGCGAAGGAGGAACTTACTTTTCTTTCGCAACATTCAACCGGGTTTCGGCGCGCTGCAACGCGTCCTCTGCGCGTGTGTAGTCGGTCTGAGGATCGCTGCTCTTCAGGCGCTGTTCGGCGCGCTCTTTAGCTTTTTGCGCGCGCTCCACGTCAATTTCCTGCGGGCGCTCGGCGGTTTCCGCCAGGATCGTCACCTTGTCAGGCAGCACCTCCATGAATCCCCACGCTACCGACAGCGTGTGCGTCGCGCCGCTCGCCTTGTAAGTAATCACGCCAACGGCAAGTTCGGTAATCAGCGGAGCGTGCCCGGGAAGAATCCCCAGATACCCGCTCAACCCCGGGATCTGCGCCTCTTCCGCCGCGTCCTTCACCAGGAGTCTGGAGGGAGTAACGATTTCGAGTTGGAAAGTGTTCGCCATTCGGTCGTCCGCCGTTGGTCGTTAGCTGTAAACATTAGCCGCTGGGCATGTGCCAACGACTAACAAACAAACAACCACCAGCGGCTGCTCTTACGCTGCCGCGCCTTTCATCTTCTCTGCCGTCTCCAGCACTTCGTCGATCGTTCCCTTCATGTAGAAAGCCTGCTCCGGGATGTCGTCGTACTTACCTTCCACGATCCCGCGAAAGCCTTTCACCGTGTCGGCAATCTTCACGTAGCGTCCCGGAGTGCCGGTAAACTGTTCCGCCACAAAGAAGGGCTGCGAAAGGAACTTCTGAATCTTTCGAGCGCGAGCCACCGTAACTTTCTGATCTTCGCTAAGCTCGTCAATGCCCAGAATGGCAATGATGTCCTGCAGATCTTTGTAAGTCTGCAACGTCTTCTTCACCATCTGCGCCACGTCGTAATGATCCTGCCCCACGATCCGAGCGTCAAGAATCCGCGAAGTGGAAGCCAGCGGATCGACGGCCGGATAAATTCCAATCTCGGTAAGCGCACGAGAAAGCACGGTCGTAGCATCCAGATGCGCAAACGTCGTAGCCGGCGCCGGATCCGTCAAATCATCCGCCGGCACATAAATCGCCTGCACCGAAGTTACCGACCCCTTCTTAGTCGAAGTAATACGCTCCTGTAACTCCCCCATTTCCGTGGCTAAGTTCGGTTGATAACCTACGGCGCTTGGCATTCTGCCCAGCAGGGCGGATACCTCGCTGCCCGCCTGGGTAAAGCGGAAGATATTGTCGATGAACAACAGCGTGTCGCTGCCTTCTTCGTCGCGGAAATACTCGGCCACGGTCAAGGCGGTCAGGGCCACTCTTAGACGGGCGCCCGGGGGTTCGGTCATCTGGCCGTAGATCAGCGCGGCTTTCGACTCGGCGGGCTTGCCGGGCTTGATTACTCCCGACTCGGTCATCTCCAGCCAAAGGTCATTGCCTTCACGAGTGCGCTCACCGACGCCGGCGAAGACGGAAAATCCTCCGTGCTGCTTGGCTACGTTGTTGATCAACTCCATGATGACTACGGTTTTGCCTACTCCAGCGCCACCGAAGAGCCCGATCTTTCCGCCTTTGAGAAAGGGTTGAATCAGGTCAATTACTTTCACTCCGGTCTCGAACATCTCGGCGGTGGTCGACTGTTCATCGAATGCCGGCGCGAGGCGGTGGATGGGCATTCTCTTGTCGCAGGCGATGGGACCGAGATTGTCCACCGGTTCGCCGATGACGTTCATCACCCGGCCCAGCGTACCTCGTCCCACGGGGGCGGAAATGGGTCCGCCTTGATCGATGGCGTTCATGCCGCGCACCATGCCGTCGGTTGCTTCCATGGCGACGCAGCGCACGCGACCTTCACCCAGGTGCTGCTGCACTTCGAGAATTACGTTGATGGGGGAAGGCACGGTGAAGCCCTCGCTCACGACCCGCAGGGCCTGATAAATGGGAGGCATGGCCGCTTCGGTGAACTGCACGTCCACCGCGGGGCCGGCGATTTGGATTACGTGTCCGATATTTTCTGACATAGATAAGATCTCAACGTCGTTCGCTGTTCGTCTTGCGCTGACCGTCAAATTCGTTACTGCGCTGCCGCTCCGCTTACGATTTCAATAATTTCTTTTGTGATCTTGGCCTGGCGCGCCCGATTCATGATCAGCGTCAGGGAATCGATCATATCGCTGGCATTGATGGTCGCCGCGTCCATGGCCGTCATACGGGCGGCGTGCTCCGCGGCTACGGACTCCAGCAGGGCATGGAAGATCTCGATGCCGATGTATTTAGGCAGAATTCCCTCGAAAAGCTGTTCCGGCTTCTGCTCGTAGATGTAATCCACCGGCAACGTTGCGAAGTGGGCGGCGGCCTCGTCGAGGACGCTGGTATCGGCTGGACGCAGACCCACGCCCGCCGACTTCGCGGCTTCGATGCGCTGCTTGCGTTCCTCGAGCGACGCCTCTTCCGCCATCTGGATGTCAACTTCGCCGATCTCCTTGATGGGCAGCAGGCGTTCGGCGACCAGGCGCTGGGCGATGACCGACTTGAATTCGTTGAACAGAATGTAGACGCCGTCAATCTCGCCGCGGGTGTAGCGGCCGATCACGTTCTGGCTCAGCGTATTCGCGAAATTATGGTCGACTTTGCCTAGAACTCCGATGTATTCGCCCGCGATCTGCACCCGCCCGGCGCGTGGTGGAGCGACTTCTGTATCCGAGTGGACGGGCGCCACCCCCGCCTCTCCATCGGCCGCGGCAGCGGGTCTCTCCGGAGCAAGTGGGTAGCGGCGGCGCATGAAGTCGCGGCCTTTGCGTCCGATGCATTCGACGTCAATATTCTGATCTGGCTTTGATTCGATGAATTTTGACACCATCTTCAGGATGTTGGTGTTAAACGCGCCGGCCAGGCCCTTGTCTCCGGTGACAACGATCAGCAGGATGTTCTTTTCCGGACGCTCGGCAAGCAGCGGATGACGCGGCAGTCCGGTGACCGGATCGTAAATATCGGCTCGCGAGACCAGCGATTTGAGGACGGTCGTCAGCATCTGCGAATAGGGGCGGGCGGCGAGCGCGCCCTCTTGCGCACGCCGCAATTTGGCCGCGGAGACGGTCTTCATCGCCTTGGTGATCTGCCGCGTGTTGACCACGCTGCGGATACGGCGCCGGATGTCGAGGACGTTGGCCATAACTCAGTTGCCAGTTGCCAGTACTACTTCACCGCTTGCTTGGCATCGATGAACTGCTGTTTTGCTTCCTTGATTACTCTCGACATTTCTGCTTTCAGATTGTCGTCCAGAACCTTTTTTTCCATGATCGTATTGAGCAGGCCTGGATTCGTGGTGTCCACGTACTTGTAGAGATCCTTCTCGAAGTCGCGCACCTGCTCGACCGCCATGTCGTCCAATGCTCCGCTGGTGCCGGCAAAGATGATCAGAATCTGTTTCGAGANNGCCAGTTCCAGCTTCAGGGTTCCGGCCACCTGGCGCATGGCCTTGATCTGGGCGCTGCCGCCCACTCGGCTAACGGAAAGCCCTACGTTCACGGCGGGGCGGACACCCTGGTTGAAGAGATCGGTTTCGAGATAAATCTGGCCGTCGGTAATCGAAATTACGTTGGTCGGAATGTAGGCCGAAACGTCACCCGCCTGGGTTTCGATGATGGGGAGGGCGGTCAGCGATCCTCCACCGTTTTCGTTGCTCAGCTTGGCGGCGCGCTCCAGCAGTCGCGAGTGGAGATAGAAAACGTCTCCGGGATAGGCTTCGCGGCCAGGAGGGCGGCGGAGCAAAAGCGAAATTTCTCGATAGGAGGCGGCGTGCTTGGAAAGATCGTCGTAGATGCAGAGAGCGTGGCGACCCGAATCGCGGAAAAATTCTCCCATGGCGCAGGCCGCGTAGGGCGAGATGTACTGCATGGGCGCGGGCTCCGACGCCGACGCCGCTACCACGATGGTGTATTCCATGGCGCCGGCGTCTTCCAGAATCTTGACCACCTGGGCAATGGAGGAGCGCTTCTGGCCAATGGCGTTATAGATGCAGATCAGGTTGTTGCCCTTGCTGTTGATGATGGTGTCCAGGGCAACGGCGGTCTTGCCGGTCTGGCGGTCGCCGATAATCAGTTCGCGCTGTCCGCGGCCAATGGGGATCATGGAGTCGATGGCCTTCAGTCCCGTGGCCATGGGCTCGCGCACGGGTTGGCGGGCGATGACGCCGGGAGCAAGGCGCTCGATGGGAATGAATTTATCGGTGGCGATTGGACCCTTGTCGTCAATCGGCACGCCCAGCGAGTTCACGACCCGGCCAATCAGGGCGTCGCCAACGGGTACGCTCATGATGCGACCGGTGCGCTTGACTTCGTCGCCTTCCTCGATTTCGGTGTATTCGCCGAGGATGACTACGCCGACCTGGTCTTCTTCGAGGTTCATGGCAATTCCGGCGACGTTGTGCGGGAAACTGAGCAACTCGCCGGCCATGACCTTGTCGAGGCCGTAAACACGGGCGATGCCGTCACCGAGAGTAATAACGGTGCCAACTTCGTCGACCGCGATTTTCGATTCGTAGTTCTCGATTTGCTCGCGGATTAATTGAGTGATCTCGTCTGCTTTGATTTGTGCCATAAAAGTGGTTTAGTCGTTCGCTGTTCGTCGTTCCTGTTCGCGCCTGTTCCGCCTTTACCGGTTCGAGCTACGAGGGAACCGGGCTGCTCGCAACTCATAGCTCGTGCTCGCAGCCGTCATCCTTCCACCAACTGCTCCCTTATCCGGTCTAACTGGCCTTTTACTGATCCGTCATA
>PMBA01000269.1:6582-13117 GCA_003152795.1 Acidobacteriaceae bacterium | reverse complement strand
TTCCTGTTCCACCTGTTTCAGGATTTCGCTGAACAGAGGCAGCCTGCGATGATCGGTGAGCACGGCAATGAAATTCCTTACTTGCCTGGTAGTGCCCAGGCGCCCGGTGATGGCATCGATCACGGCGCGTTTGCGATCTCCTGGAATGGACGGGTTTTCGAGGACACGGCGTAATTGATCGCTCTCCTTGAGCAGAGCCTCGATGCTGTGCAATTCCTCCAGCGCGCGGGCGGGATCGAGCTGATTTTTCGCGGTCATCGCGACATCGGCGAAGGCTCGGGCGTAGGTGCCGATTACGGAAGCCACGTTAGCGGCCGTCCTTTCCGCCGTCGGCGTCGTGGCCGCTGCTCGAGGCCAGTTTCGAGGCAAAAGTACGGACCAGTACCTGGTCGGTATTGGAGTCGACGTTGATCTGCTGGCGGGCCAGCGCGATGGCCAGGCCGGCGGTGTGGGTGCTCAATTCGCGGCGGGCCTGCTTGGCTGCGGTCGCGATTTCCTGCTCGGCGGCAAGCACCACTTTACGCAAATCTTCTTCGGTCGCCTTCTGGACGCGGGCTTCCTCGGCGTTGGCTTCGCTCTCGGCCGTGGCCTGCATGCGTCCGATCTCCACATCCAGTTGCCGCAAGCGGTTCTCGATCTCGGCCAAGCGGCGATTGGCATCCTGGCTGGCGGCTCGAGCTTCTTCCAATGCCCGCTGGATGGAAGCGCTGCGTCCGCGAAACATTGCGGGCAAAAACTTGCGCGCGGCCCAGAACGCGATGACCAAAATCGTCGCAAAGTTCAGACCAAGCGCCACTAAATGCGCTTGATGCACGGTCAGACCAGTCTTGCGCGCCAGCAGTCGAACCACCGCTGAGTGCTTGAGATTTGCGTTCTCTTCCTCGTCTGCTCCGGTGGCCTCGCGAGTCTCCTGGGCCAGTTCTCCGCCGATGGTTTTGTTCTCGGGGGCGGGCGATGTTTGGGTGCCCGGGGATGGTTCCTGAGTCCATGCTCGTGAGGGGACGGCCGGCACGAATGCGAACAGTGCGATCGCAAGCAATACAGGCCGTAAAGGGGCGGTCGACCGCAGGCGGACTATGGCATCGCTAAAGCGCCGCCCTGACACGAGGCCGCCAGGCTTGATTCCGCTTAGATTCGTTTCGTTTAGCCTCATTGGCCACCGACCTGGCTGGGGGATGCCATGGGTCGCAGGACGGTGCGCACGATATCCGTGGCGAGCCGGGCCGCGTCCGATTGCAGCTTGGACATGGCTTGCTGCTTATCTTCTTCCATGCCGGCGCGCGCCTGCTTGACCTGTTCCTGGGCCCGGGTTCGAGCTTCATGCACGGCCTGGGTGCGGGCCTGGGCCGCTTGCTGGCGGCGGCCTTCCTGGTTCTTGAAGACTTTCTGGCGCGCTTCGCGGAGCCGCTGTTCGTATTCGGCCGTGCGGCCCTCGGCGGCAGCTATGTCGGCGCGCGCCTTTTCCATGGCACCCTGGGTGCGGCTGCGGCGCTCGGCGAGCACGGCGGTCAGCGGGCGATGGACAATGAACGTATAGAGGATGTAAAGACTCGCCAGAAGNNATGACCGTGGGCACGGCTCCGAGCAGTAATTCGCCTAGTTGTCGGAGTGTCTGGTCCATTTTGTGATGATCGAACTGACGATCGAATCCTTGCTGATTCTGGCTGATCCTGCTGGCCGATTTTGCTGGAGAAGAGCCGTTTCTAAAACCAATAAACCTAACACTGCGGCGAGGAAGGTGTCAATGATATCGAGGCCATTCGGATGAGGAAATTCCCAGAGTGGGACAGTTCGAGCGTCGTTCAGGTCGGGGAAATTGATCCTTGACAATCGGGCCGGAGGGTCTACGATAAAAGCATCACCTCCGATCCCAGTCCGGATCGAATGGGCCGATAGCCAAGGAAGAGTCACCGCTTCTTGGCTGGCGGCCCATTTTAGTTTGTGGGGCTTCCCGTTGGACAAAGGATCAGCCGCAGACGCGGCTTGCCTCGTCGTTCCCTTACTGGAAAATTAACCACAGGTTGACATGCTCGTGACAACAGGCCGGCTCGGAATGCTGAGAATGATGGGGTCAGCCTGGAAGCCTGGCGGGGTGCAACTCTCTCGACCCAGCCAGGCCCTTTTTCTTTTGCGGCACGTGGTTGCGGTTAGCGAACGGGCGCGGGCTGAAGCAGGGCGGCAATCTTCTCCAGAATGCGGTTCATGCTGAGATTGGAATCCACCACGGCGTCGACTTCGTGATGGTGGGTGCCGGCGTGCATCACCAGGACCTTGGTTCCAGCGTACGCTTTCTTGACCATGTAGGGCAGGTGATGGCGATCGTCCTTGGACAAGCTGGCGCCGAGGATGACGAGATCGAAGGCATCGCGGCGCAGAGCTTCCTGAACCGCATGGCGGTTGAGTACCGTGGTGACGTGATGGCCAGCTCTGCCCATTTCGGCGGCGTGGGCGGAGAGAGTGGGTTCGTCGGACTCACCATAGAGAATCTTGATGGTTGGTTTCGGAGCAGTCGCGGGCAAAAGGGCCTCCTGGAACTCAGTCGGAGCTTACCAACTGGGGAGCATCCTTCCGAGATCACCGAAGAACAGGGACCGGTGGGGGTTTATTGGGCCGCCAACTGGGCTGCTGCCTGCTGAGTGTGGGCAATGTCGTTCGATAATCGCAGGGCCTGCTGGTAGGCAAGGTCGGCGTCGCCGGGGTGGCCGGCGTGATGGAGAGCGTTGGCGAGGAGGAGGAACCCGACATCGCTCGGATTGACGGCAACGGATTGCGCGAAGTAGCCGGCAGCGCGGTTCCAGTCATCTGTATTCCGGGCGTTTTTTTGTGCGATCAGGCCCATGTCGAGGAGAGCAACCGGGAAGACGCGTTTTAGTTTGATCGCGGCATCGAAGTTCTGCCGGGCGAGGGCGTAGTCATGAAGGGCGAAGTAGACGCTGCCGAGATTGGCATAGGCTGAGGCACGAAGTTGGGCGTCGGTTGCGAGGCGGAGGACATTGGCATAGCGCGCCGCGGCTTGCTCCAAATCACCGTGCTGCTGGGCATAGATTCCGAGATTGAGTTGACTGGTGGCGTCTCCGGGCTCCAGCGCCGAGGCCGCCCGGAAGTGGGCGATCGCTTCATCGGACCGTCCCTGCTTGATCAGGGCGTAGGCAAAATTGTTTTCCGCCACGTAATTGTTCCGGGTGACGGCCAGGGCGTGCTGCCAGAGGATGAGATCGTCGTCCCAGTAAGCCAGTTGAATATGGGTGACGGCGCACAAGGCCAGCAGGACGGCGAGTCCGGCGGTGGCCAGGTAGTTCGCCGAGAGATGGCGGGAACTGGCGCAGTCGGCGGCGGCCCAGACGACCATGGTAAAAAGGCCGATCATAGGCAGATAGGCGTAGCGATCGGCCATGGCCTGGTTTCCAACTTGTATCAGGCCGATCATGGGGAGCATCGTCCCCAGATACCAGAACCAGCCGGCTACGAGATAGCGATGCTGGCGGTATTTCAGGACGCAACCGGTGCTGGCGACCAGGAATAGCGCACATGCAGCGGCCTGCCATGCGGGCAACGAGTGTGGATAAGGATAGAGGGCCGCCAAATGCGATGGCCAAAATGCTTTCTTGATATAGAGCACATAGCAGACAATGGCGTTTTCAAGGCGGAGCCAAGGATCATGGGCGGCGCTGCTGCGGACGGCGCCACCCGCTCTCTGCGCCATCATGGTGATGATCGCACTGGCGGCTGAAAGCGCCAGGAGCGGAATTTTCTCGATGCACAACGCTCGCCAGGACCGGGAGTTAGCGGCTTCGGCGAACCCACAGTCGCTCTGGCCACAGGCTGCTGCCGCGTTGCTCTCAGCTGCAACGGGCGAGGGCTCCCGTCTCTCAACTAGCCGACCCAGCGGCCAGTAATCCAGCAGCAGAAGGACCGCAGGCAGAGTGATCGCCATGGGCTTGGACATGAGGGCCATGACGAACAGAAACGCCACTGAAAGGTAGCGTGCCACTGTTGGCTTGCGGACGTACCATCCATAGGCAGCGACCGCGAGCAGAAAGAAAAACATGCAGAGAACGTTCTTCCGTTCTGCCACCCAGGCAACCGACTCCACATTAAAAGGATGCACGGCAAACAGGGCCGCGACCATCATGCTGCGCGCGGTGTATCCGGTAAACCACTGCAGGATCAGGAACAGCAGCAGCGCGTTCGTAGCATGCAACAAGACGCTGGTGTAGTGATGGCCCGCCGGATTGAGCTGAAAGAGTTGGCAATCGAGGGCGTGGGAGAGCCAGGTTAGCGGATGCCAGTTCGCCTGATCGAGCGATGTGAACGCCCATGAAATCGTGGTCCAACGGAGACCGGCGCGCACCTGCGGGTTGTCAGTGACATAGCGGTCGTCATCGAAGTTCACAAAACCGTTGCGCGACACCGGATTGTAGAGCGCCAGTGTGACGACTACCAGCAAAAGACTCAATACCAGTTTGCGCTGAGCAGGAGAACGGAAAATTCCCGTGCCTTCGTGAAAAGCAATCGCCGGTTTGGTGGCAGCAAAGGGCATGGACTCGATTCCAAGTGTGCGCGAGAGGCGGGGGAGTTGCAAAGTGGAAAGTATCGCGACTGCGCGGCCGTGGAAACTTAGGTCACAGCGACACGACAGAGCCGGGATCGCAGCGAGGAGGGGCGTCTTTTTGAAACGCGAAAAAACCGAGCGCAACAAGCGATTAGCGCTGCGTCCGAGCGATCTTCAGAGTTAGAATGACCGCGGCATGCCTCCCCAAAACACTCACTTTCAGAATGCTCTGACTGGCCAGTTTCGGCCGCCCTCCAGAACGCAAATATTAGCGATGGTTCTGGTTTCCTACGTGGTTTTCCTTGCCTTTCTCTCTTTTGCCGGAGGTTCGTATTGGTCTTTGGTCGGAGGTAAGTTTGGAGACAACCCCGATTATCTCGAAGCCGCATCCGCCATCCGGCACTGGCAGTTCGCCGGGGTCAATGTAAAACAGTTTTGGGGAGTGTCCTACGCCGTAGCCCTCGTATCCATCATCGCCAGAACTTCAGAGCCTGTCGGCCTGGTTCTGGTGTGCGTAGGTGCGTCGCTCGGGAGCGTGGCACTCTGCTACTGGCTTTGGGACGGTTGGATTGCCGCTTACTTCGCGCTCTTGAGTCTTGACTGGTTCCAGCGGTCGCTGCTGGGAGGAGCAGAGCCCCTTTTCATGGCATTGCTGCTGGGTTCCTTCGTCGCGCTCCGGCGTGAACACTGGGTATACGCGGCAATCCTGGGATCGCTCGCCACCGTGGTTCGGCCTTTTGGCGTTTTCGCGCTGCTGGGCTTGGCCGTTCATTTGCTGTATCGCAAGAGGTTTCGCGACTGTGCCATCGCCACCGCGATTGGCTTGGGCATTGGAGCCCTCTACACCTGGCCGCTTCAACACTATCTGGGAAATCCGTTTGCCAACGTCGCCTCATACCAGAAGAACGACTGGCGCGGCGGCTTGCCATTCAACTTCCCGTTTGTGGCCATGGTTCGCGATACCATTCAAATCCATGCGCCATGGACGAATCTCGCGCTGACCCTGAGTTGGATCCTGTTCCTGCTGGTGGCCATGGTGGTGGCGATTCGCTCGGGAGAATTTCTGCGCTACGCCAGGATCCATACCGCCGAGGCGTGCTTTGTCTTCCTGTACTGCCTTGCGCTTTATACCTACAACGCTCCGGGCTGGTCGCGGTCCCAGTTTCCACGATTCGCGCTTCCCATGCTGCCTTGGGCCTTGTTTTTTCTTAAACGATACATTCCCCGGAATCGAAGCGTGGTGTGGGCCCTCGCCGTGATCACCCCTAGCCTCGCGGCCGCTTCCGCCGTTGGCATTCGTCAAACCTTGCCGATCCTGCTTCGACATTTCCATTGAGCTGCCGGGCTGGTCGCGATCCAGTACCTGCCGGGTCCCTGATCTGCCCGGTGGAGAACTGCTTCCTGGCCAGGAACGCTCAGTGCCGCCAGATCTTCTGAGCAGAGTGGGCACTGTCGCCGGTAGACGCGGCCAGCCCCGTCTGTGCATTGCTGTTGGGCGCGCTGGTTGAGGCCACCGGGGTAGGGGGCTCCGGCTTGGAGCCTACTTCGTCGCCGCGGAAGTAGCGGCCTTTGGCGGCGCGCATTTCCGGCATGGCCGTGTAGGGCTTCGAGTAATCGTTATTGGCGTTCCAGAAAAGAAATCCNNATGCCGCCTTTCTGCTTCGCAACTTCGATCTGAACTTCAACATACTTGGGCGAGTAGGTTTTGGTGCGCCAGGCGAAGGCCTGCAGCCAGGGACGAATCACCACTCCGCTGTCTTTGGTGATGAGCCTGAAACGGTCCATGGACTCGCCGATGAAATGTTCGGGCGCGTCGCCCGGGCGGGCGATGCCGTCCATGCCGAAAAAGTGCGAGGGATAGATCATGGGGGAGATCACGTCACAATGTTTGGCCATCGCTACGATGTCCTGCCCGGTGTGCGAAAGATCGACGGGGCGCTGCCATGCCATGACTCCGAAAACGTCGAGCGAGAACAGAGCGCC
>PMBA01000269.1:0-6559 GCA_003152795.1 Acidobacteriaceae bacterium | reverse complement strand
ACGTAGTCGAACTGCACTTCATCGGCTCCGGACTGGGCGACAAACTTGGCCAGGGCGATGTCGTAGTCCTGAACCTTTGGGTTCGAGGGGTCGGTCCACACCAGCTTCCCGTTTTCGCGCCACGGCTGCCCGGTGCTNNCGAGCGATGGCGTGCATGTTTTCAGAATGCAGAAAGCGAATGAACTTGGGCAGGTCGGGAATATAGTGCCTCTGTCCGCTGGCAAGCGGGTGGTTGAAGGCGATGTTGACAATGCCGTCGCTGTCCTTGATGTCAAAAACCACTGCATTGCCACCGACTTCGCGCCAATGGCGGATGATGCGCACGCCATGATCGCTGCCCGCCATCACCCCGGTCAGGTAAACCGCGCGGACTTCGAAATCTCTTGCAACTGGTACCGATTTCTCTACAATGGCAGATTCGAGAATTTCGGGGATGAGGATCTGCTCTCCGGACTTAAGGAAGACCCCCTGACGGTTGTGGTTGGCGACGCGGATGGCTTCGGCGAGTTCGGCTGAAGTGAGGAACTTGGTCCGCTTCAGATATTTTCGCGCGACCGAGGGGATGCTGTCTCCGCGCTGCGCGACGTATAGGTCGGAGCCCGGCGGGACGATCACGGAGTCAGCCGCGGGAGGCGCGGGCTTTTTCGAGGCATCGGCTTTTACCTGCATCAACTGCGCGGCGTGCGGATTTTGTACTCCGGCGGCAGGCGACGAAGCGAAGCCGGAGCCGACCACGGCAACTCGGAGCAGGAAGACAGCGACGCCCACAATCGAGAATCGGGTGGTCCAGAGTCTGACTGGTAAAGGTTTAGCCATCGAGAGTTGGGACAAGGGCATTCTCCAGAGGGGAAATCTGTTTCCATTGTGCCGGGCAGTAACCTGGGGTGAAAGTTACGTACGGCCAACCAGGGTTACGGCTTGCCGGACATGGGCGGTTGGGGTGGTCAGGGACGCTGATCGAAAGTTCCCGCAGACTGCAAACTATTGCTGTTGAGGGGGCTGTGGGTAACGGGACCGGCCTGAGGTAAGGTGCGCTAGCCGCATCTAAAACGATGGAAAATGGCGGAATACGGCGCCTCCGGAGGTTGGCTAGCGGCTTGCACAAGGAGAGGGCGAGTGGGGAAATTGAACCTTCCTCCCAAGTAACAAGCGACCGACAGGCGAGTGACAAAAATGAGCAGTTTCGCAGAAAACTTGAAGTTCCCGGAAAGGAAACAAGGGCCCGAGACGATGAGAACGAACCTTGCAACCGTGCTGGATCCGAGCCGCCGCAGCAACGACGCCCGTGAGTTCGAGACCGCCCTCCGCCGTAAGATTGTGGGGCAGGATCCGGCCATCGAAAAGGTCGCGGAAATCTATCAGATGTTTCTGGCGGGTCTGAATGCGCCGGGGCGTCCGGTGGGCAACCTGCTGTTCCTGGGCCCGACCGGCTCGGGCAAAACGCGGGTGGTGGAAGCGGTAGCCGAGTCGCTGTTCGGTGACGCGCGCGCCTGCATCAAGATCGATTGCGCNNGCCAAGTTGATCGGCTCGCCTCCGGGATACCTGGGACACCGCGAGACGCATCCGCTGCTGACGCAGGAAGCGCTCAACCAGTGGCACACGGAAAAGCTGAAGCTGTCGATCCTGCTGTTCGACGAAATCGAAAAAGCTTCCGACTCGCTGTGGCAGTTGCTGCTCGGAATCCTGGACAAGGCCACGCTGACCCTGGGCGATAACCGGCGCGTGGATCTCTCGAACTGCATCATCATCATGACGTCGAACCTGGGCGCAGCGGAGATGAACGGGTTGGTGGATGGCGGCCTGGGCTTCGCGCCGAGAGCCGTGCAAGTGGATAACTCGCTCGACGAAAAGATCAACCGCTCGGCGGTGGACGCGGCGCGGCGCAAGTTTGCGCCCGAGTTCATGAACCGCATTGACAAGGTTGTGGTCTTCAAAACGCTGCGTTCCGAGCACCTGCAGCAGATCCTGGAAATCGAATTGGGGATGGTGCAGCAGCGCGTGCTGATGGCGGCGGGCGCGAACCAGTTCGTGTTCAACTGCACTCCGCCGGTGAAAAACTTCCTGCTGGCCGAGGGCACCGATCCAAAGTATGGCGCGCGCCACCTGAAACGGGCAATCGAGCGTCATCTGGTGTTTCCGCTGGCGAACCTGGTGGCGACCGGACAGGTAAAGCTGGGAGACTTCATCCGCGTCGACCTGCTGGGCGAGAGCAAACTTACCTTTGTCAAGGAAGCCGAAGGCGCGATGGTGCCAGTGCTCCTCGAGCGTTACGGAGCGGCGGCGGCCATGCCGGCAGTAGCGGCAGCCAGAGCGGCACGTCCGGTCATCCAACGCAAGGAGTTTGGCGCCGGATCACTGAACGATAATAAGTAAATCAAGTTGCGGGTAGGTGGGACACCGCGTGGGCGGTGTCCCGTTTTTTTGTTCGCAGCATTTTGCAGGCGTTTGCCGGTCCGCGAGGCCGGACTCAACGCAGATGGCCCTGGGCTGTGCTTGCGTGGGCAGTTGGCATGTGAAAATACATGTTTTTTCGCAACTGATTCCTGGTTTCTCCCCCGCTCCGCTCATGCTAAAATATTGTTTTTCAGGGTGGTTTGTAGAGGTCGTGTAACTCATGCTGTTTCCGCACCGGAAGTCATTGAAAAAAATAGTCTTTTCGTTGTTCTGGACACTCGTGCTGCTGTCCTCCCTGGGGCTGAATCTGACGGCCCAGGAACAACCCGCTTTGGACCAGAATAAAGATCAGGAAAAGAGCGAAACTCAGTCGGCTTCGGACGCAGCCCAATCCAGCCCTGGGGATAGAAATCCTTCTCTGCAACTCGGAATCGGGGACCTGGTCGAAATGACCGTCTACGACGTTCCCGAGCTTGCCACCAAGACTCGCATTTCCCCCACCGGTGACATCTACTGTGCTCTAATCGGACCCACGCACGTGGCGGGTCTCACCTCTGAAGAGGCGGCGAAGTTAATCGAGAAGCGGCTCTCTGCCTTCCTGAAGGACCCCTACGTCTCTCTGTTCGTGATGGAATACGCTTCGCAGGGAGCGAGTTTGCTGGGAGAAGTGGCCAAGCCAGGCGTTTATCCCGTGCTCGGAGAGCAGCATCTTTTCGATCTGATCTCCGCTTCCGGCGGCTTGACCGAGAGGGCTGGCCACAGCATCACGGTAACGCATCGCAGCGATCCCGATAACCCGGTGACGCTCCCTGTGTCGCGAAATCTCAGCGACAACCCGGACAGCAACGTCAAGGTCTTTCCCAGGGATACGATCATCGTGCGCAAGGCCGACATCGTCTATGTCGTGGGGGACGTTGGCCGGCCAAGCGGATTGCTCATGGATGCCAGCGGTCTCACCGTGCTGCAGGCGGTTGCTTTGGCCGGAGGCACAACCCGGACGGCGAAACTGAGCGGCGCAAAGATTCTGCGCAAAGGTCCGGCAGGCATGATCGAAACTCCGGTCCAGCTGAAAAAGATCCTGCAGGCCAAGGCGCCAGATTTATCGTTGCAAGCCAACGACATTCTGGTTGTTCCTTCGAGTACCGGAAGGGTGTTGGCGGGGCGCACGCTGGAGGCTGCAATGCAGGCTGCGACTCTCGTCAGTGTTACCGCGATTCCGTAACCGACATGGGTAGAGTTGCGCTGCGCCACGCGGCGTGAACGTGCGTAAAAACCATTGAATTAGCCATACAGGGGGACTTCAAATGCCACAAAAGAACCGCGCCGCTTTTGCGGGCCATCTTTTTCTGATTTTGCTGGTCGTGCCGGTGCTGGCTGTAAGTGCCATGGCTGCGGCTCCCGCTCCCATCGAAAACGTGCTGTACAGCTTTCCAGGCGGCGGCAGCGGCGCGAACCCTTACGGTGGGCTCGTCGCTGACAGCACTGGAGCGCTTTATGGCACCACCGGCGGGGGCGGCGGCAGCACGCAATGTAACCTGGGTTCGGGTTGCGGGACAGTTTTCATGCTGTCACCACCAGCGTGGACCGAAACCGTCCTCTACAGCTTTCAGGGCGTAAACACCGGCGACGGCGCTGGTCCTCAGTCCGGCCTGGTCTTAAAAACGGGAGCGCTCTACGGCACCACGGCCAGCGGCGGCGCGTTTGGCTATGGCACAGTCTTCAAGCTGACTCCCCCTGCCGTCGCGGGCGGCGCCTGGACCGAGTCTGTTCTCTATAGCTTCAAGGGGGGCGCTGACGGGGCCAATCCCGCGAGCGGCTTGATTTTTGACGGGACAGCGCTGGTGGGAACGACTCCGGCTGGCGGCTCGTCCAGTTTTGGCACGGTATTCGAGTTGACCCCTCCCAAGAAAAAAGGAGCGGCGTGGCCGGAATCCATTCTCTACAACTTCACCGGTCGCGGCGATGGCGGCAAGCCCTATGCCGGATTGGTGCTTAAAACGAAAGTGCTGTACGGCACGACGCTGGACGGCGGCCCGTCCTCCCAGGGAGCAGTGTTCACACTCACTCCTCCGGCGGTTGCGGGCGGAACCTGGACCGAAAACGTGATCTACGGCTTCACCGGAGGCACCGACGGCGGCAAACCCTACTCTGGTGTGATCTTCGGCAAGGCGGGTGTGTTGTATGGGACGACTGGCTTGGGCGGAACCGGAGGATATGGAACCGTCTTCGCGCTGACGCCGAGCAAGACCGGCAGCACCTGGACCGAAAGCGTGCTCTACAGTTTCGGTGGCGGCCCGGATGGAGCCTACGCGCGTTACGGGGTTGTGGTCGATGCCAAGGGCAATCTCTACGGAACCACCGGGGTGGGCACGGGCAATTCTGGCGTCGTTTTCGAATTGACGCCGCCTGTTCAGAAAGGCGGCGTATGGATTGAGACTCCGCTCTGGACCTTCACCGGAGGCAGCGATGGCGGCGCCGCCACGGCGGGCGTGGCACTCGACGCCGGCGTCCTCTACGGCACCACGAGTCTGGGCGGTCAGTATGCCAAGGGCACGGTGTTTTCAGTCACGCCGTAACTCGGCTACCCTCAACTCGTAGCGCTTGCCGCTGGCGTCATAGAGCAGGCGCCAGCCTGTCTTGTCTGGCAGCGCGCGCGACAACAGCGTTCGGGCTGGCACTCCAGTGCCGCCTGCCACGACC
Source organism: Acidobacteriaceae bacterium (assembly GCA_003152795.1). GTDB lineage: Bacteria > Acidobacteriota > Terriglobia > Terriglobales > Acidobacteriaceae > Acidiflorens. Next base: position 1,464 of record PMBA01000269.1, on the reverse strand, counting down.
TTTCCGCGCGCGCGCAAACTACCGGCGATTTCGGCGGTCACCGGGAGATTGCTCCCCTCGCTTAGTTTCTGGCAGATCAGGAGGATCGTCTGCTCCGCGGTTCTGCTTTCGCTGGTCAGCGTGATTGCACGGTCGAGAATCGGCTGCTGACTTATCACTTCGTCGTTTTGGCCGTGCACTCCGATGCCGACGACCGCGAAGCGTCCCGCCTGCTGCCTCTCATTCTTATTGCGCAGTTCAAATTGGCCGGAAGCATTGCCCTGGTTGTAGGCGTCCACCACCGCCGCGAGGACGGAACTCTCATCCGGAGTGCTGTCTGGCGCTGGACCGGCGCTGAACTCCACGCTGAAGCTTTCTCGCGTGGAATTGCTCAGGTTCGCGTGGCGACGCTGCGGCAGCGCCGGCGGATTCGCCGCATCTGACCCGGCCGGATATTGCGGATCTTCATAGTCCACCATCCATCCATATTTCCCCTGCAGTGCGTCCAAAGCCTGCAGCAATGGGCGCGGCCCCTCGGCATTGATGTGGACTGCGTTGCCGACCTGGTAGATCAGCGGCTTCTTTATTCGGGAAGCTGGGCGCGCTGCTTGAGCAAAGCTGCTGCTGGGCAGCAGGAGCACAGTCATAACCGGCGCAACCATCATGCTTGTGCGAAGCAGGCATCGCATCCGGTGCGTCGCGGCATGGCGAATTTTCATCGATCGGCTCCACCAAACCAGCCCCGATTGTAGCCCCCGGTGTTTCCCCCCGTGTTCCCCGTGCCCCCCGTGGTAAGCGCCCTTCCTCACCACCAAAAAAGGGCACGGACCGAAGTCCGTGCCCTGCATTCGTTCGCTCACGACTTCGTTCTTACGGACCCGACACGTAGCTGGCGGAGGTGCTCAACCACTGTCCTCCGACAAACGAGTAGATGGTCGCGTAGATCGTGCTGCCATCCGCCGGCAGGCTGTATACGTTCGTGGTCAGAACGTTGCCCAGGTTGCCGGATTGATAGTACTGGTTGCCTCCGGGAGTGCTCCCGATGTCGAGCCAGTAGGCTGTGGCGTTTACGTCCGCGCTCCACGTGAACGTCGCTGCGTTCCCGCTTAGCGTCGAACTCGGAGCCGGCGCGGTGATTTGCGCCAATCCGCCGGTTGCGTTGAGCGCCGTGTAGCTGTAAGCGTTGCTCACCCAGTTCCCGCCGATGAACGAGTACAGGGTGACGTAGATTGGGCTGCCATCGGTCGGCAGACCATTCACCGTCGTGGTCAGCACGTTGCCCAGGTTGCCGGATTGATAGTACTGGCTTCCGCCCGCCGTGCTGCCCGCATCCAGCCAGTAGGCCGACGCTCCCGCGCCCGCCGTCCAGATGAACGTCACGTTGCCGCTGGTTAACGTCGATGCCGGAACCGGACTGGTGATGACACCAGCCTGCGCCACCACGTTATACGCGGTGTAGGTGTACGCGTTGCTCAGCCAGTTTCC
>PMBA01000306.1:26949-36630 GCA_003152795.1 Acidobacteriaceae bacterium | reverse complement strand
ACTTCCTGTCCTCCTGTTGAGCGGGCTGCGATGAGCAACAGCGACCCGAGCGCAATTGTGCTCCAGGGTATTGCTTGCATCGGCGGATTATACATAAGTTTCAATTCGAATGGAGACAAGGGAAGAAGGCCTGCCCTTCCCAGTTCGCTCGCTCATGAGTCATGCGGGCCGGGGTGGTTCAGACTCTCCAATTGTCGGGGCGCCAGTGCTGGATCGCCTTTTTAATTTCGGTGGCGGAAAGTTTTTCGTTGAGAGCTCTGGCGGCCAGGGCGGGGAGTTCGGCGTCAGAAGCGAAGCGCAAGGCGACCAGTTGGGATTCGGTAAATTCCGGGATGCGGGGACGAAGGGCGGGGTCGAGCAAGGTGGCGAGGCGGAGTCTTTCTTCGAGGCGGATGACGCGGTCCTGCACCTTGAGGGGATAAAGGCGAAGTTTGAAGACGACGACCGACGCGGCGAGAATGGCGAGGAGCAAGAGCGCGGAATGGAGGCCGGGGAATCGAAACAGATGGACGATAGCGGCCAGCAACACGAGAGAGATTACGGGCAGAACGAAGAAATGGAAGAGAGGATCATAACGGGTGTGATTGGAGAAGTTCTGGGGGGAATTTTCAGGCATGGAGAGGCTCCTTTTGAAGCTCGGTAAATTCCGGGGACGAGACATGATCGCACGTTTGATGGCAAGTTGGAGGTGTGCCTGACGGCAGGGACGTTGGTTGGCCTAGCTTGGCTTGCCGTGCCGCCTGGGAGGACTCCACTTTTTTGCGCTCGCACTCTCGGTCGGGTATGGGGCTCGGTGGTGGTGCCGGCAGGAGCGGAGCTGCGCCGCTGGGCAGACGAGGGCGTCTGCCCCTACGCGGGCGGGCTACTTTCCTATGCAGAAGGTGCTGAAGATGAGGTTGAGGATGTCGTCGGTAGTGGTGGCGCCGGTGATTTCGTCGAGGGGGCGAAGGGCGGCGTAGAGATCGAGGAGGAGCATCTCGTGGGGGACGCGGGCGGCTACGGCGTTGGTAGCGGCTAGCAGGGAGGTTAGCGCGTCGTTGACTAGTTTGTGGTGGCGGACGCTGGTGAGGAAACCGGGTTCCTGGGTTGTCGTGAAATCTCCTGCGACGTGATTCAGGATGGCGGCGCGGAGGGCGGGGATGCCTTCGCCGGTGAGGGCGGAGGTGGGGATGACTTGGAGAGCCGGGCGGGGCGGCGGGACTTGGCTGTCTTTTCGCACACTGGCAGCGCTGAAGGGCTGGGGCAAGGAGGGACGCGGCGCTGGGGCGGCGGCTAAGGAGGGAGAGAGGGCATGATCCTCGCCCAGGAAGGCGCCGGGCTCCGCTGGAGAAACCCTGCCGGGCTCTGCCCGGCTTGGGCGGACGAGGGCGTCCGCCCCTACGTGAGTCGTTTCGTCGTTATGCTTACGCGCGCCTGGGAGGTCGGATTTGTTTTCCACTAGGATCGCGGGGCGGGCTTTCACTTGAGTTAATAACTCCTGGTCTTCTTCGGATAGGGGCTGGCTTTGGTCGATTACTACCAGGACTAAGTCGGCGTCGGCCAGGGCTTCCATCGATTTCTTGATTCCGATGCTTTCGGCTTCGGCTTCGTTTGGGACGCGGCGGATGCCGGCGGTATCGACGAGTTGGACGGGGATGCCGGCGATGGCTACGGTTTCGGTGACCAGGTCGCGGGTGGTGCCGGGGTGGGCAGTAACAATGGCGCGGTCGCGTTCGACGAGGCGATTGAAGAGGCTCGATTTTCCTACGTTGGGACGGCCGACGATGGCCAGAGTGAGGCCCTGGTGAACGATCTTGCCAAAGGAGAAGGTGGCGGCGAGTTGCTGGAGGGGGGCATTGACCTGGGCGATGAGGTCCAGGATGACGGGGTCGGGAGTGATGGAGATATCGTCTTCGGCGAAGTCGATGCCGGCTTCGAGGAGGGCGATGAGGTCGATTAGCTTTTGCTTGATGGGCTGGAGGCGATGGGAGAGAGCGCCTTGGAGTTGCTGAGCGGCGACCTTGGCCTGGAAGAGGGTTTGGGAGTCGATGAGATCGCGGACGGCTTCGGCCTGGGTGAGATCGAGGCGTCCGTTGAGGAAGGCGCGCATGGTGAATTCTCCGGGTTCGGCTAGACGAGCGCCCTGGGCGAGGGCGAGTTCGACGATGTGGCGGAGAACGACGGGCGAGCCGTGGGCGGAGATTTCGACGATGTCGTCGGTGGTGTAGGAGTGGGGGGCGGCGAAGAAGGTGACTACTACTTCGTCGATGCGGGCGGGGGCCCCCGCGCCACACGGGTCGATTAGATCGCAGACAACGGCCTGGTTCGGTTGCAGGTCACGAGGCAGGCGGAGCATCGGTCGGGCTATGCTTTTCGCTTCCGGGCCGGCTAGACGGACTACGCCGATGCCGCCGCGGCCGGGCGGGGTGGCGATGGCGACGATGGTGTCGTCGAGGTTCATAGAGAGCGGTGGTCAGCGATCTAGCGGCCAGCGATCCTAGTGGTCAGTGCCGCAGTGGGCAGTAGTCAGTACTCGGTGATCGGTGGTCAGTGGGCAGTAGTCAGCGACCGGTGATCAGGAAAATTCCGATCAGGGACATTGTAGCGAGGTAAGGGGTTTGCCGGGGAGAGTGCGCGTCATTTATACTTACCGTTTGCCTCAGGTTCGTTGAATCAATCAGGAGCAAGGGATTTTCGATGCCGAAACGTACATTTCAACCCAACAAGCGCAAGCGCTCGAAGAAGCACGGGTTCCGGACTCGCATGAAGACGAAGAACGGAGCCGCAGTGCTGTCGCGCCGCCGGGCCAAAGGGCGCAAGCGCGTATCCGTGGCGCCGGGTTTCCGCGATTAGTATTCCCACCGCAAGACAGTTGCCAGTTGCCAGTACCGAGTTGCCAGAGGGAGCGGGACTACGCACGGGCGACTGGGGTACTGGGTAGCGCCGTGCAGAATGATGAGCTGGTGAGCGCCGACTTTCCGGAGCGGAGTGCAGAGCGGCGAGTGGCGAAGGCGGGGGGGAGTTTCCCACGTGCGGCGCGGCTGCTGAAGCATTCCGATTTCGAACGTGTGTACAAGCAGGGACGGCGGCACTTTTCCTCGCACATGACGGTGTTCTACCTGCGGCAGGCGGAGGGCGCATTGCCGGAGAAAAGCACGCGCGTCGGGTTCACGGTGGGGCGGGTGCTGGGCGGCGCGGTGGAGCGGAACCGGATCAAGCGGCGGCTGCGAGAGGCGGTACGGCAGCGACGCGGGGTGCTGGCGGGCGCGGACGCGGTGGATGTGGTGATCAATCCGAAGAAGTCGGTGCTGACGGTGGAATTTTCCAAGGTGCTGGAAGAAGTTGGGCGGGCGCTGGAAGCGATTGCGAAGAAGGTTGGGGAGAAATGACAGTCTCTCGCGCTAGTGCGGTGAAGGATGTTGTGGAGAATCCCGGCGTTCTCATGAATTCTCTGGCGCTGGGGATGCTGCGGATTTATAAGCGGTGGATTTCGCCGGCGTTGCCGGCTTCGTGCCGGTATGTGCCGACTTGTTCCGAGTACGCGATGGAAGCGGTGGAGCGGTATGGAGTGGTGCGCGGAGCGGCGATGGCGGCGGGGCGACTGCTGCGATGTCATCCGATGGCGAAAGGCGGGTTGGATTTGGTGGTGACGCCCACTCATTCGCAAAAGGCGCGAATAAGTGGGGCTACGGGTGTCTCGGCACCCGGCGTCTCGGGTTGAACCAGGGGCTGCGGAGCTTCGCTCCGCTGGACGGACGAGGGCGTCCGTCCCTACATGAGTTGTGGCAACTAACACAGAAATGATGAGTTACTGAATTGGCTGAATTTAATAATCCGCAACAAGAACCCGGGATGGAGCGCAGGTTGCTAGTGGTGTTTGCGCTGACGTTTCTGGTGATCATGCTATTTCAGCCGCTGATGAAGAAGTATGGGCCGCAGCCGCCGGCTCCGGCGAAAACGGCGGGCAGCGGCGGGCAGGCGGGTGGCGCTGCGCAGAGTGCGGAGAGCGGGACGGGGCAGAGCGCCGTCACCACACAGGCATCTTCCCCGCAAGCATCTTCCGCGCAAACATCCCTCACGCAAAGGTCCATGAAGCAGGCGTCCCTGACGCAAACATTGGCGCCGGTTGTGGCTAACAGCGAAACGGAGACGGTGATTGAGAATGACCTTTACCGGATCGTGTTGACCAACCGCGGCGGGCGGGTTAAGTCGTGGGTGCTGAAGAAATATACCGACGACAAGGGTGGACCGCTCGAACTGGTGAATGCGGCGGCGGCGGGATTGTATGGGTATCCGCTGACGTTGTGGACTTATGATGCGGGGCTGCGGGACAAGTTGAACTCAGCTTTGTACGTGATGGCGACACCCACGCTTCCGCAGAGTGCGCGGAAGGATGGGGCACCCGCGACCTCGCCTACGCCCGTGGCTCCACCCGAAATTAAGTTTGCATACTCCGACGGCGACGTATCGGTCGAGAAGAGCTTTACGTTCGATCGGAACAGCTACGTGGTGGGAGTAAAGACGGCGGTGAATGTGAAGGGGGCGCAGGTCACGGCGTTTCCGATGTGGCCGGCTGGGTTTGGCGGGGATACGACGGGGGCGCAGTACGCAACTGCGCAGATCGTGTATCAGTACGACAATAAGGTGGAGCGGCTGGCAATAAAGAAGATCAGCGGGGGCGGGACGCTGGCGGGACCGTTCCACTGGGCGGGAGTGTCGGACCAGTATTTCGCGGCGGTGTTTTTGCCGGAGGATCCGCAGAACGCGGCGATGGTGACGCTGCACAATGCGCTTGAAATTCCGCACAACGCGTCCGATGCGAGTAACAAGCAGATGGACAAAGTGGACGTGCTGGGGGCGGCGGTGGGCAGCGTTAAGGGGGCGACGGAGGCGCGGTTGTATGTGGGGCCGAAGGCGCTGGCGGATCTGGAATCGGTAGCGGTGCCAGGGATTACGGGGACGGACCCGGATCTGCGGGCGATCATCGATTTCGGGTGGCTGGGGATCATCGCGCGACCGCTGTTTCTGTGGCTGAAATGGATGTACAACCACATCGTGGGGAACTGGGGCTGGGCGATTCTGCTGCAGACGCTGGTGATCAATGTGGCGCTGCTGCCGCTGCGGCTATCGCAGATGAAGTCGATGTTGAAGATGCAGCGGGTGGCACCCCAGATCAAGTCGATCCAGGAAAAGTACAAGAAGTATAGTTTGCGGGATCCGAAGAAAGCGGAGATGAACGAAGAGATTTCGGCGCTGTATAAGAAGGAAGGGGTGAATCCGGCGGGAGGATGTCTGCCGCTGCTGATCCAGATGCCGTTTCTGTTTGCGTATTACCGGATGCTGAACGTGGCGATGGATTTGAGGCATGCGCCGTGGATGTGGGTGCACGATTTATCGGCGCCGGATCCGTGGCACATTTTGCCGGTAGCGATTATTGTGACGATGCTGATCATGCAGCGGATGACGCCGCAGGCGGGGATGGATCCGGCGCAGCAGAAGATGATGAACGTGATGATGCCGGGGATGCTGGGGCTGATGAGCTGGAACCTGCCGGCGGGGCTGGGACTGTACTGGTCGGCGGGGCAGCTGATCGGGATCGTACAGCAGTCGGTGATGAACCGGACGTCGCTGGGGCGGGAGATGCGGGAGATGATGGAGAAGCGGGCGCGGAAGAAAGAGAAGTAGCGGTTGGCTGTTGGCTCTTGGCTACTGGCCAAGAGCTAAGAGCCAAAAGCTGAGACCTAACTATGCCGATTACAGACAAGGTTGCTGCCGCAAAACAGATAGGGGAATTTCTGCAGGCTGTCATTTCGAATGGCGGCTTCAAGCTGAAGTACCGGATCACGGTGGATCCGCCGATGGCGGAGAATCGCGAGTGGGAACATCCGGAGATTCTGGTGGAGTTTGCGGGGCCGGATTCGGGGCTATTGCTGGAACGGGCGGGGGAGTTGCTGCGATCGTTCGAGCTGCTGGCGTCGGAGATTCTGCGCCTGCAGGGGAACGAGCACGAGAAGATCTGGTTCGACTGCAAGAATTTCCGGGCGCAGCGGATCGAGGAGCTGCAGACGGCAGCGCGGGTGGCGGCGGAGCAGGTGCGGCGGACGAGCGAGCCGTACCGGTTCGGGCCCATGTCGTCGCGGGAGCGGCGGATCGTGCATCTGGCGCTGCGCGAGGAAAAAGATTTGCGCACGGAGAGTGACGGCGAGGGCGGGAGGCGGTCGGTGGTGTTGTATCCGGGGAGTTACAAGACGGCGGGTTCTCCGGCAAGGCGGGAACGGCGGCCGAACTGAGGCGAGGTCAGATTGCAGAAGTTAAGAGGTCAGAAGTAAAACCCATCACGTACCTTATGGTTATTCACCTCTGCAATGCGACTTCTGCCCTCTCACTTCTTTTTTCTCCATTGCACAGTTTGCGCTGCAGTTAGTTTCTCGACACTTGACAGCGCGAAAAAATCGCGATTCTAAATAGCGCGGGCGCGGAATTTTTTTGCCGGAACGCACCGACGCGGCGATTTTTTTGTGCTAGTATGCGGTTCGTCTCGTAATAAATTTCATCGATAACGCGTACTGCAAAACAGAAACTGCTCTGCAGGAATCGAAGATCATAATTTCAAGACTGGTTTTTCCCGGACGCAATCACCGGGGCGCTTTCGATATTCAAGCAGCGATATTTTTAACCGTCATCCGGGCAACCGTCATTCTGGTAAACGTCATTCTGGTAAACAATGTCTCTCTCCAGTTCCAACATCAGTCCGAATCCGTGGGTGCGCATCCTTGACGCCCTGGAAAAGAAAGTCAACCGACACTCCTACGACACGTGGCTGAAGCCGACGCGGTACAGCCACGCTAGCAATGGGGTTTTGTACGTGCGCATTCCAACGGCCGAGTTCCGACACGTCAGCGACAAGTACGCGGACCTGATTCAGGAAGCGGTGGACCAGCTCGAACTGGGATACGAGGATGTGAAATTCGTAACCGCGGAGGACGATCCCTCGAACACGCCGATCCGGCACAACGGGGGGCTGACGGCGCACGGTTCGAGCGGCGGCGGGAGTGGTAGTGCGGGGCCGCAGGCGGTGGGGATGCATCCGGCGCAGGGGCGGTTCGACTGGGACAGCGCGGCGCAACTGAATCCACGGTATACGTTTGACGCTTTCGTGATCGGGAGCGGGAACCAGTTTGCACATGCGGCCTGCCAGGCGGTGGCGGAACGGCCCTCGAAAGCCTACAACCCGCTGTTTCTGTACGGGGGCGTGGGGATGGGGAAGACGCACCTGATGCAGGCGATCGGGCACGAGATCAAGCGGCGGACGCCGCAGGCGGCGATCTGCTACGTATCGAGCGAGAAGTTCACGAACGAGATGATCAACTCGCTGCGCTACGACAAGATGATCAGCTTCCGGGATAAATTCCGGACGGTAGACGTGTTGCTGGTGGACGACATCCAGTTTCTGGCGCAGAAGGAGCGGACGCAGGAAGAGTTCTTCCACACCTTCAATGCGCTGCACGAGTCGATGAAGCAGATCGTGATTGCTAGCGACCGTCCGCCGAAAGAGCTGGCGGAATTCGAGGATCGTCTGCGGAGCCGGTTCGAGTGGGGGCTGATCGCGGACATTCAGCCACCGGACCTGGAGACGAAAGTGGCGATCCTGCAAAAGAAGGCGGAGCAGGAGCGGGTAACGCTGCCGACGGATGTGGCGTTGTTTATCGCCTCGAACATCCGGTCGAATGTGCGCGAACTGGAGGGAGCGCTGATCCGGTTGGTGGCGCATTCTTCGCTGATCGGGGCGGATATTACGCTTCCGTATACCCAGCAGGTGCTGAAAAATTTCATCGATTCGCAGGCACGCAAGGTGACGATCGAATCGATTCAGAAGGCAGTGGCTGAGCAATTCGGCCTGCGCCTGGTGGAGATCAAGGCAAAGAATAATTCGCGATCAATCGTGTATCCGCGACAGATTGCGATGTACCTGGCCAAACATCTGACGGAAGCCTCGCTGCCGGAAATTGGACGCCAGTTTGGCGGCAAGCACCACACAACCGTCTTGCATTCCGTGGATAAGATTGAACAACTCCGCAAGAACGACAAGGATTTGAACAGGTTGCTCAATAAACTAACCGAGCAATTGGGCGTGTAAATGAAGGTTTCCGCCGATTTTTCCACTCATCAGGCCTGTCTTGCCACCTCCTGGCTGTGGAGAGTGTGTGGAAACTGTGGGAGACGGGATAGGAACCTGAGAAGGGCCGGCGGGTTGCGTTGGGTTCCACCGGAGCCGGGAGCGATTGTCCACATGAAGGGTTGAGGTGGAAGCAACTGAAACACAGGGACCTGGACCGGATTTCCACTTCTGCGAAGCGCCTACGGTTACTACTGGTTTTATAGGTTTTGTATTTGATATAAGAAGAGAACAGAAGTAGAGCTGGTTTAAAGGTTTTGAAACCTCAAGGGCTTAGGCCCCGCATCTTGGGTGGGGTATTCCGGCATAGCTAAAGCCGTGCCTTACCCAGGAAGTTGCAAGCTTGGGCTGAGTCTGGCGGCATGAGTAAAGCAGGGTTCTGCCGGAGAGGCTTGAGCTGAAACCAACTCTAGAGTCGGGAGACCCAATATGCCGGTGGAAGTCGCCGCTGCGGTAGCCGCAACGACCATGGAAATTACGGTCAGCAAAGTTGAACTTCTTCGTGAACTGACAGCGACACAGGGCGTGGTGGAGCGCAAGACCACAATTCCCATTCTGTCGAACTATCTATTTGAGGCCGCTGGGGACAAGTTGTCACTGACAGCTACGGACCTGGATCTGAGCCTGCGGACTTCGTGCAACGCCAAGGTGAAGAAGGAAGGCGCGTGCACAATTCCGGCGCGCAAACTTTATGACTATGTAAGGCTACTGCCAGACGCGGAGATTACGATCCGTTTGCTGGAGAATCACTGGGTGAGTATCCGGTGCGGCCGGTCCAACACGAAGATGGTGGGAATGGCGCGGTCGAATTTTCCAGGGTTGCCGGTGTTTCCATCGGCGGGAGCGATCAAGATTCCGGCAGCCGTACTGAGATCGATGATTGCGAAGACGGGATTCGCGATTGCGAGCGAGGAGTCGCGATATACGCTGAATGGGGCGCTGATGGTGTTGAAGCCGGAGTCGATCACGATGGTGGCGACGGATGGGCATCGGTTGGCGCATGTGGAGCGGGCGGGAGAAAAGTTTGAAGGCGTCTCGGGGGAGATGAAGACGCTGATACCGAAGAAGGCGATGGACGAGTTGAAATCGCTGCTGGATTCCGATGTTGAGAGCATCGACTTCGCCAAAGATGAATCGACGCTGTTTTTCCGCGTAGGGCCGCGCTTGCTGACTTCGCGGCAACTGACGGGACAGTTTCCGAATTATGAGGCGGTGTTGCCGAAGGATATCTCGAAGTCGATCCTGCTGCATGGTGAGGAACTGGGAGCGGCGATTGCGCGGGTGGCGCAGTTCGCGGATGAGCGGTCGCGAGCGGTGCGGTTGCGGCTGGAGAAAGGCGAATTGAAGATTTCGGCATCGTCGACCGAGACCGGGGAGTCGGAGGATTCGATTGAAGTCGCTTATGACGGGGAACCGATGGCGATCGGATTCAACGCGCAATATCTGATGGACTTCATCAAAGCGACCGGGTCGTGCGATGTGAAACTGGAGTTGAAGGATGCGCAGTCGGCGGGGCAGTTGCGTCC
>PMBA01000306.1:13360-26869 GCA_003152795.1 Acidobacteriaceae bacterium | reverse complement strand
ACCCACTTAGCATTTACATTTTTTGCCACTTTGTTTAACGGAGGAAGACATAATGTTATCCGGTTTCAAGCAGTTTATCCTGCGGGGTAATGTAGTGGATCTCGCAGTTGGTGTGGTCATTGGCGGGGCGTTCGGGACGATCGTCACCGCTCTGGTGAAGGACATTATCAATCCCATTATTGCGTTGCTGGTGGGGAAGCCAGACTTTACGGGGATCTCATTTGGGATCAGAGGGACGGTGTTTCCGATCGGGGATTTCATCACGGCGGTGGTCAGCTTTCTGCTGGTGGCGGGAGCGGTTTACTTTTTTGTGGTGACGCCGATCAACGCGTTGATCGCGCGGACACGGAAGGATCCGGCGCCGGCCGATCCGACGACCAAGAAGTGTCCGGAATGTTTGAGCGAGATTCCGATCGATGCGCGGCGGTGCATGCATTGCGCGCAGCCGGTGATGGGGAAGGCGGCGTAGTAGTTGAGGTCAGAGGTTCGAGGTTAGATTGCAGAGGTAAAACCAGTCGAGGTTGGCCGATGGGGTTAACCTTTGCAATCAAACCTCTGACCTCTCACCTCTTCCCAGGGCGTTTGGCGAAATCGGGCGGAATCCTGTAAAATCTAAGCTTCGGCAAGGGGTTTCGGCAACAGGCCTGGAAGGAATTCAGAGTTATGGCACGAGTATGCGATGTCTGCGGCAAGGGGCCGCAGTTCGGAAACACCATCAGCCACGCGCACAATGTGAGTAAGCGGCGCTGGAACGTCAATCTGCGGCCGGTTCACGCCAAAGTGGGAGCCGCCACGAAGCACATGCGCGTTTGCACATCCTGTCTGCGCAGCGGCAAAGTGGTTAAAGCGTAGGTTTCGCGGAGCCCGGGGATTGTTCAATCCTACGGGCTTTTGTGTGTCTGGCGGCAGGTGCCGAGCTCTGCTCGGCTGGATGGACGATGGCGTCCGTCCCTACGCGAGCTGGACGGGGGCAGAGGCCGTTCACCACACGAGCCTAGCCACACGAGCCTGCCCACACGAACCTATCCGGCGCGCTACTTCACATCTACTAATTGCACGTCGAAGATGAGGGTTGCGCTGGGAGGGATTGCTCCGGGATAACCGGCGGCGCCATAGGCCAAGTCGGGTGGAATGCGCAACTGGCGCTTGCCACCCACCTTCATTCCGACGACCCCTTCGTCCCAGCCCTTGATGACCTGGCTGGCGCCGAGCATGAATTCAAACGGCTTTCCGGTACCGACGGAGCTGTCGAATTTCTTGCCGGTGGTGAGCCAGCCGGTGTAGTCGACTTTAACGTGCTGTCCGGATTGGGCGACCGCGCCGGTGCCAACTTTGATGTCCCAGTATTCGAGGCCGCTGGCGGTTTTGGTGGGAGCGCCGGTGACGTTGGTGGGGCCGGTGGCGGGTTTCGCTACTGGCTTTTTAGCTGGAGATGTTTGGGCAATGGCAGTGGCGGCTAATGCGAGCAGGGTGATGGCTAGGATTAGAGTCTTCATAATTTCCCTTTCTTGTTCTGCAACGTTCTAGAAGTTTGTTTCTATCGTGAATCTAAGAGTCGCTGCGAACACTGGCGGCTGCCGAGCTGCGCTCGGCTTGGACGGGCGCAGGCGCCCGTCCCCACACGAGCCTTCAAGCGAGCGCAATCACATCAATTTCTACCAGAACATCTTTTGGCAGACGGGCCACTTCGACGGTGGAGCGGGCTGGCGGCTCCTGCTTGAAATAGCGGCCGTAGACTTCGTTCATGGCGGCGAAGTCTCCCATGTTTTTGAGAAAGACGGTACAGCGCAGGACTTTCTCCAGGGTACTGCCCGAGGCGTGCAAAATGGCGGCCAGGTTCGTGAGGACGCGGTCGGTCTGGGCGGAAACATCGCCGGCGATTACCTGCTGGGTTGCGGGATCGATGGCTACCTGTCCGGAGGTAAAGATGAGACCCTGGGCACGAATGGCCTGGGAGTAGGGGCCGATGGCCTTCGGGGCGTGGTCGGTGGCGATCACTTCGCGCATGAGTTCTCCTGCTGACAGCGTTTCCGCGGGGATGATGACGAAGAGTGATTAACGCAGATTGCAGCGGTGGAAGTCAAACGCCGGGAGCGACGTGCATCCTCGCTCGTCCACCGCGAATTCATACAGCGCCGGCAGGTGCCGAGCTGCGCTCGGCTGGGCGGGGCGGGACCCCCGTCTCCACACAAGCTAGTGTAGTGTCCCGGAAATAGGCGAATAAAGTCGGGGCGCGGTTTCGGGGCCAGGCAGGAGCTTCGCAGCAGAAACAAAATACATAGGTCCTTCGCTTCGCTCAGGATGACAACGCTAACTTATTTCGCGAATTAACGGGACACCACACTAGAAGAGGGAGCTTTGGCGGCGGTTGGGAGTGATGCCGAAATGTTCGTAGGCAAGCTGGGTGGCTACTCTTCCTCGGGGAGTGCGGTTGAGGAAGCCGATCTGGATGAGGAACGGTTCGTAAATTTCTTCTATGGCGTCGGGTTCCTCGGCTAGCGCCGCGCCTAAAGTGTTCAAGCCAACGGGGCCGCCCTGATACTTCTCGATGATGGTGAGGAGGAGTTTGCGGTCGACTTCGTCGAAGCCGTGGCGGTCAACTTCCAACATGCTGAGGGCGGACTGGGCGATGGGGAGATCGATGGAGCCGTTGGCGCGGACCTGGGTGTAGTCGCGGACGCGGCGGAGGAGGCGGTTGGCGATGCGCGGGGTTCCACGAGAGCGGCTGGCGATTTCGGTGGCGCCGGGGCGATCGATGGTTACGCCGAGGATTTCGGCGGAACGTTCGACGATTACGCGGAGATCGTCGTGAGTGTAGAACTCGAGGCGGAGCAGGAGGCCGAAACGGGAACGGAGGGGAGCGGAGAGGAGTCCGGCGCGCGTGGTGGCGCCGATGAAGGTGAAGGGCTTGACGTCCATGGTGTGGGTGCGGGCGGACGGGCCCTGTCCGATCATGATGTCGAGCTTGTAGTCTTCGAGGGCGGAGTAGAGGATCTCTTCGAGCGCTGGCTGGAGGCGATGGACTTCATCGATGAAGAGCACCTGGCGATCGCGGAGATTGGTGAGGATCGCTGTGAGGTCGCCTTTGATCTGTAATGTTGGGCCGGAAGTCTGCTGGAAAGCGGCTCCGAGCTCGTTGGCGATGATGTTGGCCAGGGTAGTCTTGCCGAGGCCGGGGGGTCCGTAGAGGAGGACGTGGTCGAGGGCTTCGCCGCGGGACTTGGCGGCCTGGATGGCTACGTCGAGATTCTCTTTGACTTTGTTCTGGCCGATGAATTCCTGGAGGCGCTGGGGGCGGAGCTTGAGCTCGAAGGAGGAATCGTCCTCGACGGGGGCGGCGGAGACGAGGCGGTCCTTCAGGTGGAGGGCGGGATTATCTTTGGCAGCGGACACTGAAGGGGATGGTAGCAGTTCTTAGTTCCGGCTTGCTAGTTGATAGATCGCGCTTATACCGGATCTACCCATGCCGCAACGTCTTACTCGTTGATTGTCCACTCGCCAGTGCGGCCGTCATAGCCACAATCTAGAACACAAAGAAATCGTAATGGCCGATGCTACTGCCCAATCACTCCCAGCCGCACGCCTTTGAGCTTGGCTGGGTCGAACCAGGCTAGCTTCTGGCCGAACCAGGTTTTGGTGCCGGAGAGTTTGTATCTTTTGGTGGCGGCAGCGAAGTCGCGGGTGCTGAGCAGGTAAGCAACCGGAGTCTCCCCGAACTTGGCGAGGCGGTCGGAGAGCCAGCCTCCGCCGGAAGGAGCGGCCAGGATCACGGGCTGGCCGGGGAAGTAGGCTAGTTTGCCAAAGTCCTTCTGGGTTTCGGTGAGGGGCTCAGCCCAACCGTAAGCCTTGCGGAACAGGGCAATGGAGGCGTCGAGATTGTTGACGCCGAGGACTACGTTCTCGACGCCGCCCAGGGGGGCGCCTTGAACGCTGGCAGAATTCTGGACGCGCCAGGCGCGAGGGGTCTGGTCTTCGATGATGAAGGGAAGGGTGGCGCCCGGGGTTGTGTTGCCGACGTCGGCGGTCATCCACTCGACGGACATGCCGTCGGGGCGCTTGCGGCTGCCGCGTTCGGGAGTCTTGACGGAGATGCCGGCCTTCTTGAGGCGATCGACTTCCTGGAGCAAGACGTTGGTGCCAGCGGCCCAGGCGCAGGTGACGGCGTCGTCGGACATAAACTTTGCCCAGGCGGAGCCAGCGGTTACGCCGGGCTTGATCGGGGCGATCAGTTCGATGTAGGTGCCATCATCGAAACCAACCAGCGCCATCTGGGTAATGCCGTTGCCGTGAGGGCCGCCGAGATCGGGAGTGAGGCCCACGTCGGTGAGGGATTGACGAAGGGTGTCGAGGCTGGAGCCGCAGATGGAGACGTGGTCGAGTTCGAGAGTTGTGGACTTGTTTTCCTGGGGCATTGCGGGCTGGGAGATAAGCAAAAGAACGAGCGTCGCAAAGGACAAGCGGCAGCAGGTGGGGGAACTCCGCCTGGACATGCGTGCCTCCTTAAGTAAAGAGGAATGGTACGCCAGAACGGGCTTGAGGGCGAAACTGTTTTTGGCAGCTGTTGGGGGTGGACGGGGGGCGCCCGGCTCTCCATTGAACCATGCAGTTATTCTTCTTCTTCTTTTACTTCGCCGCGCTCGGCTTTGGCCTTCTCGATAATCTTGTCTTGCAGTTGCTGGGGGACGGTGTCGTAGTGGTGCATTTCCATGGAGAAGCTGCCGCGGCCCTGGGTCATGGAGGTTAGATCGGCGCCGTAGGTAAGCATTTCGGCCATGGGGACTTCGGCTTTCACGATGGTGTTACCGGCTTTGTTGTCCATGCCCTGGATGCGTCCGCGGCGGCTGTTGAGGTCGCCCATGATGGTGCCGGCGAACTCGTCGGGGATGGTGATCTCAACGGTCATGATCGGTTCGAGGAGAGTGGGCTTGGCGGCTTCCATGGCTTTGCGGAAGGCGATGCGTCCGGCCATCTGGAAGGAGAGGTCGTTGGAATCGACGTCGTGGTAGGAGCCGTCGTAGAGGCTGACGCGGAAGTTGACGACGGGATAGCCTGCCAGATAGCCACGAGCGGCGGCGTCTTTGATGCCTTTTTCTACGGCGGGGATGAAGTTGCGGGGGATGGATCCGCCGAAGATGTCGTTGATGAACTCGAATTCGACTTCGGAATTTTTTGGGAGGGGCTCCATTTTAATTTTGCAATCGCCATACTGGCCGTGGCCGCCAGTCTGCTTTTTGTGGCGTCCCTGGACGTCGGCTTTGCCGCGAATGGTCTCGCGATAAGGAACTTTGGGCGCTTTGAGGACGACTTCGGCGTGGTAGCGCTTTTTCATCTTGGAGACTACGACTTCGATGTGCTGCTGACCGGTGCCGGCAATGAGGAATTCCTTGGTTTGGGGATCGCGGAAGAAGCGGAGCATGGCGTCTTCTTCCATGAGTTTGTGGAGACCGACGCCGAGTTTGTCTTCGTCGGCGCGGCTCTTGGGCTCGATGGCGAAGGTGATGGCGGGTTCGGGCAACTGGACCATGGGATAGCGGATGGGGGATGACTTGTCGCCGAGAGTGTCGCCGGTGAGAGTCTCCCTCAGTTTCGCTACGGCGCCGATGTCTCCGGCATGGAGTTCGGGGATGGGAATGGCCTGCTTGCCCTGAACGAGGGAGATGTGGGCGAACTTCTCCTGGATATTGCGATTGTAGTTCTGCAGGGAGGCGTCGTCTTTGAGGACGCCGGAAAAGACTTTGAAGTAGGAGATGCGTCCGGCGAAGGCGTCGGACATGGTTTTGAAAACGTAGACGGAGGCGGGTTCGTTGTCGGTGCCTTTGCGTTCAGCGGGCGGGCCACCTTCGGCGGTCCAGCCGGTGAGGGCGTGATGTTCGCTGGCGGCGGGGGTGTAGTCAACGATGAAATCCATGAGCTCGTCGACGCCGATGTTGCCCAGGCCGGAAGTGAAGAGGACGGGGAACAGTTTGTCTTCGCGAATGGCTTCGTGGAGGGCGGGGACGAGATGTTCCTCGGGGATGGTGCCGGTTTCGAAGAATTCTTCCATCAACTCGTCTTTGCCTTCGGCTACGAGTTCGACTAATTTTTCGTGAGCTTCTTTGGCTTGATCGGCCATGTTGGCGGGGATGGGGCCTTCTTTGCCTTTGCCGTTTCCACCCATCTCGTAGGTATAGGCCTTCATGCGGACGAGGTCGACGATGCCGCTGAGACTTTTCTCGGCGCCGATGGGGAGTTGCAAGGGGGTGACGGCGCGGCCGAAAGCGTTGGTGAGGGATTCGAGGGCGCGGGCGGCATCGGCGCGGTCGCGATCCATGCGGTTGACGACGATCATGCGCGGGAGGTTGATTTCGTCGCAGTAATTCCAGACCCGCTGGGTGACGACTTCGACGCCAGCCACGCCGTCGACCACGACGAGGGCGGCGTCGACGACGGGCATCATCATCTTGGCTTCGTGGACGAACATGTTGAAGCCGGGAGTGTCGAGGAGATTAATCTTGATCTTGGCATCGGGCTTACCCCACTCGACGAAGGCGAGGCCGGTGGAGATGGACATTTTGCGGGCGATTTCTTCTTCGTCGTAGTCGGTGGTGGCGGAGCCGTCGTCGACGCGACCGAGGCGAGGAGCGGCTCCGGCGGTGTAGAGCATGGCGGACACGAGGGTAGTTTTTCCGGCGTGGCCGTGTCCGATCAGGGCAAGGTTGCGGAGATTGGCGGCAGCGTACACTTTCACGGGTTGTCTCCTTCCGCAGGCTTACGGGAAGGGTGTAACGGCCCGGGATGAGGATGAGTACAGGGTACAGGCCAGCCCAACAACGCCTGCGAAACTTCTGATGCTAACACAGGGGGTGGGGATGGAACAAAGGAAGGGGCGAAGCGTCGCTCCGCGGGACGGACGAGGGCGTCCGTCCCCACGAGGGTGTTTTCTTCCGCATGCTTTGTCATTTTGCATTCACGAATTTTGCGAGGGGAATGACGTCGACGTTCCTGGCCAGCGAATATGTTTTATCGCCGGGATAGAGGACGCATAGCCGGTCGAGTTTGAGGTCGGCGAGAGCGATGCGCATGGATGGAGTGAGCACAGGTGCGTCAGCGCGCTTGCACTCGATGCCGATGCGGCGGCCATCTTTGAACAGTAGGAGATCAAGCTCGGCTCCGTTGTGCGTGGCCCAATAGTAAGCCTCGTCGGGGCGGAAGGATTTGAGCACCTCTTCGACGGCGTAACCCTCCCAGGAAGCGCCGACCTTGGGATGAAACTCAAGGTCGCGATGATTCGTGATGCCGAGCAGGGCGTGGAGCAGGCCGCTGTCGCGGACGTAGACCTTGGGTGCCTTGACCTGGCGCTTGGCGAGATTCTCAAACCAGGGCAGCAGGGGGCGGAGCATGAAGACATCGGCCATCAGGTCGAGATAGCGGCGCACCGTGGGCTCACTCACGCTCAAGGCGCGAGCGAACTCGGCGGCGTTCCATATCTGGCCGTGATAGTGGGCGACCATGTTCCAGAAACGGCGCAGAGACAACGCGGGAATCGTGATGCCGAGTTGCGGCAGGTCGCGCTCGATAAACGTCTGGAGAAACTGGCGGCGCCACGAGAGCGAATTGAGCTCGGTCCTGGCGGTGTACGCCAAAGGAAAACCGCCGCGCAGCCAGTGCCGACCGAGGGCGGCGGCGCCCAGATCGGAGAGGCGGAAACCCTCCAGAGGAACGGTCTCGATACGGCCAGCGAGCGTCTCCGAAGATTGGCGCAGCAGATCTGGCGAAGCACTGCCGAGGATGAGAAAGCGCGCCGGGAGGGGTCTCCGGTCGGCCAGGACGCGCAACAGGGGAAACAGGTCGGGACGGCGCTGGACCTCGTCAATCACCACCAACTTTCTGAGAGGACGGAGAGCGATGTCGGGCTCGGTCAGGCGGGCGAGGCTCTGAGGGTCCTCGAGGTCGAAGTAGTTGAGGGAGCCGGGGGCAACAAACTCGCGGGCGAGGGTAGTCTTGCCGCACTGGCGCGGCCCTAGAAGGGCAACCACACGACTGCGCCGCAAAGCGGATCGAACCAGCACAATGTCAGCCATGCGAACAATCATGGTAAAGAGTATACCATGAAAATCGAACGATAGATGTTCGATTTTCATGGTGAGGAATGGAAACGGCGGGCGAGTCCGCCGGCTACAGGGTCGCGCTCTTCTCCGCAACCAGCTTTTTGATCTTGTCTACGAATTCCACTGTTGCCATGTCGTCGGTTTTTTCCTTGCCACGGGTGCGGACATTGACTTTGTTGGCTTCGGATTCTTTGTCTCCGACGACGAGCAGGAAGGGGATTTTCTGCATGGCGTGTTCGCGGATTTTGGCGTTCATTTTTTCGTTGCGAGAATCGACTTCCACGCGGACGCCTGCGGCCCGGAGTTGGGACGCTACTTTTTCCGCGTAGCCGACGTGGCGCTCGGCGATGGGGATCATGGCTACCTGCACGGGGGAGAGCCAGACGGGGAAGGCTCCGGCGTAGTGTTCGATGAGGACGCCGAAGAAGCGTTCGACGGAACCGTAGAGAGCTCGGTGGACCATGAGCGGCTGTTTGCGGGTGCCGTCTTCGGCGACGTATTCGAGATCGAAGCGCTGGGGCAGGTTGAAATCGAACTGGACGGTGGAGAGTTGCCAGAGGCGTCCGATGGCGTCGACCAGTTTGATGTCGATCTTGGGGCCGTAGAATGCGGCTTCGCCGGGGATGGTTTTGTATTCGATGTTCAACTTTTTCAGAGCGCTTTCGAGCGAGTGGTTGGCCAGGTTCCACTGGTCTTCGGTGCCGAGGAAACTTTTCTTGTCGTTCGGATCCCAGGTGGAAAGCTCAGTCTGGAACTGGTCGAAGCCGAAAGCCTTCAGCACGGCAAGGGCGAACTCGAGGCAGCCAACGATTTCGTTTTCAATCTGGTCGGGCGTGCAGAAGATATGAGCGTCGTCCTGGGTAAAGCCGCGGACGCGCAAGAGGCCGTGCATCACGCCAGAGCGCTCGTAGCGATAGACGGTGCCGAGTTCGCCGAGGCGCACGGGCAGATCGCGATACGACTTGAGGGAATCTTTGTAGATGAGAATGTGGCCGGGGCAGTTCATGGGCTTGAGGCGATATTCGGCATCGTCGAGCTCCATGGCATCGAACATGTTCTGGGAGTAGTAGCCTTCGTGGCCGGAAGTGTGGAAGAGCTGGCGGCGGGCGACGTGGGGAGTGACGACGAGGGAGTAGCCGCGGCGAAGGTACTCTTCGCGCATCCAGTCTTCCANNTCCATCTCTTTGCGGATGATGCCGCCTTTGGGATGCCAGAAGATCAGGCCGGGGCCGGCCAGTTCCTGGATGGAAAAGAGGTCGAGCTGTTTTCCGAGCACGCGATGGTCGCGTTTCTTGGCTTCTTCGATGCCGGTGAGGTAGGCGTCGAGATCTTTTTTGGAGAAAAAGGAAGTGCCATAAATGCGCTGGAGCTGCGGATTTTTTTCGTCACCCAGCCAGTAGGCGCCGGCGATGTTGAGCAGCTTGAAGGCTTTGATCTTTCCGGTCGAGGGCAGGTGGGGACCGCGGCAGAAATCCTGGAACTTGCCGGTCTGGTAGATGGAGATTTTTTCATCGGGCTTGGTGAATTGCTCGATGAAATGGCACTTCATGAAGTCGCCTTCGGTCTTGAATTTTTCCAGACCTTCCTTGCGCGGCAGGAATTCGCGGGCGTAGGGCAAGTTTTGCAGGACGAGTTCCTGCATTTTCTTTTCGATTTTTTCGAGATCTTCGGGAGTGAAGGCAGTGGGGCGGTAGAAGTCGTAGAAGAAACCGTTTTCGGTAGCGGGGCCGTGGCCGAGCTTGGTTTCGGGAAAAAGTTCGAGGACGGCGGCGGCCATGAGATGGGCGGAGGAATGGCGATAGACTTCGAGGGCCTCGGGATCGCGGTCGGTGAGGATGCGGAGGTCGGTGTCATGATCGAGCGGGCGAGTGAGGTCGATCAGATCGCCATTGGTTTTGGCGGCGAGCGCGGCGTCGGCCAGGCGTGGGCTGATGGACTTGGCAACGTCGAGGGCAGTGGTGCCTTTGGGGACTTCTTTGGTGCTGCCGTCGGGGAGCTTGAGATGAATGCTGTCAGACATGGGTAGACCTTAGGTATTCCGCTGAAACACCCAAGTTTATCATTCGAATGGGTGGGGGCAGGTATCCACACCTGTCTCAGTTGCCTGTCGGAGAACGGGCGGGCTTCGCCCGCGGGGCAGGTGAGGGCACCTGCCCCTACGTGAGCTTCGCAGGAGTTGGGGTTTAGTGACAGGCTACTTTCTACCAGCCTACTTTCTTGCCTTTGTTCTGCTCGTCCAGCCACTGCTTCAATGGGGCGAAGTATTCGAGGAGGGCGCCGGCGTCGGTTTGGCGTTCTCCGGTGAGGACTTCGAGGGCGTCGGGCCAGGGTTTGCTCTGGCCCATGGCGAGCATTTTGTTGAATTTTGCTCCGGCTTCTTTGGAGCCGTAGAAGGTGCAGCCGTGGAGGGGGCCTTTATAGCCGGACTCGCGGCAGAGGGCGCGGTAGAACTGGAACTCGAGGATGTGGGCGAGGAAATATCTGGTGTAGGGGACGTTTGCGGCNNCCCTGGTACTTGCGGCGCAGCTCCCACCAGGATTTGTTGTAGTCGGCGGGTTTGATCTCTCCGGAAAAAACTTTCCAGCGCCACTGGTCGATCATGAGGCCGAAGGGGAGGAAGGCTACGCGGTCGAGGGCCTGCTTGAGGAGTTCGGGAATATCGTTGCCGGGCTGGGGCAGATTCTCAAGCAGTCCGACCTTGTGGAGGTATTCGGGGGTGATGGCGAGAGCGATGGCGTCGCCGATGGCTTCGTGGAAGCCGTCGTTGGCGCCGCTTTTGAACATGAAGGGCTGATCTTTGTAGGCGCGCTGGTAGAAGTTGTGTCCTAGTTCGTGGTGAATGGTGACGAAGTCGGTGCCGCGGATCTGGATGCACATTTTTACGCGGAGATCGTCCATGTTGTCGAGATCCCAGGCGCTGGCGTGGCAGACGACATCGCGATCGGCGGGCTTGGTGAAGAGCGAGCGCTGCCAGAAGGTCTCAGGCAGAGGCGGGAAGCCCATCGAAGTGAAAAAGCCTTCGCCATATTTCACCATGGCCTTGGGGTCGAGATTTTTCTTCTTGAGGAGTTCGGTGACGTTGACGCCGCCGCCTTTGTTCTCCGGGACTCCGAGCAGGTCGTAGGTGTTGCCCCACTCCTGAGCCCAGGGATTGCCGAGGAGATGGGCGGGGATGGGACCGTCAGGCGGAACGACGGCCGGGCCGTATTTTTCGGAGAGCTTCCAGCGGACAAAGGTGTGGAGGGCGAGATAAAGGGGTCTGACCTGGCTCCACAAACGCTCTAGATCGGCGGAGAATTCTCCGGGTGTCATGTCATAGCCGGCGCGCCAGAGGGCGCCGGTGTCTTCGAATCCAATTTCTCTGGCGCCCTGATTGGAGAGATCGACGAAACGGGAGTAACGCTGCCGCATGGGGGGCGCGATAGAGTGCCAACCGGTCCAAACCTCCTTGAGGGCTTCCGGATCGCGGCTGGTGGACATGAGCTTCTCGATGGCGGTGATGTCGAGACAATCGCCGTTCTTGCGGCAGTATTTGCCCTTGCCGTAGTCGGCATCGAGGGAAACGCCGATCTCGGTCATTTCGCGGCGGAGGGCGGGATCCTTGGGCGCGGGCGCGGTGAGGGAAAGCTTGAGCAACATGAATTTTCGAGCGAGGTCGGGTGAAAGGGAGAGGCCGTCAAAACGGCTGGCCTGTTCCACTAATTGAGTGGTGACGGCAGTGACATCATCGATGGCGTCGGCGGCAATCGCCTGGGTGTCTTCGGTGATGAAATTCTCCTGAACCCAGGACGCGCGTTGCACCTTGACGCTAAGTTCGGAGAGTTGGGCTTCGGCCTTGTCCATGAACTCCTGGGCTTCGGCGGGGGTGGGGGCGGTGTTTTGAGCGTAGACGTTCATGGCGAGAAATAAGAATACGAGAGCAAGGGACTTCATGGCACCTCCGAGCAAACTAAAGATTATGACTGATGGCGGAAGATATTGTTAGCGGGGGTTCGGCGACGGCGGGGTGTTTTGGGTGAGCACAAAGGAACCCGGGCGAGCTGCGCTCGCCTGGACGGACGAGCGCGTCCATCCCTACGCGAGCAGGGTGTCGGTTTCTACGTGCTGGTGGGGGCGGAATGCAGAGATTCGATGGCTGACTTCACCTTGGCGGACACAGAGTCGATGTCATGCATGGTCAGGCCGGCGGTGGAGATTGGATCGCCGACGCGCATTTCGAGGGGCTGGCACTTGATGTGGTAGGTGTTCATGGGGAGCAGGTCGAAGGTGCCGACGAGCGCGATGGGAACGATATCGGCGTGCGCCTTGATGGCGAGAAAGAAAGCGCCGGGCAGAAAGGGTTGAATCTCGCCATCGCGGGTGCGGCCGCCTTCGGGAAAGATGACGAGGGGCATGCCACTACGGAGGCTCCGGAGAGCCGACTTGACGGCGCCGATGGAAGCGGCGGGGTTCTGCTGGTTAATGCAGACCTGGCCGGAGCGTTTCAGATGCCAGCCGATGAATGGGTAGGCCAGTAACTCGCTCTTGAAAATGATGCGGAATTGCGAGGGCAGATGGACATAAAGGATGGGAATGTCGAGCGCGGATGCATGGGTAACGGCATAGACGCGGGGTTTGGAGTGGTCGATGGCGGCGAGGTTGATGCCAGTGACTTTCACCGGGGAGAGGATCGACTTCATGATGAGCCACGACCAGAGGCGGGCGAACTTGTGCTGGATGCGGCCGTTGCGGTCGAAGAACGAGGAGATGAGGGAAAGCGTGCCGAGGGCCAGGGTGTAAACCCAGATCAGCGGGTCAAGAATGAAGTAGGAGCGCAGGCGGCTGAGCCAGCCATGGCGGTTGTCGGGATGAGCTGCAAGGTGGGTTTCAGGCCAGGCAGGGATGGCCGGTTCGGGCTCCGGCGGGCGCAGATCGGGCCGGTCCCTTTCCGGTTCGGCGGTGGTGGCGACCTTGTTCATGTTTCTCAGGCCCAAATTTTCGCGGACAGGAGTATCCGCGCTACAGGTCTTAGATGCGGACGGATTGTATTCGCATCGCTTCTCCTACGATGTAAATAGAGCCGGTGACTACGACGAGGCCGCCGTCTCGGGCAAGCTTGCGGGCCCGGTCCAGAGCCGAAGGTACATCGTCGGCCTGTTGAATATCAGTGCCCGATGTCACACGCGCGGCTGCCAGACGAATCTCGTTTGGGGTAGCGGAGCGCGGGTTGTTGGCGTGGGTCACGATTACGTGGCTGGCAATCGGAAACAGAATCTCGGTAATCTCCTGGACTGCCTTGTCGCGCATCACGCCAAAGACCATGGTGATCTCGCGAGCGTTTGCTGTGTCGGGGTAAGCCTCCGAGAGGGTCGAGCGCAAGGCCCAGGCTCCGGCTGGATTATGGGCGACATCGAAGACGAACTCGGGATTGTCAGCGGCGGCG
>PMBA01000306.1:11286-13333 GCA_003152795.1 Acidobacteriaceae bacterium | reverse complement strand
ACTTCAAGCGGATAACGATTCCACTGGCCACTCAGGCAACTGGCGCTTCCCGGCGATACCGGGGGCACATAGGGCACGGCATTCACGGCGCGGGCGCCGACATCGAGGATTGTGTTTCCGATCACGTCGTTGGCTTCGGGCAATTGGGGCAGGGTAACTACGACGCCACCGGGGCGGATGATACCGGCCTTTTCGCGGGCAATCTGGGCGACGGTTTCTCCCAGATATTTCTGATGATCGAGCGCGATGTCGGTGATGATGCTGAGGCGCGGATCAACCACGTTGGTGGCATCCAGACGGCCGCCCATGCCGACCTCGAGCACAACCATGGCGGGACGGCTGCGGGCGAAATACTCAAAGGCGATAGCGGTGAGCATCTCAAAAAAGCTGGGATGCCAGGGCAGATCGCCCTCTTCAACCAGCCGCTCGGCGGTGCGGTCGACGACGTCATGGAGCACAGCGAAATCATCGTCGGTGATGGGCTGGCCATTGAGGCGAATGCGCTCGTTGATGCGAACCAGGTGGGGCGAGGTATAGAGGCCGGTCTTGAGCCCGGACGCCAGCAGGATGGATGCGAGAGTAGCGGCGGTCGAGCCCTTGCCATTGGTGCCCGCGATCAGGAGCGTGGGAAAGCGATTTTCGGGATGACCGAGGGCGGCGAGGAGGACGCGCATGTGCGCCAAGTCGAACTTGTGGGACGGCGTCTGGGCGAGTTCGTGGCCCAACGCGTACATCTGCGCGACTGCGGTTTCGTAGGACAAGGGTCGAGGTTCGCTGTTCGTCGTTCGCTATTCGCGAACGGCGGGCACATTCAGGGTAGCAAGTCCAGTCAATGGTTTCGACTCTCTCTCATTGGACGGCGGAGGATTGACATCAAAGGGCTCTCCCATGCGCTCTAAATGAGGGAAAGGATGGGGTGACGAACAGCGAACGACGCTTACTTCGCCAGCGAGCGAGCCTACGCTGCCTGGGCCATGAAATCGAGGGCGCGGGCGATGTAGGATTTCAAATCCTTGCGCGGGACGACGGCATCGAGCATGCCGTGTTCGAGGAGAAATTCGGAGCGCTGGAAACCGGGCGGGAGTTTCTGGCGGATGGTCTGCTCAATCACTCGCGGGCCGGCGAAGCCAATGAGGGCGCCGGGTTCGGCGATGTTGAGATCTCCGAGCATGGCAAAGGACGCGGTGACGCCGCCGGTGGTGGGATCGGTCAGAACGGAAATGTAGGGGACCCTGGCGGCATCCAAACGGGCGAGGGCGGCGGAGATCTTCGCCAGTTGCATGAGGCTGATGACGCCTTCCATCATGCGCGCGCCGCCGGATGCGGAAACGATGACGATGGGGGTTTGGGTTTCAATGGCCTTCTCAATGGCGCGAGTGATGACCTCGCCGACGACGGCTCCCATGCTGCCGCCGATAAACGAATATTCCATGGAGCTAACGATGACGGAGCGGCCGTTGAGCTTGCCGCGGGCATTGATGATGGCGTCTTTCAGACCGGTGTCGGCCTTCGCCTGCTTCAGGCGCGAGGAGTAAGCCTTCAGGTCGACAAACTTCAAGGGATCGGTGGAGGCGAGATTGCTGTCGAACACTTCATATTGATTGTCGTCGAGAAGCAAAGCCAGGCGGGCACGGGCGTCGATGCGGAAGTGTTTGTCGCACTTGGGGCAGACGTTGAAATTGTCTTCGAGATCCTTCTTCCAGATAATCTGGCGGCAGTTGTCGCACTTTACCCACAACCCTTCAGTGCGCACTCTTTTCTCGCCGGAAGTGTCCAGTTCGCCGGATTGTCGCTTGAACCAAGTCATGGGGAATTTGTAATCGGTAATTTGTAATTTCAAACCAAAACCGAGCGGGTTCAAATTTGACAAATTACCAGTTCAGTATTCGATTCCTCTCTGGGCCATGACGCCTTTTTCGTAGGCGTGCTTAACCTGGCGCATTTCGGTTACGGTATCGGCCAGTTCGACAATTGTCGGATGGGCGTTTCTTCCGGTCAAGATGACGTGCACCATCTCGGGCTTGTGTTTGAGAGAGTCCGCCACTTT
>PMBA01000306.1:11055-11258 GCA_003152795.1 Acidobacteriaceae bacterium | reverse complement strand
CCGCGTCCCATCTGCTTTATGACGAACTTGTCGCCGAAAGCCTTGACGGCGTCAAGTTCGCCGTAATGCCACGAGCCCTTAAGAAATTGCAGCATGAGGACGCGCATCCCCTGGCCGACGGCCCGGAGGGCGGTGCCCATTGCCGCAGTGGTTTTGCCCTTGCCGGGACCGGTATTCACAATGATGAGACCACGGCGGAGATC
>PMBA01000306.1:0-10993 GCA_003152795.1 Acidobacteriaceae bacterium | reverse complement strand
CTGGGATATCTAGCGCACGGGTTCGAACGGATCGATCGCAACGCAGAGCTTCCCAAAAAGGAGAAGGCGGACGGTTTTGGCGTCCGTCCGCCTGGCGTCAAACGGGGGAAGTAGACTTTCTAGGGCATTTCGACGACACGTTGGAGCTTGGGTTGAGCCGCCTGGGCGGCGCCGGGATCGTCGGCGCCCATCAAGCGGGCAGCGATACGCAGAGCGTCCATTTCTTTGCGGACGCGCATCAACTCCTGTTCCTTCGTTCGAAGAACGTCGTACGGGTTTTTCATTGGGGGAGGGCCTCACCAACAAATTCAGGCTTGTTTTTTGCCTGTCGAGAAATACAGTAAGGCAGATCGGCGGCGGGGTGAAGCTGCCGGAAGTGCATCGGGGAGAGGATTGAAGACGGGTGAGAACGGGGCTGACTGGCCGCTGCCCGTTACCATAAAGTTAATGTCCCAAATGATAAGGGTGATTTTTGAGAATGGTGAGAGCGCGGTAGAGTTGCTCGAGCAGAACGACACGGGCGAGTTCGTGGGGCAGAGTCATCTTTCCGAGGGAGAGGGTAAACGCGGCGTGGCGGCGCGCATCCGCAGTGAAGCCGTCGGCGGCGCCAATGGCGAACAGGAGAGGTACGGCGTTCAGTTGCTCGCGCTGCAGGAACGCGGCGAGCTCTTCGGAGGAAAGCTGCTTGCCTGGCGAATCGAGGAGAACGAGCTGGTGGCGTTCTCTGTGTTGCTGGCGCTGACGATCGCCGGTTGCCAGCGACAGAATTGCGGACTCGTCTTTCAGAGCGAGGCCCGCAACCTCGGCATAGCGGGAGATTCGTTTCAAATACTCGTCGCATAGAGTCTGGATGGCCGGCTCTTTCGTCTTTCCGATCCATGCCACTTTGATCTTCACGACAATTCAGGCCTTCTTTTTGCGAGTTTTTCTGGGCGCGGGGGAAGCGGAGGTGGCTTTGGCAGACAGAGCGCGCGGCTTGGGTTTTGCGAGCAAATCGGCTGGCTCGAGGCGCTTGGCCGACTTCCAGAGTCGTTCCAGGTCGTAAAACTGGCGGGCTTTCTCGGAGAAGATATGGACGACGAAGTCCACGTAATCGAGCAGGACCCAGTCGGCTTGTTTGTAGCCCTCGGAGTGGGTGACGCGGAGGCCGAGGGCTTCGAGGCGCTCGTCGACGGCGTCGGCGATGGCCTGGATCTGGCGAGGGTTGGTTCCGCTGCACATGACGAAGTAGTCGGTGAAAGCTCCCGAATCTTTTTCGAGTTCGAGAACGGCGACATCGTCGGCTTGTTTGTCCTGACAGGCGAGGAGGGCTTCAATCACCTGGTGCTGGAGGTCATTTTTTTTCTTCATACGGGCTGATTGATTGTAACCCGGCGCTGAGAGGGGCCGTGGATCGGGCAATCATTTTGAGCGGTAGAGTCCGTGCTTGCGGACATAGTCGGCGACGCGGGGGTCGAGCCAATGGCCGAGAGGTTTGGATTGGGCGGCAGCGGTTCGAATGGCGGTGGCGGAGACAGTCTGGTTGACGCCTTCGAGCAAGTGGAGAGTGACTCCAGGAAGAAGCAAGTCGCCTTTAGCGGGGTGCTTATGGAAGGGACGGGTCACGGCCGGGGCGGGGCGCAAATCTTCGGGCAAGGACTCGGCCACCTGGCGCAAGGAAAACCCGGGGCGGCTGGCGACGACGAAATCGCAGAGGGCGAGAAGGGCGCGGGCGTCGCGCCATTTCGCGATGTCGCGGAAGGCGTCGATTCCGATCAGGAAGAACAGGCGGTCGGACTTTCTAAGAGTCTGGAGCAAGCGCCGAACCGTATCGATTGAGTAGTTGGGGGAAGGGGCGCGGCGCCGGGATGGGCGGACGAGGGCGTCCGCCGGTGCAGGGGCGAGGGCGAATTCTGGCGCCTCGAGCAAGGAGGGGAGGAATCCTTTTTCGTCCTGGGTGGCGAGGGCGATCATGGCATAACGATGGATGAAGGGAGAGAGCGGCTGGTTCTGTTTGTGGGGAGGGAGATTGGCGGGGACAAACAGGACTTGGCGGAGAGAGAAACGGCTGGCGGCGGCCTGGGCTAGTGCGATGTGTCCGCGATGGATGGGATCGAAGCTGCCGCCGAAAAGGCCGATATTCATTCGTATATTCCTGGCTGGTATTGCTGCTATGTCTCGATAGTGTCGTTGTTTGCAGGGCACGGTGGCAAGTCCTGTTGCCGAAGTATGTTCCGGGGCGGGCATTTTGCACGAGCGAGTTTTGTCCGGACGGGATGTGAGACTAGGCGGTGGACACGACGTTTGCGGCTCACTGAAGTCTGCCCAAGGGTGTGGGACGATGGCGGAACGGGGTGTCGCCGGGCGCTCCATGGTTGGTGGTGTACCTCTGGCCACTGTGCCGCCAGGAAAAAGCGGTGGACTGGCGTAACTCGCGGTGCGCGCGGCGCGCGCATAGCATGAGGCCCATGCGAATGAAACTCCCCCTCATCCGCAACCTGGTAGTGGCGCCGGCGCGGGCACCGATACTGCGGTACGGACTGGCGCTGCTGAGCACGGTTCTGGCGCTGATTCCAACCTTATTTTTTTCCGATGTGGCAGAAAGCCGGCTGGTGGTATTCGCGGTCGCGGTGATGGTGAGCGCGTGGTACGGCGGATGGAAGCCGGGACTGGCGGCCACGTCATTTGCGCTGACGGTCAGCGCCTATTACTCGTTCAGTGGGGGGCAAACTCCGGGGGAGTATCGAAAGGCGATCGCGCACCTGGCATTGTTCTTCGCGGTGGCGCTGCTGATCTGCTGGTTCAACGGGGCGCTGCGGGCGACGCAAGATAGCCTGAGGCGGTCGGAGAGCAACTTTCGCTCGCTGGTGATGAACGCACCTTACAGCATCTGCCGGTGCGACGCTCTGGGAATCCTGCAGGACGCAAACCCAGCGATGGTGGCCATGTTTGGGTATGAGAGCGCGGCGGAGCTGAGGGGCCGGCATCTGGGGAGTTTGTACGCGGACGCCCAGCAATGGTTTCAAACCGCCGATTATTTCTACGCGCGAAAGGAGTTCAACAACCTGACCACAGAGTGCGTGCGGAAGGACGGGGCGGCGATTGTGGCGCGCATTTCGGGGCGGTCGATCCCGAACGGGAAATCGGGGGGCACATTCGAAATTTTCATGGAAGACGTGACCGAGACGCGGACGCTGGAGCTGCAACTGCGACAGGCGCAAAAGATGGAAGCGATCGGGCGGCTGGCGGGGGGCATTGCGCACGATTTCAACAACCTGCTGATGGTGATCTCGGGGTACTCGGAATTCCTGCTGGAGCGTGTGGGGCCCGATCCGCGCTTGCGAGGGCCGGCGCAGGAAATCTCGAACGCGACGCAGCGGGCCACATCGCTGACGCGGCAATTGCTGGCGTTCAGCCGCAAGCAGATGCTGGCCCCGAAGGTGCTCGACCTGAACGAGGTGGTGTCGGAAAATCTGAAAATGCTGACGCGGATGATCGGCGAGGATATCGATCTGGTGATGGTCCCAGGAGCGGGGCTGGGAGCGGTGCGCGCCGACCCGGGGCAAATGGACCAGGTGATCATGAATCTCGCGGTGAACGCACGGGACGCGATGCCGAAAGGCGGGAAGCTGACGATCGAGACGGTGAATATCACTCTGGACGAAAGTTTTGCGCGCACACACACGCCGCTAACGGCGGGTGAGTACGTGATGCTGGCGATCAGCGACACCGGGGTTGGCATGGACAACGAAACGCAGTCGCGTATCTTCGAACCGTTTTTTACGACGAAGGGATCGAAGGGGACGGGTCTCGGGCTGTCTACGGTGTACGGCATCGTGAAGCAGAGCGGCGGGTATATTTTCGTGGACAGCCAGCCGCAGCGGGGGACGGCTTTCCGGGCGTATTTTCCGCGAGTGGATGGGCGGGAAGATGTGGCGGCGGTGCCGGAGTCGGTGGGTCTGCCGCGGGCCGCCCACGGGCAGGAGACGATCCTGCTGGTGGAAGACGAAACCAATCTGCGGCGTCTTGCCCGACAGTATCTGGAAACGCAGGGGTACAAGATTCTGGAAGCGGAAGATGGGGCAGCTGCGCTGCAAATCGTAGCCGGCCACCAGGGAGCGATCGACCTACTGCTGACGGACGTGATTATGCCGGGGATGAACGGGCGCGAATTGGCGGCGCGGGTTAGCGAAGTGCTGCCGGAGATCCGGGTGCTGTACATGTCGGGTTACACGGAGAATGCGGTGGGACAAGACGGCATGCTGGATGCGGGGATCAACCTGATGCAAAAGCCATTCAGTCTGCCGGCACTGAAGGACCGGGTGCGCGAGGTGCTGGATTCCGAAGCCATTCCGCAGGAGGTCGCGATGTCAACGCATGGCGCAAACGTGGTTGAAAGGAAGGTTCCACCGTTCCGAGCGCGGCGATTCAATCTCCATCTGCCGCTGCGCTATCGTCCACTGGGCGAGATGAGCTGGCGGCCGGGCACGACCGAGAACATCAGCCGCTCGGGGTTGCTGTTCCAGGCGCAGGAAGCGCTGCATCCGAATGCACTGTTGGAGATCAGCCTGGTGCTGCCGCCAGAGATTGCGGGTCTGGCGGCGACGGAGGTAATGTGCCGGGGAGAGGTGGTCCGCTCGGTGGGAGGCCAAGGAGAAGAAGCGGCAGCCACGCCGGCCCTGGCCGCGAAGATTCTGCAATACCACTTCCAGCACGGCGCCCATGTAGGCGAAGCGTAGGTAGCGAGGGTGCGGTGACTGTCTCCATAAACCACAGGCGGTTACCTTCGATACCAGGCTCGCCTTGGACAACGCCCGTCCGCCCTGTTACATTGCGGCCAGTACCAGTGCAATAGTGAGTGAGGGTGATGGCGATGTCCCTGGTCGTAAAACTGGAAGACGATCTCGGCGAACGGAGCGAGTGGGTGATGCTGCACGGGGTGGTACCGGTCACCAGCCATGCGGATTTCCTGCTGCTGAGCGGGATCGATCCGTTCGGGAAGACCGTGTTCAATCACCTGCAGATGGCAGCATTCCTGACGGAATGGGATCGCGCGAAGGATCGGGTGCGCGACGATTCTCAGTTAGAAGCCTGGGAAAAAGTGAAACACATGGCGGAAACCTGCCGCCACGACCGCGACCTCTACCTGCGGTTCGTGGGTAACTAACAACCATTGCAGCCGAGTACATAGTGGGGCGGAGCTGCGCTCCGCGGGGGCAGGTGAGGGCACCTGCCCCTACGTGTTAGTTCCGGGGGAGATTCGCGGCCAGGAAGTTGATGACGTTTTCTCCCATGATCATGCGGATTTCTGGGTCGGAATATCCGGCTTGCAGCATGGCATCGGTGATTTCGACCAATCCGGTGGTGTCGAAGGGAGTGGTGACGGCACCATCAAAGTCGGAGCCGAGGGCAACATGTTCCGGGCCGACGCGGTCGGAAACGTAGCGCATGGCTTTAGCGATGGCGCGAGCATCGGTGCCGCAGGTCGCCGTGTCCCAATATCCGATGCCGATCAAGCCGCCGTTAGCGGCCACGGCTCGAATCTGATCGTCGGTAAGGTTGCGGTTGTTGTCACAGGTGCCTTTGACGCCGGTGTGGGAAACGACCAGGGGGCGGGTGGCAATGGCCAGAACATCGGCAATTGTTTTTGGCGAAGCGTGGGCGAGGTCGACGATCATGTGACGGGCTTCCATTTGCCGCACCCAGTCGCGGCCTTTTTCGGTGAGGCCGGTTTTATGAACGCCGGCGGCGGAGCCTCCGATGTCGTTATCGAAAAAATGGCTGGGCGACATCATGCGGTAGCCGGCGCGGAACAGAACGTCGAGATTGTCGAGCTGGCCGTCAAGGGCGTGGGCGCCTTCGATCGAAAGCAGACCGGCGGTAAGCCTGCGATTGTTGCGGCGGCGGTCCAGGTAAGTGGAAAGATCGGCAGCGCTTTCAATGACGACGAAACCGCCGCGGGAGGCAGAAGCGAATTGATGGAGACGGCGGGCGTGGTAAAGAGCTCGCTGGGTGAGGCTGTTCCAGGTGCGGAGGGGCCAGCGATCGACGACCGCCAGCCAGAAAATGTCATCGTTTTTGTCTTCATTGCTCTCAATGTTCAAGCCGTGCGGGCTTTTGGTGGGGAGGGAGAAGACCTGCAATGCGACGTTGCCGTCGGCGAGGCGGGGAATGTCGACTTGCCCGTCGGTGGCGCGGTCGAGGAGATCGCGTCCCCAGAGAAGCGAATCGGCGTGAAGATCGGCGATGGTGAGCTGCTGGTGGAGAATGAGGGCCGGCTGGGATGCGGTGTAGGGCGGCGGGTGCAGGACCTTGTTCTGGTTCTGGTCCACGAGGCGGGGGAGCTCGACGAAGAATGCGACCACAATGCAGAGGACGACAAGAGCGATTTGAAGCGAACGTCTGCGCATACAACCTCCGTGAAGTATTGCGGCGTCTGGCAGCTAGCGGCGAATAGAAGCGCGAAATCACTTTGACAGGGCGCCCAGGGCTTCGCGAAAGAGCACGTCAAAAGTTTGAGGGCCCTGGCCGCTGCGGGCGGCGAGCAGCGCCCTTTCCGCCGGGGCGCGCTGATAGCCGAGATTGAGCAGAGCGGAAACGACGTCTTCCTCGACGGGAGTGGCGAGCGACGGGCTCACCTCGGACGCTCCGGGCGCCGGCAGCTTGTCGCGCAGTTCCAGCACCATGCGCTCGGCCGTCTTCCTGCCGATTCCGGGAATGCGGGTGAGGCGAGCGAGGTCGCCTCCGCGAATCGCTGCGATCATGTCGTCGGCGGGCATGCCGCTCAAGATTTTAATGGCGAGGGTGGGGCCGATGCCGCTGACGGTGAGCAGCTTCTCAAAGAGCTTTTTTTCGGCGAGGCGCAAGAATCCGTAGAGGCTGAGCGCATCCTCGCGAACATGGGTGTGAATGTGGAGCGAGACTTCAGCGCCGGGCGCGGGCATTTCGGAAAACGTGGGCACGCTGATGGCAACGTCATAGCCGACGCCGTGAGTTTCGACGATGGCCTGGTTGGGATGTTTGGCGAGCAGCGTTCCGCGAAGGTGAGCAATCATCGGGCTTATTGTACGGCAGGGTCGCGGTGGGAATAAAAAGACAGTTTTCCTTTTGCTTCCACAGGAAGTTTCCGCGCTCCACAGTTTTTACACAGTGGAGGAGCAATTTGCGGTTGCGTTAATTTCAGGGGTGCCGCAAAGTGATCGCAGTCAAAAGCGTGAGATGTTCTGAATCTGTTCCGAGAAGGGTTCAGCGTTGCCGGCGGTTTTCTCGAGAGTGAATCGCCGGGGGAAATTCGACGCATG
Organism: Acidobacteriaceae bacterium; assembly: GCA_003152795.1. Taxonomy (GTDB): domain Bacteria; phylum Acidobacteriota; class Terriglobia; order Terriglobales; family Acidobacteriaceae; genus Acidiflorens. Next base: position 3,713 of record PMBA01000306.1, on the reverse strand, counting down.
TCCAGTGCGCCGGTGCCCGGGCTTCGCGGCCTCCTCAGAAGTCCTCCTTCCAGGAGGATGGAAGCGCTGAATCGAAACGCTGAAGCGCAAGCTTCAGGTGAGCATCGCGGAGGGCGCTCTACGGAGTGCAGTTGCGCGATGATCTTTCGCTGCGGCGAAAGACGGCAGCCAGAATGTCCACGACAACAATGCGGCTTGGGTGGCTGGCCCGGGCCGCATTTGTTTTTATGGCGGTGGTCGTCCGGCGCAGCGAGGTCCGGCAGGGCGATCAATTGCCTTTTCCTCTGCCTTTTCCTCGCCGATCAACATTGGCGCGCCGATATCCACAGCTTTTCCAATTCGTTGTGATTTCTACGCTATTTCGCTCGACCCCTTCCAGCCCTCATAATTGCAACTGGAGTGGTGTGCGCCCGGCATGACTTTTTCTTCCGACAACTTCAAAGAGACGCTGAAGCAGCAGGCGGACATCGTCCGGATTGTGGGGGACTACGTCAAGCTGAAGAAGGCTGGGGCGCAGAATTTTTCGGGGCTATGTCCGTTTCATGCGGAGAAGACGGCTTCGTTCTCGGTACATGCGACACGGCAGTTTTATCACTGCTTTGGGTGCGGGGAGTCGGGAGATGTTTTTACTTTTGTGCAGAAGGTAGAGAACATCACGTTCCCGGAGGCGGTTCGGCTGATTGCGCAGAAGGTGGGCGTGGCGATGCCGAAGGTCAGCTTTTCCAGTCCGGCGGAGGCGCGGGAGGCTCAGGTTCGGATGGCGCTGCTCGATGTGCATGTGCGGGCGGCGGCGTTTTTCCAGGAATGTCTGCGGCGTCCGGAGGGTGCGAATGCCCGCGAATATTTGAAGACGCGGGGGCTTGATGGGGAGACGATTGCGCGGTTTCGGATTGGGTATGCACCGGATTCGGGCTTCTTGCTGCGGGATGCGCTGCGGCGCGAGTTCGGCGAAGAGTTGTTGCGGGAGAGTGGCCTGTTTTCCTGGAAGGAAGACAGCCGTCAGGAAGACAGGTCTCAGGTCTCAGCTGTCAGGTCTCAGGGAAAGCAGGTCCTTCGCTCCGCTCAGGATGACAAGAATGGGGGCGGTTCCGACAATGCAGTGGGGAACTCCGAGGCGAACGACGAACGGCCAACAGCGAACGACGAGGAGCGAACAGGGGACGGCGCGGGCTTCGAGCCAAAGGCAAGGCAAGAGCCAAGAGCCGCCGCTGCCATCTACTCCAAATTTCGCAATCGGGTGATGTTTCCGATCTGCAACGACCAGGGGAAGGTGATTGCGTTTACGGGAAGGACGCTGGCTACGGATGAGAAGGCAGGGCCGAAATATCTGAATTCTCCGGAGACGGCGATTTACTCGAAATCGCGGGTGCTGTTCAATCTGGACAACGCGAAAGAGGCGATTCGGAAGCTGGAGTACTCGATCCTGGTCGAAGGACAGATGGATTGCATATCGGTGTACGCAGCGGGCTTTCACAATGTGATTGCGAGTTCGGGGACGGCGTTCACGGAGTTGCAGGCGAAACTGCTGGGACGATTTTCGAAGAATGTGGTGGTGAACTTCGATCCGGACACGGCGGGGGCGCGGGCAACGGAGCGAACGCTGGGGCTGCTGGTGGAAGAGGAATTCAATATCCGGGTGCTGACGCTGGAGACGGGATACGACCCGGATCTGTATATCCGGCGGAAGGGCAAAGAGGCGTATGGCGGGGCGCTGAAGAGTTCGCAGAAATATTTTGACTACCTGATCGACCGGGTGCGGGCGATGTTTCCGGGGCGGAATGCGGATAGCAAGGTGAAGGCGGTGAACCATCTTCTGCCGCACATACAGCGGGTGCCGAGCCGGATTGTGCGGGATGAACTGGCGCTGGAGATTTCGCAGAAGCTGGGAATCGATTCGGCGGTGCTACGGCAGGAATTGAAGCATGTTGCGACCAACCGGTCGGCGACGCAGGTGAACGCGACGGCGGCGACGCAGATCACGGGGGCGGAACGGGTGCTGATCCGGGCGCTGGCGTCGGCGACGCAGATGCAAGAAAGTGGAGAGAGGAGTTCGGCGCGGGAGGGAACGGAAGAGGAATTCGATCCGGCGCGGCAGGCGCAATTCGCGCTGCAGTCGGAACATCTGTATGAGGGATTGGCGTCGCAATCGTTGATCGAGGCATTGCTGGAGGGAGGGACGGAGACGGCGGATGTAATGGCGTTGCCGAAGACGGAAGAAGACCGGCGGCTGCTGGCGTCGATTTTGATGGACGAGGAGGAAGACCTGACGCCGGAAACGGTGGAAGGGGCGGTGCGGGGGTTGCGGCGGATCTACCTGCGGCGGAGGCTGGAGGAAGTGCAGGTCGGGTTGCAGCGCGCGGGGCTGGGGATGGAGGAAAGGCAGGCGCTTTTGCAGGAAAAAGTGCGATTGAAGAGGGCGCTGATGGATCCGGGGTTAGGAGATGCGGCTTAGTGCGGCGACTGGCCGGGCGGGGTGCCGGGCGCTGCCGGGGCTATGGGTGGCTTAAGTTTGGAACGAAACGGGGTCGAGCGCCATCTAAAGGACTGGCGGCAACTTGCGGGGCACGGACAGCAGTTGGCGTGCTATACTTTTAAGGTTTGTGCGGCTCGCGCACAACTCCGTGACGACTCCCACCGCTGAATAGTATGGCGTCCGCGAACCGGCGGCGTCTTGAGGATGTGTCTTGGCACTTGACGACAAGTACGACGATATAAAAAAGCTGATCGACGCAGGCAAAGAGAAGGGATATCTGACCTATGATCAGGTCAACGACCTTATCCCGCACGATGTGCACTCTCCTGAGGACCTGGAAGATCTGCTAACCACGATCGGGACGCAAGGAATCGATGTACTGGAGAGCTCGAAAGGGCCTTCGACCGATCTGGAAAAAAAATTCGAAGAAGTGGATGAAGAGCTCGGAGGACGTCGAACTCGACTTAACCCCCGGCGCTTTAGAAAAAACCAATGACCCGGTCCGCATGTATTTGCGGGAGATGGGGACAGTGCCGCTGCTCACGCGGGAAGGCGAAGTTGAAATCGCCAAGAGGATTGAGCGGGGGCAGAACCGCGTTCTGAAAGCGCTATCGCGGTCACCGATCGTGATTCGCGAACTGCTGGCTTTGGGGGACGACCTGGAGAAGGGCGTCCGGTCGATTAAAGAGCTGGTAACGTTCGACGAAGAGGAGATCACGGAGGAGATTGTCGAGAAGCGACTGAAGGAATTTCTCGCCAAGATCCACGCGCTGGACAAGCTATACAAGAAAGTGATGCCGTTCGTCGAGAAGCTGGCGACGGTGAACCAGAAGAAGCGGCCGCGGGACCATCGGCGATACCGCATCAATCTGGCGCGGGCGGTGGTGCGCACTTCGATCGCGGTGCGGAAACTGGGCTTCACCAACAACGAACGGAAACGGCTCATCGACCGGGTTAATCGGACGGTGGACGGGATGCGCTCGCTGGACCGGCAGATCCAGAATCTGGAGAAGCGGGCGGAGGCGACGCGCAGCGAAGAGCAGCGCAAGGAATACAAGAAGCAGTCACGAGCGGTCCGCGGAGAGCTGGAAAAGCTGGAAGCGGAAGCGGGCCTGTTGTTCCAGGAGCTCAAGCGCACGCAGCGCGAGATCATCCAGGGGGACATGGACGCGGAGCACGCCAAGCGCGAGCTGATTGAAGCGAACTTGCGGCTGGTGGTCTCGATTGCGAAGAAGTACAC
>PMBA01000237.1 GCA_003152795.1 Acidobacteriaceae bacterium | reverse complement strand
CAGCCTCATTGATGCTGCCGGGGACGAATCTTCCCCGTCATTGCCACCCGCGGACAGCCCACGGGCGCGCTCCATTCCCGGACCACCGAGAACAGCATCGCAGCCGCGAAGAAGGCAAACACTAAAGCGCGATAACGCATCCTGATAACATCATCACGCCAATGACCGGATCTCGCAACCAGGCGGCCCGGTTCTTTACCCAACCAGGTCTCATCCAATAAGGCGATGGCTCCGAAAATGGAAGCAACCGTCAGGAAAACTGCTCAGCCCGACCTGGAAGTGGGCCTGGTGTGCGCCGATCGCGACGGCAATCGCATTCGCATCGACCGCGTTAGTGTCGTTGGTGGCGCTGGAACCGTTGCCTACCACTTTCTGAACGACGAACTGCGGGTGCAGGAAGGCATACAGGAGCGTTCCATCGAGCGCTTCCTGGCGGAAGGCTGGTACATGGCAGCCCCGGGAAAATCGCTCTAGTACCCCTCCTAGTGCCATCTGATGACTCCGGCGGCGGAGCCGGCGGTCCACCAGCGAGCTATGAAGCCGCAACCCAATTACGCCGCTCGATAAATGTCGGCGGCTCGTAGGTGCGCCCTTTTGCCAGTCGATTCTCCTCGCGGCGTGCCGACCACAACAGGATCGGTCCCAGCGATGCCGCGGTGAGGCGGGCGACGACGGGGAATTCCTTCTCCACTTCGCGGCGGAGCGTGTGAATTCGCTCGCTCACGGTGCGATTGACTTTCTTGAATTCCTTCTCCATCACCCAGAGCGCCGCGTTGTATGCGCTGCTCAGCTTCTTCACTTCCCGCGTGAAGCGCTCACGCACGCGCGGGTCGGGATGGTCCTTGTAGCGTTGCCAGCCCTTCAGCATGGTCTGGCACATGCGATAAAGACTGGGCCCATTCTTCTCAAAATCGCGCCAGAAGGCCCAATCGAGGAACCTCTTGGAATCTTCGCGCGAGATGGCGGCATGGCGGAAGTTGAATTTGAATTGCCCGTGAATGTCGGCGGGGTCAATGTCGGTCAGCAGACGGCCTTGATCGGCCATTTCCTGGTAAAGCGGCGTGCCCGGTACCGGTGTGTAGAGCATGAACTGGTGAAAGTCGGTCTGGTAAGCAACCGCCGATTCAATCTCGTCCGCGATGTTGTCGGGCGTATGGTGCTCCAGTCCGACGATGGTCGAGCCCTGCACTCGTATCCCGTGTTCGCGAAGCTCGCGCGTCAGTTGTTGAATGTCCTCACCCTGCAGCTTGCTATAGCTGGACCGGGGAGATTCCAGACCCATCCATACCCAGGAAACGCCGAGTTCGACCAGTTCCAGCATGGTGTATTTTCGAATTGCGTTGGCGGAGGCAAAGATGGAAAGCTCCCAGCTCTTGCCCGCCTGCTTCATGCGCTCCAGCAGTTGCATGGCGCGCTTGCGGTGCAGCAGAAAATTTTCGTCCATCACAAAGAAGGAATGTACTTTGAGCTCCGCTTCGATCCCGCACATCACCTCGAACAGTTCGTCGCCGGTCTCGTAGAAGTTGACAAATTTTCCCTTGCCACCAAAAAAAGCCGACGTCGTGCAGAAGTTGCACCCCATGGGACAACCCACGGAAGGAATGATGGTCGCCGCCGTGCCCCCCTTTCGATTCGGAAGGCGAATTCCCATGATGCGCGTCTCCAGACCCGAAACAATCATGGGATGCCGGATCGGCGCGTGCTCGTCTTCCCCCAGGTAGCGGCGCATCCAGGAGATTCCTTCACCCTTTACGATGTGGTCGGCGTCGATCCTGGCCTCAATGTCGGGAAGCGCAGCCACATGTCCGCCTACGATGATCACCGAATCGGGCGATAGTTCCCGCACCATGCGGCACATCTCCCGCACCTTGCCCACGTTCACAATGATCGAAGAGATGCCAACCACGTCGTAGTGGTTGGTGGTCAATTCACGGGCAAAGGCTTTGCGCGTCGGGAAATCGAGCACACTGCACGGCGCCGAAATATTTTCCTGAATCATCATGATGCCCCAGGAGCGATGGAACATGCGCAGCGAGAAACTGCCCTGCGCGCGTGTCACCTGGTTGTGATAGAGCTCCATCGGATTGATGGACCGGCTGCCAAATTCGTCGTCCTGCGCATAAGGTCCAAACACCGAACTGAGCAGGATTCGAGCCTGACTTCCTTTGGGATGAGTTTTCGTAGGTGCCATGCCTGAAGGATAGGGCGCGGCCAAGGTTCTTCGCGGTGATCCAGGATCACATTACAAAAATATTACGTACCGCTGGCGCGAAAAAAATAGGCGATTCCTTAACAGAACGCCGCACCTTAGTCTTACGGACTTTAGTTTTACGAATTCTTTATGAACGCCTTATTCGAAACTTATAGCTCATCGTATCGAATAGGGTTGAGCAGTTCGAGGACCTTCAGATGGGGAGCCGGGCCAGGAGATTCGATTCACCGTGACGACAATCATAGCGATACTGTGCCTGGCGGGCATCGCGTTCAATGCTCGATTTTTCGTCGCCCTCTGCAAGGAATGCAGCTTGAACAAATCCACCATCCCGGAACGCCGGGGGAAACCAGTTGATCGAGCGGCATGAGAACCGATGTGGGCTGTTTTCGCGTACGCTCAACGACGAGCCAGTCGAAGAAAGGGAATTTCTGATGTCGATCCAGGAAGTATCAGCCGAACAATTAGCAGAACTCTTCCACCACTATCACCAGGCATTGGCGCCGGATTTTGGCTGCCCAACCCCGTCCACGCCCGAGTTATGGGACCAGGTATCACAGCCTGAAAAGAATCGCATGGTGGCGGCTGCGCGCCTCGCGATATTGGAAGTAGTTTCGACGACCAGAGAAGTGGAAGACCCAAGGCGCTATTTTGCTAAGCCAGGAGACGCCGAGTGGGGTTGCTAGCGGAAAAATCCGCCAGCGCAGGGAGCGGAAGAGGCGAAAATAAAGTCTTTCGGCAACCCTGACGGGATCTCAGAGCATCAAGAGACGCAGGTCTCGTAACCGGGATCGCCAGTTTTCGGGGACC
>PMBA01000342.1 GCA_003152795.1 Acidobacteriaceae bacterium | reverse complement strand
TTCCAGTACACGCTCATCGAGTGCGCTCGCAACGTGCTCGGCGTCCACGACGCCACCACCGCTGAAGAAGACCCCCGCGCCAAAAATATCGTCATCTATCCCGTCGCCTGCGCCGTTCCCAATCGTGATCCGAATGCACCCAAACTCTCCGGCAAAATGAACCAGATCCGCCTTCGTCCCGGCTCCTATATCGCGGCGTATTACGGAAAGGAAACGATCGAGCAAGAATTCTTCTGCAACTACGAAGTGAATCCAGAGTTCGAATGGATGGCCATGGAAGCGGGCTTTCCAGTCGTGGCCCGTGGCTCCCAGGAAGAATGCCGCGCCATCGAATCTCCCGCGCACTCCTTTTTCATCGCGACCTTATTCCAACCCCAACTTTCCTCCCGCGAAGATAACCCGCACCCGCTGATCATGGCCTTCCTCCAGCACGTCGCCGACTTCCGCCACAAGCGGCTCGACGACTCCATCCTCACCTGACGGTGCACGCTTTTTTCACAGAGCTTTATCAGCTGTTCACGGATCCACGGCCCCGATCGCCCCTCTTGACCGCACCCTCCCCTTTGTCGTAGCCTCGCGTGCGAATTCCAACCATTCGCCGTTTGCTCCTGAAGGAGGCTGCACTTGGTTTCCCTCGCTGTTCCTCTCACTGCTCTCTGGCTCCCCATCCTGCTGTCGGCGGTTATCGTTTTCGTCGCCAGTTCCATCATCCACATGCTGCTCCCTTATCATCGCAGCGACTACCACCAGCTCCCCGATGAGGACCGAACCCTCGCCGCACTGCGCGCCACTCCTCTCAAACGCGGCCTCTATGTCTTCCCCTACTGCACCCACAAGGACATGAAATCGCCGGCCATTGTCGAAAAGTACAAGCAGGGGCCCGTCGGCTTCATCACCATCCTTCCCAGCGGCCCGCCCGCCCTGCCGAAGTTCCTCATCCAGTGGTTTATCTATTGCCTCCTGATCGGATTCTTCGTCGCCTACCTCACCGGCCACACCGTTGCCTCCGGCGCAAACTATCGAGCCGTCTTTCGTGTCGTCGGAACCGCCGCGTTCCTAGCCTACGGTCTGGGAAACCTGAGCAACGGCATTTGGAAAGGTCAGACCTGGTCCTCAACTATCAAGGAAGTCGTTGACGGATTCATCTACGCCTTGCTCACCGCCGGCACCTTCGGCTGGCTTTGGCCGCGCTAGGACCTCAGCCTCACTTTACGGAGATCCTATGCCAGCAATCGAGCCGTGGCTCCGCGGCACGGAAACCGATGTTCCCGCGGTGGCCCGCGCTGTTTTGCATGCACTCCAACTGGCGGAAGAGGACCTGATTAAATGGTGCGGACACCTTTCGGATGCCGAGGTCAATGCGCGCCCTGCCGGAGCGGCCCCGGTTGCGTTTCACATCCGGCATCTGGCGCGCAGCCTCGATCGTCTGCTGACTTACGCCGAGGGACGAAGTTTAAGCGCGGAACAGATAGCCCGTCTGCCAACCGAGCTCGATCCCGCGGCAACCTGCCATGAGCTGTTTGCGGAACTCGCCGCGGCCCTCGCGGATGGAGCGGCGCGGGTCCGAACCCTGGCAGTGGCAAATCTGGAAGAGACGCGCACCGTGGGAACGAAGCGCCTGCCTACTACCGTCGGAGGCTTGCTCGTCCATGTGGCCGACCACACCCAGCGGCACGTCGGACAGGCCGTAACCACGGCAAAGATCGTCGGAGCGAGAATTCCCTAGCGGTGCCCGAGGTGCGCTCCGGACTTACCCGCCCAAGCCGGAGCCAAGCAGGCTGTAAAGCAGGATGGCCAGCACGATCAGGGTGAAGATCACATACATGCGATCGCGTTCCAGGGCGAATCCCACTATGGAGAAGCCTACGCGGGCGATTGGCGTCGCAATAAGAAACAGCAATCCGAGTTGGATCAGGCCTCGCCCGCGACCGTTCATAACGCTTTCGATCACTCCGTGGATGGTGCGGTATTCCGACGGCTCCCCGCGAAAAATTCGATAGTCGGCAGGCTCGTGCGCGTGGCGGGAGAGGTAGATGCACGCTCCCCACAGAACGATCGCCGCCGACAGCAGCACTCCGCCGCGAAGCAGGTTGCCCAGGATGACTTCAATGCGGTGATCGTCCCATGTTTGGGGCGGAGGTTGCGGCGGCTGCGGTGGACGGACGGGCGCTTGGATGGCGGGCATCAGATTTTTCCCCACAGTCCGTTGTAGAGCATCTGCAGCCCGAGAACCAGAATCACCACGCTGAAAACCAGGCGCAGCGATTTGGTTTCCGCTTTGACCAGAATGCGGCTGCCCAGCAGCGAGCCCCCCAAAACTCCCAACATCACGGGCATGGAGAGGCCGGGATCGACGTATCCGCGGCTCAGGTAAACGCCAGCGCTCGCGGCGGCCGTCACTCCTATCATGAAGTTGCTGGTAGTCGTCGATACCTTGAACGGGATCCGCATGGCTTGATCCATGGCAAGCACTTTGACCGCTCCCGAGCCGATCCCGAGCAATCCGGAAAGCGCTCCGGCCCCGAACATCAGGCTGAAGCCGGTGGGAACGTGCTGGACGTTATAACTGCGCTCGCCTCCCAGGTCCGGGAAACTGCCATTCAGCCGCAGTCGCGTCGCGAGCGCATCTGCCGGCAGGTTGCGCTGGGCCGGCGGCCGCGGCTTGCGGGAAAGATACGCCGAGTACAGCAGTACGGCTCCAAAGATGATCGCCAGTGCGCTCGTCGGGATGCGGGTAGCAAGAAAGGCTCCTAGCAACGCTCCAAACGTTGTGGCGATTTCCAGAAACATCCCGATCCGAATGTTGGAGAATCCTTCTTTCACATAAGACGCGGCAGCGCCGGACGAAGTCGCAATCACCGAGACCAGCGAGGCTCCGATCGCGTAGCGGATATCCACATGAAAAAAAATAGTGAGCAGGGGCACCAGAACCACCCCACCACCCAGGCCAGTAAGCGATCCCAGAAGTCCCGCAACGAAGGAAACAATCGCAACAACGGCGGTGAATTCCGGGATGGTCATTTCAATTTCTCTTAGGTTAACATTTCTTTTCTTAAGCGCATCCGACGACACTCACTGGTGAGGGAAGAAATTTCGATGAAGGCGGCGAAGCGGACGCTGGCAGCGACAATTACCCTGGCGATTTTCGCGGCGGCCATGGCATCAGCGACTTGGGTTCAGAGCGGGCAGCAACCAACGCCGGATTCACCGCCCGCTGCCGAGCCCCAGGCTGCAACCGCCGCCACCCCGCCGGTGGAGAGCGGCAATTCCTCTCACCAGTCGTCGTACACCATCGAAGTGAGCGGCTCAAAGGAGTGGACAGACACGAAAATCGACTTGCGACGCGGCGAGAAGCTCCGAATCACCGCCGATGGCACAATCACCTATGCCAAGGGAAATCATTTCGGCCCGGAAGGAATCCGCCGAAGCCTCGCCGATGTAATTCACGAATACGCAGTCCCGAACGGGGCACACGGAGAGTTGATCGGACGGCTCGGATCGGGCGATGCCGCAGAGCCCTTTGAACTGGGAGCGAGCGCCACCTATATCGCCCCCGTGGCCGGACGGCTGTTTCTCGGAATCAACCAGGGCATGCGAGATGCCGAGGGCGCAACCGGTAGTTTCCAGGTAAAGGTCGAGGTGTTGAATCAGGGGTTGGGCACTGCCGATGCCACCGTGGTCGGCGGTCCACCCGACTCGCCCATGCCCGCGATTACCCCCAAGCTCCTGGATTCGATTCCCCGCCGCGTTGCCGATCGGAACCACAGCCCGGGAGACATGGTCAACATCCTGATCGTCGGGACCGAAGAAGAAGTGGTGCAGGCGTTCACCACCGCCGCCTGGGTCAAGGTGGATAAATCCGTCGAAAGCACCGTGCTGTCAGGACTGATGGATACGTTCGAGAAGAAGGACTATCTGACCATGCCGATGAGCACTCTCTATTTGTTTGATCGTCCCCAGGATTATGGCTTTGCGCATGCCGAGCCCGTGCGGGTATTTATGTCGCGAAATCATTTGCGGGTGTGGAAATCGCCATACCAAGTAAATGGACGGCCGCTGTGGTGCGTCGCCGCCACCCACGATATCGGGTTCGAACGCGATCAGAGGAATAACGGCGTGACCCACAAAATCGATCCCGCAATTGATGGCGAGCGCGAGTATGTGAACCAGACGCTCTCTGGAACCGGTCTGGTGGCGGCGCGGGCGCACCTTGTTCCCACCCATCCCATAACCGAAGCCAGGACCGCCACCGGCGGCGGATTTCACTCCGATGGCCGGATTGTGGTGCTGGTGTTGAAGAGTGGCCACGCGGAAGATCGGTAAACTGGGTGGCCGCTTTCCCGTAGAGACGGGGCACGCCCCGCCTCTACCAGAGAATAACTTCACCTTCTGCCCGCATCCGGAAACCGGCGGCCTGTTGCCGCGGGCAAAATGCGCCCTCTAACTCTACTGGTTCACCCAGACTACGCTGGACTTTCTCAACTGCGCGTGCTGCTTCCTCAGTTCGCGGGCTGCTGCGCCCAGAGATGGCCCCTCCGGCTGCGGAAAGTCCGATGCGCGCCTCTCTCCCTGGCCGATGGTGTAACTCGTACTCGCGAGGATGGACTGCTCCTCAGTCATGGGCGCATAAGCTGCGTGCTCCGGATGAGTCGGCGGCTCGTAGATCTGCGGTTGACTGCTGATGTAGGACGTGTTGGCCCCATACTGCGCAAACGCCGCAGTCGCGCACAACAGGCAGAGGACGAGCAGAATGTTTTTCATCGCAGGGTCTCCTAATTCCGGAGAAAGCGAGGGATCATCCGCGAACCACGCGGCGGATGCGGGCTCCTCCGGTTACAGTAGGAGCAAGCCCCGTACCAAACTTTGCTGGGGCAAAACGAAGGCTTTCCGGCGTTTCTGTTGACAAAAGGCAATTGTTTGCACAATTGTGGAGAGCCCGTGGATTAGGGCGCCAGGGCGCGATTGCCGGCTCGCGGCGTTCCCCCTGTGTTGCCTCTAGTGTAGTACGTCAGACCGATCGACCTTGATGAGTCACCGATTTCCCCCGTGTCCCTCTGTGCCCCCCCGTGGTAAACGCCTTTGACTTCTCCATCGAACACTAAAATTCACACCGGATCGGCGCCAAGCAGACGGTCGCTATTTTTCACGCACCACACTAGAATCACGACAAGGTGATCAACAAGAAAATGCGAACTGGGATGGGACTGTCTTTGGTCTTGCTGGCAACCGCGCTAGCGGCAGCCGGCGCCGACTACAAAATCGTTAAGACATGGAAGCTGGGCGGCGATGGCGGTTGGGATTACCTGACCGCGGACAGCGATGCGCACCGCCTGTTCATTGCGCGAGGCACGCGTGTCATGGTGATTGATACCCAATCGGGCAAGCAGGTGGGCGAGATCCCCGATACTGCGGGCGTGCATGGCGTGGCGCTGGATCCCGAAATCGGCCGCGGATTTACCAGCAACGGCCGCGAAGACACGGTCAGCGTGTTCGATCTGAAGTCGCTGGCAGTGGAGAAGAAGATCAAGGTCGGCAGCGGTCCCGACGCAATCCTGTATGACCCGTTTTCCAAACGCGTCTTTACCTTTAACGGCAAAGGTCATGACACCACAGCCGTGGATGCCGCCAAAGGCGAGGTGGTCGGCAAAATCGAACTGGGCGGGAAGCCGGAGTTTTCCGCGACCGACGAAAAGGGCACGGTTTTCGTGAATATTGAAGACACGTCGGAGTTGGTGGCGTTCGATCCACAGAAACTGACGGTGAAATCGCGCTGGAAGCTGACCGACTGCGAAGAGCCGACTGGCCTCGCCATCGACCGCAAAAACCGGCGTCTGTTTGCCGGCTGCAGCGGGAACAAGAAAATGGTGGTTGTGGATGCGGACACCGGGAAAGTCGTGGCCAGTCCCGCCATCGGCGAGGGATGCGACGCAACCGCCTTCGATGCCGATCGCGGCCTGGCGTTTGCCTCGGCCGGAGATGGCACCATCACCGTGATTCGCGAAGATGGCGGCGACAAGTTCAGCGTCGCGCAGACGCTGACCACCCAGAAGTCCGCGCGCACCATGGCCCTCGACACCAGCACCCATCAACTGTTCACCGTGGCGGCAAATGTGACCGGCACTCGACAGGACAGAAAAATCGAGCCCGATTCGTTCGTCGTGCTGCTGGCCGAATCGACGCGCTAGTCGAGCACCAGGGCGCCCCCGCCCCGCTCCACAGCCAAATCGCCCGTCGCTCCAACTGCGCCCGCTACTCGGGCAAACAGCTCCCGTAACACCTCTTTAGTAACCATCCGTTTCATATCCCTTTAACAGTTCGCCATCTACAATAGTTGCAGACTAATGATTTGTGGGGTGTCGGCAGTGGACAGCGTAACCAGAACTCTCGAACGGCAGAANNGAAGACTGGGTGAGAGCCGAGTCGGAGGTTCTCCAATCGAGCATTCTTGCGCCCCTGTGGAACAGGCGCCAGGAACGGGAATTGGTGGAAGTCTAGACTAAGGTACCGTCGCGTGCCTTCCACCTCCCGACGGCGAATCCAAAATCCGGCGGTGCGTTAGTTTGCTCTGACGAAGTCTCCGCTTTCCTCCGTGACACCCCGTGCACCCCGTGGTTTGTCCCTTTTCGCGGCCCCTGAATCAGAGTTTCCCCAAACCGAGCCACTACCCAAAATCCCTGACGCTAACTGGTAATCCGCAGCAGGAATAACGCGGACGACAGGCTCAGCACTGGGCCGGCGACGCTAAACAGCGCCCTCCCCAATGCCGACCCGGCTTCCGGCGCTCCTCCAAAACAGGCATCCAGCACTAACGCCATGGCGCAGGTCGCGCCCACCGGAATGAGCCACGATCTTGGAAAGCGTTTCAGGTTCGGGATTGCAGTGGGCAACAGCCACAAAAAGATGTACCACAGATTCCGATCATGCAGCGAAACCGCAAAATGCGAGCCGCCGCCGCGACGAAGAGCCAGACCAAACTGAATCGGACTGGCATACGCCCCTGTGATCCACCATTGCACGCCCATCATCGCCGCCAGCCCTGCCGCCCAACTCGCCACAATCCAAACGGCGTCCAGCGAGAACTGCTTTCGCTCGCGATTGCGATCGTCGTTTCGATTGGCATTGCCATCGCGCCGGGTTGAGAACCACCACGCCGATGTGAGCACCATGCTGAAAGGCACGAACGATTCTTTCGTTAGCGCTCCCAGCACCGCGATCACCGGCAACCCCCAAAGCTCAAACTCCGACAAGCTCCAGAGCAATGCCAGCAGGAAAAAGCCTTCGCCGGCGTCCACCAGTCCGACCAAACGAAGATTCGGGACGGCAAAATTGACCAGGTAAAGCAATGCCCCAACCAGCCCCGCTGTGGAACTGCCCAGCTTGCGGCTCCCCATGATCACGATGAAAACCGCGGTACCGGCAACCAACAGAGAGTCTGCAACCAGCAGTCCAAACATTACCGGATCCCAGCTTGCGACTCGTCCCCGCGCCAGCGCGTAAAAGGGTTTGGCGATCCACGGCACCAGCACACGGAAACGCCGGTACTGCATGTCTTCGCCCGCCAGGCTGGGCCCTCCCGTCACCAGCGCCGCGTAGGTTCGAACGTCGGAAAGCCCCGGCGTCTGCCGCGGGTCGAATCGGTTAAGCACCGGGTAACCCAGGCCGCTCGCGATCAGAAAAAAAATGCAAAACAGCAACGTCAATCTGCCGATCGCGATTCTTGTTCCGTTGTCATGTAGGCTCGTCATCTGAATTAGCCAACGCGTCTTGGGCAAGGTAGCGTCAGCAGGTCGGCATTGCAACCCAAAATCCCCGGGCGCGTCGGACGCCGTCTACACAAACCTGGCAGGCCGCATCTTCGGCTGCGGCAGTAGTCCCAATGCGGCCATCACATTCGCTCCGTTTGTGCGAGTCAGCGCGCCCGGTCGCATTCGGTAGTCAAATCGCATCTCCCCGTTCTCATACTGTTCTTCAAAATGTACATTGATCGCCCGGCCGTCAAGAGCTTTGACCACTCCGGTTAGTGCCAGATCGTGCGTCGTTACCAGACCGATCGCGCCCCTCTCCGCCAATTGGCCGATAACCGCTCCTGCTCCGAACAAGCGGTCATTCGAATTCGTCCCTCCCAACACTTCGTCCAATAAGAAAAGGACGCAGTTCGTGCGCGACAGCGTAAGGATCCATTTCAGGCGTTCCACTTCCGCCTGGAACCGTGATTTCGCTTGCAACAGCGAATCCTGAACTGCAATTGAGCACCCGATTTGCAGCAGCGATATCTGAAGTCGAGCGGCGCGCACCGGTGCCCCTGCCAACGCCAAAACGCAGTTGACGCCGACTGACCGCAGCAACGTGCTCTTCCCTGACATGTTCGAACCGCTCACCATGACCACTTGTGTCGCTTGGCCGTCAAGCTCTAGATCACATCGAACGCAAGTCTGGCGGTCGAGTAGCGGATGCCCCAGCGCCTCAGCTTGAAACAGTGGAGAGGACTGAGGTTCTAAGACCGGGAAAGTGTGATCTGGATTTTCGTAGTAGTACCGGGCCAGACAGAGTAATGCTTCGAACTGGCCGAGCGAATCCAGCCATCGCACCAGTCCTTCCCGGTTCCGCTGCCGCCATCGTTCGATACAGATTGCCAGGTTCGTGCCCCACAGAATCGGCGCCGAAAGCACTGCAAAGTACTCGATTTGTCGAATATTCAAAAGCCAGGCCAATAGCCGCAACCGTCGAATTTCTCTCGAGGGCGGTCGAGACGAAGCCGTCAGTTGCGCCTGCAACGACTTGAGCAATGGGCTTTCGAAATCCAACGTCTCCAAGCGACCCAGCAACGGCGCAAGCAGCGCAAGCTCGAACGAAGGCAGCACGAGGTTGGCGGCCGTCAGTCTTGCTTTCTTCAACACAAGCGCCGCCAGAAACGCTTCAAGCACAGCGGGAACGGCGACAGCCCAAATCCAGTGATGGCCGAACACCCCGGCCCCCGCCAGAATTGCCAGGACGATGAGCCCGATTGGCAGGATGATCGCCAGTGCCCGCGCAGGCAACGGAAAGGTAATAGCCGGGGCGTCCGCCCATTCCGGAACCGATGCGCCGGCTTGATCGAATGCTCCTCCTTCGACAGACGCCCACTCTTCCCGTAGATCTAGCATGTTGCGAAGTTCGGCAACCGCTTGCTGCCGCTCTGCGATCTCTGCCCTTTCCGCCGGATGAAGCAGCCATTTCGCCAGCATGGCCCGACCAATACCCGTCCGTGCCGTGCAGAGCAATTCGAAAACAGATCCTGCGCCAAACAGGTCCAGATCGGAAGCGTAAGCATGTCTGTCTGGCAGAAACTCTTCACCGCTAATTCCTCGTCCTCGCCACTGGTCGCGTAACCGCGCCACCCCGAGGTCGTAGAAACTCACGATCCGCCGCACACGGCCATGGATGCGCGCGTTCTTCGCCAGCGACTGGATGGTGGACAGGATGACTACCAAAGGCAGCAGAATCCAAAGAGCCGTAATTGAATGCGACCAAAGCGTTACGCAGGCGACGACGATCCCAGCCATGGTGGCCGCGATCAAGATCGTCCACAGGCGCCGGTGCAGGTCCCTGATGCTCGCAAGCTGCTGTTGCCGGTCGCTCAAACGGCGGGTGTATTCACTCTCCGGAATCCCGTGCGCTGTCTTAGTCAATGCTTCGCGTCCCGCGAACTCGGAACTGCTCATACACACACCGTCTCTCTCCAGGCCAGGGAGCCTGATTCTCTATATCTGGAAAAGCAGAAGGCCATTGCCGTCCAAACCACGGCATGCACTTCAAGAGGAATTACAACGAGAAGATAGGTGGGGGACGCTGAAACAGCGGAGAGAGACTTGGTTCATTCGGAACTGCAGCCGGCGTCTGCGATCGCTCTGCCCATCGCCGATCGACGGCCAACGGAAAGTAGGAGACTGGAAGTGAGTGGAGGCAGAAGATTACCAGCCTGCGGATATTCGCCGAATGGACCGCTACAAACGCAAGCAGGCAGCCAAGCGCCAGGGAAGCGATTAGCTTGAAGACGCTCCCAATCAGGAGCGGACGCGCACCCACTACGCACAAGACAAGGAGATAGTAAGCGGCATTCAACAGAATTTCGCCGTAACGATATCGGCCCATGCCTGCTCCTGAGTCTCCAAGTATACCGCCGCCTGGGCTGGCCTTGCCGACTATGGCCGGGTCCGGCGCAATCGGATGGGATTCTGCCATAAGTCGGCAATTGCGCGCCCTCGCTCCTCCCTCGTTATTGACATTCGCCATACGTTCGCCTATGCTCCCGGCATGGCGATCACTCGGCGTCAACGCGAACTCTATGACTTTATTTCGCGCTTCGTGGCGGAGAAGCAATACTCCCCTTCGTTTGAAGAGATCAAGGAAGGCATGGGGCTGAGTTCCCTGGCCACGGTCCACAAGCATGTCACGAACCTCGAGAAAAAAGGCCTCCTCACGCGCGACTACAACCGCAGCCGCTCCATTGATCTTCTCCCGCCAAGGGGTAAGTTGAAGCAGTCGATGGCCGTGAATACGGCCATGGTCCTACCCCTGGTAGGCAGGATTGCTGCGGGGCGTCCGATTGAAGCAGTCGAGCACAACGAGACCATCTCCCTGGCGGATTTTGTCCGCTCGAAGGAAGTCTTCGTGCTCGAAGTGCGTGGCGAATCCATGCAGGACGAAGCCATCCTCGATGGCGACTTCGTGCTCGTCGAGAAGGCGAAAACCGCCCACAACGGGGATATTGTGGTGGCGCTCCTCGACTCGTCGGACGCGACGCTGAAACGCTTCTTTCGCGAAGGCGACAACATTCGTCTGCAGCCTTCCAACGCCGCCATGAAGCCCATCATTGTGCCTGCCGCCTCGGTTGAGATTCAGGGCCGGGTCATTGGCGTCCTTCGGAAGTACTAGTACAGTGCGTCAGACAGATCGACCTTGATGAGGCGCCGATTCCCCCTGTGTCCTCCGTGCCCCCCGTGGTAAACGCCTTTGACTTCCAATCGGCGCTCAGCGTCCGCTGAATACGGAAGGACCATTCCCCTGCGCGCGACAAAAGGCCCGGCGTCTGCCCGGGCCTTTTACATGTTTCGGGATCTGATCGCTGCCGATCGAAGACTGACAACTCACCCTACGTGACGATCCAGCGCTTTCTGAATGTCGTCTTTGGAGCGGTATCCCACCAACTGTTCCACCACCTGCCCGTTCTTGAAGATCAGTAGCGTGGGAATGCCAGTCACTTTGTACCGCATGGGCGTGGCCGCATTGCGGTCGACATCCATTTTCCCGACCGTCACTTTGCCCTGATATTCCCCCGCCAGTTCTTCCACGATCGGAGCAATGGCGCGGCAGGGACCGCACCATGCCGCCCAGAAATCGATCAGCACGGGCTTATCGGACTTCAATACATCGGAATCGAAATTGGCGTCGGTGACTTCGACGATGCCGTTGCTTCCCATTCATCCTCCCGGAATTCTCAGTTGCCTGTTCCCGCCTGCGCCGACCGTTTCGGTCTCTAATGGGGCGGGACTTCTATCCTAGCACTCTCTATTGGATGCTCCGCAAGCGCGGAAGTCGCACGCCCGGCACGCCACTGGGGATATAGCGCATCGCGCCGTAGAATGGATGTCCTGGCGCAATGACCGATCTCGACAACCTTCGGGTGGTGCTGGTGGCAACGCGGAATCCCCTCAATATTGGGGCGGCGGCGCGCGCCATGAGTAATTTTGGGGTCCGGCGATTGCGGGTGGTGAATCCCTACGACGCGGCATTTCGCGAGGCGCGGTCGGCGGTGGGAGCGTCGGGGTTGCTGGCGAAAGCGGAACAGTATGACGGCATAGCGGAGGCGGTTGCGGACTGCAAACTGGTGGTCGGCACGACCGTGGCCGGACCGCGGCGAGATTTGCAGCATCCCTTGCACCGCCTGGAGGACGGAGTCCGCGCGATCAAACGGCAACTGAAGACGGGACCGGTGGCGTTGCTTTTCGGCTCGGAAAGATACGGGCTCTCGAATCAGGACCTGAGCCATTGCCAATGGGTGATGCGGATTCCGACGCGCGAAGAGCATGGTTCGATGAACCTTGGGCAGGCGGTCGCGGTCTGTCTCTACGAAGTGGTGCGAGGTCGCAAGACGGCGCCGCCGAAGACTGCGCGGGGAAGAGAAAAGAAGACTCCAGCTAAATCGCGAGAGATCGAGCGGCTGACCCAACATCTGTTTCAGGTCCTTGACGCCAGCGGATACGTGAAGCCGCGAGCGGCAGCGGCGACCGAGGAGAATCTGCGGCGCATGATCCGGCGTATGCAACTGGACGCCGAAGATACCGTGATGTGGCTGGGAATACTGCGTCAGATCGCGTGGAAACTGCGCACCAGCGGCAACGATTGAATCCGTTCACCACCAATGAAGCCTTCTCAAGCGATCCCCCGCTCACACTTGGCGCTTCCGCGAGTCGAAGTAATGGGCGGCGCGCTCTCGACCCGATCGAGAGCCTGCGCTACGAGTAGGATCGCCGCGGCCGCTGCATCGCATCGGCGATCACCTGGCCGATCACCAGCAGGGTCATCAGGGTAATCACTCCGAGCGAGATGACGCAATAGACACACCAAACGCCCAGTACGAATTTTTCTATGTCCGCCAGGTGGATCGCAAAAACCAGGGCGACCGTCACCAGCGGCAGCATCCACGGGTATGCTTTTCCGAAGGCGAGCACGCCCAGCAGCAGATATCCGGCAATGCCAATCACGGCCACTGGCACTCCGTGGAACACGGCGTACGGACTGTGGTTCACGATGCCGCAGTCCCACCGCTCATTGATGCTGCAGGGCGAAGCGTCGGTACGGTAATGCTCGCGCAAAGCGAGCGAAGAAGCCACGATACCGGCGACGGCGAGGACAATCAGCACCCATCTCATGCAGAACTCCCGGACCAACGTAAAGTTGCATTCCTGAAAAGGATATTATCCACGATTTCCGTCAATCAGTACCCGCTACCCTGAGCCGCTTCGATTTGCAATTCGGTGGTAGGTGACAACCAATCCATAGATTACAGAGCCGAGGATTACGACCACACTGAAGATGAGGAGGATCGTTGGGCTCAGGATCCGCACCACACCCTTTGGGAATAGAAACAAGGCCGCTGTCCCTGCGAAAAGGGCACCCCACGCGACGATGAGAATCCGCCCAAACATTCTTCTCGCCCCATCTTAATCGTGGTACCGCTGCTCGCCCGCCGGTATCGCAACCCCAAGCCGATTCTGCGGCGGAGGCAGCGGACACGTCGCATAGGCCGTAAATGCGCAGGGCGGATTCACCAGGCGATTGAAATCGAGCCACACTTCGCCCGGCTGATTTACACCATGGTCCGGTAGTTCGGTATACAGAAAACGCCCCGCACCGTAAGTCGTACTCTTGCTGGTAGCGTCGCGAAGAATAAAGAACAGATCAGTCGCCTTCGGATCTTCGAGCACTGGCTCCAGTCGCACCACTTGCCCATCCACCGTGAATTCGGCGGCGCCGGGTGCCGGAAGATGGGTCGTCGTGCCAAGCACCGTCGGAATGTCGAGCACTTTCGGAGGGTTGTACGGGATCCAGCGCGCATGAACCCGGTAGGCCGCATTCGGCGCGTACCAGCGCAATCCGTGAAAGCCGACTCGGGTCGCGGCTTGCTGATCCTTGACGCGTAACGCGTACCGGTCGTCGCGATGGATCACGATGACTGTGACCGTCCCCATCGTAAGCTTCGAGGGCTTGTCGGCATCGTCCGCAACCAGCGCCTGCTCCTTGGCCGATTCACCATCCACCAGAAGGTCCTTGGGAAATCCTCCCGCCGGAGCCAGCAAGCGCAGCGCCCCTTTCTCCAGACGCACCACCCCGACGTGCGCCGGCACCTTGCCTGCGATCTGAACCCGGCTGTCTTCCGCGGAACCAAAACTGTTGTCCCCCTCTTTCAGCCAGCCGAGCGCGATCAAAGAAAGCCAGCCTTCCGGAGCCTGCAGGTTGGTGGCCCGCTCCGCGCGCCAGGCCAGCAGATCGCGCTGCCATGAACTTTCATCGTCGGAATTCTTACTGTCGAAACCGCCGGCGAACGCCAGCGCCCCCGCCAAAACCAACGCTGCGCCCAGCGGGAATTTTCTTTTCATTTGCAGGTCTCCGCTCTCTCAGGTCAGCAACTTCCCACACCAGATAATACTGCGCCAGCCCGAAGCTGCGCCGCCGCGGCTAAAAGCCGACCACGATTGTTCGGGCCTTGCGGCCTGCCTGAAATCGTGCCCTTCCCGTAAACCTGCTTCGATCCGAGTTTCTTACCAGGCAGTCACTTCACCGACGCCGCGGTGATCTTCGGCGCGGGCGCCAGGTCCGGCGGCGGCCCGACATTGCCCGGCAACTTGCCGTTCAAAGAATCCAGAAATTGCAGCAGATCATCGCGCTCGTCAAACGTCAGAAAGTCGAGCGCATGGATTTCCTTGTCCAGGTGATCGTTCAAATTGCCCCCGCCAATGTAATGCGCCAGCGCGTCTTTCACCGTGGGAAAACTCCCATCATGCATAAAAGGTGCCCGATGAGCCAGATTGCGCAAGGTCGGCGTCTTGAAGGCCCCCATGTCCTCATCCTTCTTGGTTTCGCTGAAGCGGCCGACATCGTTCAGATTGCCCCGCGTATCCGCCCCGATGCCGAGGTTGTGGAATTTATTATCCGTGAACAGCGCGCTCGTCTTGCCAATGCTATGGCATACCTCGCAGTTCGCCTTCTTCGGGTCGGTGAAAATCTTCAGTCCGCGCTGCGCGGCCGGAGAAAGCGCCTTCTTGTCATGTCCATAGTAATAGCGGTCAAAGGCCGAATCGCCCGCAAGCACGGTCCGTTCGAACGAAGCAATGGACTTGGCCACAAGCTCGATGTTGATCTGGTCCGTGCCCCACGCCTTCCTGAAGAGCACTACGTATTTGGGGTCCGCCAGCACGCGCTTCACAACTCCGTCGAGCGAGTGCGCCATTTCGACCGGATTCGCCATCGGTCCCTTCGCTTGCTCTTCCAGGCTGGGGGCGCGGCCATCCCAGAATTGCAGGGTGTTGTAGGCCGAATTGATCACCGTCGGCGAGTGCCGGGTGCCGGTCTTGCCGCCAACGCCGTTCGAGACCTTGTGTTCATCCGAAAAGCCAAACTGCGGCGCATGGCACGACGCGCACGAAATCGTGCCATCCACCGAAAGCTGTGGGTCGTAATAGAGCCGCCGCCCCAGCGCAATCGTGTCCTCGGTCGGAGGATTACCCGCCGGTATCGGCACCGGAGGCAGGCCCAGCGGAGCCTTGATCTGAACCGTCTTCCCCACCGGCAGCACCGCACCACCCGCCGACGCCTGAGCGCTTGCCTGCATACTGAAGTTCGCCGCAATCGCCACACCCAGAACCAGCAACAAACCGAATACGCACACCTTCCCGCTGTTTTTCATCGGACACACCTCCGGCAATCTTGGAAGTTAACTCTCACATGCAGTCAAATTCAGTGACGGAGCACACAACAGAGTGGTCGTTCCCATCAGTCCGGCCCAAGGGTGAGTGAAAAATGGCGAACGCTCAGCGCGGATAGCGCCTCGCTGCCAGGCGGAACAACGTGCTCCATCGTTATCGCGATGGATTGCCCGCCACTGCCTGCCATAAAATGGTCAGCGGCGCCACGTGTTCGGGTTTCACGTACCGGTTCACCAGAAAGCGCTTCCCGTCTTTGGCCACGTCGTAGGTGAAAACGTCGGTGCTGGAAATCGGAGCGCGTCCGTAAACCTGGAACAGCGGCGCCGGCGTTCCCGTCACGAAGGCACTCGCGCTATTGACGGGCACAGCCATCAACATGCCGCGCGGTCCTATGTAGAAAATCTCTTTGCCATCCCCACCCCACCGCGGCTCCGTGCCCCCGCCGCGCGACACCTGCCATTTTCCCGCTGCACTGGGAAACGACGTCACGTAAATCTCCCAATTGCCGGACTCATCGGAGGCATAGGCCACCCATTTTCCATCCGGAGATATTTGTCCGTTCGACTCGCTGCCCTTGCTCGTCAGAAACCGGGTTGGCTCTCCCCCCGCCACCGGCATTATCTCCAGGTAGTACCCCGTCGCAGTTTCATGGGTGCACAGTATCTGCTGGTCGTCCAATGACCAGGAATTGGGAAAAATGTCGCCCATGTCCGGACTCATGGTGAATTTCTCCCGCTCGCGCTCCAGCCCATTCGCTCGCTTCAAAAAAAGACTTATGCCCCCTGCGATGATCGCCCGGTAGGCCAGCATGTTTGCATCTCGCGACCATACGCCCACCACCTCTTCCGACGGGTCAAACGTGAAACGCGCATTCCCCGCTCCGCTCGTGCTTTCGATCCAGATATCCACGTTATTCGCCTTCTGGTCGCTGATATCCAGCGCGACCCGGCTGCCATCCGGCGACAGCGTCGGGTTTGCCATGATCGCTGGATCGCCGACCCGGCTCAGTTCTTTGCCCGATCGGTCCACCCACGTCAGCGCCGACTCCGCCGCTCCGACATTTGTGTTGTAGACCAATGTCCCGTTCGGTGCGACCGCGAAGGCCGCCCAATAAGTCGAGGGTTGGAATCCCACGACATTCGCGATCACCGTCGTGTTCCCCGAAACCGTCGCGCCGGATACGTTAAAAGCGACGCTGACCAACTGCCTTTGGTCGTCCGCGTAAAACAAATTGTGGGAATCGTACCCAACACTCGAATGGCACAGCACAACAAGTCTTCTCTCCTTGCCCTCCAGGGAACTGACGTAGATGCCGCTGGAACGGTCGTCCTTCGAGTTCCCAAAGTTGCCGCTCCAGAATAAAAAATGGTTCCCGTCGGGAAGGAACACCGGCCAGCGGTGCGATTGGTCCCCTGCCGCCCTTATCGCTTGTGTCACCAACGCCATCCCCGTCCCATCGACATTCACGCGCCAGATCGAACTCTCGGAGTTCGG
>PMBA01000332.1 GCA_003152795.1 Acidobacteriaceae bacterium | reverse complement strand
GTACAGGTCGAGATCAAGGAATTTGAAATTCTGGACACCAGCGCGGATCGGGCCATTTTCCGCGCCCGCGTGGCCTCGGGTACCTACATACGGTCGCTGGCCCACGAGATGGGCCGGAAAATGGGGTGCGGCGCTCACCTGGCCAGCCTGCGGCGCACCACCTTGGCCGAGTTCGTTGTCGCAGAGGCGCACTCGCTGGAAGCGTTGGAAGCCGCGATGAAGCAGGGAATCGCAGAGTCGTTGTTTGTGCATCCCAGAAAGTTGGTGCCGCAGTTGCCAAGCGTAACCGCCACGGAAGAAAGCGCCGCCCTTATCCGCAGCGGCCGCGCCGTAAATCTACCGGAAATGTCGCGCGCCCCACAGGTGAAGGTCTTCTACGGACAACGCGACCTGATCGCCATCGCCACCCGAATCGCCGGGACACTGTTTCATCCGAGAATGGTGTTTTCCGGGTAACAGGCTGGAACAATGGCCGCCCGCCCACTCTGTAGTAATGTCCGATAACAGGTATTATGTTAAGTTAACGAACTGAACCCTATGTTCGGGAATCACCCATCAGCGGATTTATAGCAGCACAAGTCGGGCTCTTGCGGCACTCTGTTCCGGCAGTAGAGACGAAAGGCTTCCATCCAGCGTAGCCAGTCTCCCCTTCTTCTGGATCGCAAGCCCGAGCAAGTAGGCGTCGGTGACTTGCTGGTGGCCCACCAGTCGAGTCCCAAAAGGAGCAAGCGCTTCGCCGACTCCGATGTCTTCGGTCCAGAAACGATGCGCCGGATGCTCAAGGCTGCCTCTCAGCACCTGCAGCGCGTCCCCAGGAGAAACAGCGCGCCGCGAAAAGACTGGATTCGAGACAATCCGAACAAACCCGGCCTGGGTCATGGCGCAGGTCGCCCACCCTTGATGGGCATTCTGCGCGAACCAGCGCTGTGCCCGCTGGTGAGCCTCATGCGGAGGCCACAGGAGGGCAATCAGCAGGTTGACATCCAGCAGGAAGCCGCTCACAGTTCCTCGGCCTGCAACCGCTTCACCAGTTCGGATGTAACTGGCTCGCTCTCTTCGGAAAGATCAAAGACCACGAGGCCATTGATGGCCCGTGTTTTCGGAGGTGCGGTCAGACCGCGACGCACCAGTTCCGAGAGTGCCTTCCCCATCGCAAGCGAACGGTTTTCAGCGTAGGTCTTCACCACCTGAAGAACGTCGTCATCGAGGTTGAGTGTTGTGCGCATACTGAAAATGATGTCACAAATGACAGTATGATGTCAATCGTGAGATATAGGCATCACCAACAGCCTATGTGATGAGACACGGCAGCTTTCGGCATCAGAGTCCCCTTATCGACGCCACCAGGTCCTGGCGGAACTTCTCCAGTATCGCCAAGCGCTCCAGCGTGGCCTCGACTACTTCGCTCTTCGCCTGAAAAACTCTGCGTCCTTCCATTTCCGTCAGCACGCCCATTATCTCGCCCATCCGCCAGCCGGGCGTGCCCAGAATCTGCAAGCCGTCCACGCCCGGCACGAGCAGGGCCACGCAGTTGTCGCGCATCACGCCAATGCATTTGGGATAGCGTTCAAAAGTCTGAAGTTCGAATCCCGAAAGGTAAAGACGCTGGAGCTGTTCGGCGGAATCAGGCATGGGGAAATTGGCAACTTGGGATCGGTAATCTCTGAATTGGAACCCTACTGCGCTTCGGCCCGTACGACTTCCAGCGCATTTCCCTCTCCCAGCTTCAGAAAAGTAAACACTCCTTCGTTCGCCTCATAGCAGGCGAACGACGAACCCAGTCCGGCAGGATCGCCGTAGCTCGCGATCTTCCGACCGGTCTGCGCGTCCGCGACCACCACCGTCTGGCTTTCTCCTTCTTCATTCCAGAACGAAATGGCCAACTGGTTTCCGGAAACATGAAACCCACTGGGGGCACTGCCACGGGGGCCCGCCACCTTGAGAGTCTCAAGAATCTTTCCGCTCGGGGTGATCACATAGACCAGTGCCGGCGATGAACGTCGCATGACGTAAAGGTTGCCATCGCTGCCGGCTTCGGCATCGGCCAGATCGAGCACGGGCGCCGATTTCTCAGGCTCCTTCTGTGGTTCCTGGTGAGCGGCGGCATCCGATTTCAATCCCGCTTTCAGCGCTGCACGGGGCTGAAATGAAAGTTGCGCCAGTTCCCTTCCGTCGGCGGAAAACACGGCGGTGAAGTTGTGGCCGCGATCGTCTTTATTCTGCACATCGCGCTTGACCCCTGAGAGAAGAAAATTTCTGCCGGCAAACGCTGCGAACGTATAAACCTCAAAGTCGGCATCGAGACGCGTCGGCGAGGAAGGCGATCCGTCGGAAGAAAAATGCAGCACGTAGATTCGAGGCTTCAAAACGCCACTCTGCGCGATCTGATACATGCCGCCATCGGACGCGGGCGAGAAAGCGTCGGCGCGGTCGAGCGCCAGTTGCGAAAACGCGGCCGGGTCAAACAGCGCGACGCGCTTGCCATCCGGATCGATCTTCACCACCGGGCCAAGCAGCGGCCGATCCATGGCGAACTTGCGGATGTAGAGATTGCCGTCGGAATCACACTTCGAGGGAGTCATAAAAGCTCCCCCCATCTCCGAGGGCACGTTCATGGTGGAAGTGGCGCGAAGTGCGATCGTCGATCCGGACACCGGATTCTTGGCGGCGGGATCGGCACGAACCGGATTGACTTGCGCAACCGCCAGTCCAGCGCATACGAAGAATGCGCATAGAGCCGCTGAGAACGGCCTCATCTCCTGCCGAAACTGAGAACCGAGAACCGCAAACTGAGTTTCGCCTCTACATCTTGTACTTGCCGAGATCGTCATCGCCGAGGTCCTCGAGCCACTTGCGGAGTTCATCGCTGGTAACGGCGGGCACCGGATTGGCGGACTGCTTCGAGTTTTTCAGCACCTCGTCGTCAACGAAGATGGGGCAATCCACCCGCAACGCCAGCGCCAGGGCGTCAGACGGGCGAGAGTCGATACTCACCACGTGTCCTTCCCTTTCCAGCCAGATCACGGCGTAAAAAGTGTCGTCTTTCAGTTCGGTCACCACAATTTTGTGAACCATGGCGTCGAGACCGGTGAGCACGCTCTTGATCAGGTCGTGCGTCATGGGTCGCGGCGTGTTGACTTTCTCGATTTCGAGCGCAATGGCATTGGCCTCGTACACGCCCACCCAGATCGGAAGCACGGTGTCGCTGCCGACGTCTTTGAGCAGCACAATCGGCATGTTCGAAACCGGATCCATCATCAGGCCCCGAATTTTCATTTCAACTTCCATAAACACCTCAAACCTGCCGGGCGAGACGCCAATCGCTCCCTCAGCCAGCCATCTCTCCCACCAGGCTGTTCGGGAAACTTCCCGTCACGCGCACCTGAACGTAGCTTCCAGTTGCAAGCTCAACGCCCGTGGGTGCCGTAAAGTTCATCACCTTGATTTGCGAAGTTCGCCCAATCCACTGTTTCCGCGCCGCGTTCTTCCCTTCCACCATGACCTCGAGCACTTGCCCAACGTGCCGCTGATTGCGCCGCACCCCGATCTGCTTCTGCCGGTCATTCACCACGGCCAGCCGCCGAACCTTTTCCACGTCCGGGATCGCATCTTCCAGCCGCAAAGCCGGAGTATTCGGCCGGGGAGAATACTTGAACGTAAACACGCTGTCATATCCGACCAGGTCCATCAGCGAAAGGGTCTCTTCAAAGTCGCGTTCTGTTTCGCCGGGAAATCCGACAATCAAATCGCTGGTGAGAGAGATATCGCGCCGCGCCGCCTGAATCCACGAGATGCGCTCCAGGTACTGGTCGCGCGTATAAAGCCTTTGCATGGCGTCGAGCACCCGGGTAGATCCGCTCTGGACCGGCAGATGGACATGGTCGCAAAGCGCTGGCACAGCGTCGATGACATCGACAATATCGCGTCCAAAATCGCGCGGATGCGAAGTCGTAAAGCGCACCCGCCGAATCCCGGCAACCGAGGCGATCGCAGCCAGCAGTTCGGCAAAGCTTTTCTTTCCATCGGGATCGCGGTAGGAGTTCACGTTTTGCCCGAGCAGTTGAACCTCCGTGTAACCGAGGTCCACCAGTTGTAGCGCTTCTTCCAGAACAGAAGCAGAAGTCCGGCTGCGCTCCTTGCCGCGGGTATAGGGGACCACGCAGTAGGCGCAGAACTTGTCGCATCCCTCGATGATCGTAATGTAGCCGCGGTGGGGATTGGTGCGGGAAGTNNCTGCACCAGCATCTGCGGAAGATTGCGGTAAGAAGCCGA
This sequence comes from Acidobacteriaceae bacterium, assembly GCA_003152795.1. GTDB lineage: Bacteria > Acidobacteriota > Terriglobia > Terriglobales > Acidobacteriaceae > Acidiflorens. The sequence goes on along the minus strand of PMBA01000332.1, from coordinate 192 downwards.
CCCGCAGACCAGCGATACATAAGGAGCGCGCTCGAAAATGTTCTCGCCCTCCTGCTGCGCTACGCACCCCAGCACGCCAAACTGTTTTCCCTGCGCCCGATATTTCTTGTAGTCCGCCAGCCGGTTGAACACCTTCTGCTCCGCCTTGTCGCGAATACTGCAGGTGTTGTAGAAGACCAGGTCGGCCGCTTC
>PMBA01000186.1:7010-10682 GCA_003152795.1 Acidobacteriaceae bacterium | reverse complement strand
GCCAATTGAGCTACGCGCCCACTGCCAACGGCAACGTGGAAACAAACTTTGATTATACCATTCGGCTGGCCCGGCCCTTCGCTGCGACACAGGCCATATTTTCTCACTTGGTGAAGCGATAGTGAGACACAATCCATTCCCGGCCGCGGCGGTATCCCCAAAGCTCGGCACAGGCCATGAAGAAAACACGCCATCGGACGAACCAGCGGCGGCCTTCGGATTTTGTCGCGCTGCCGGAAAGTCTGCTCCCATAGGTGCCGGCAAATTCTTGATCCACGCCACCATCAGCCAGTAGGCGCACGACTGCGCCCGAGGTGTATTCTCGCGGAGCAGGGCCTGGGACAGCATCCAGTTGTTGTTCGAAGACTATCGCACCTTGCGCGGGCAGTATGACAAGATCGTGTGCATCGAAGTGTTCGAAGCCGTCGGGTACGAACACTACGACGACTTGCGATCCAGCAATCGCTGGCTGGTAAAACCCGCATGCGGCTTTTTCACATGGAAGACATCGGCAAGCACTACGCTCTTACCCTTAACCAATGGCGACCTCGATTTCTGCAACATCTCCCCGAAGTGCGCCGCCTCGGATTCGACGATCGTTTCGTGCGCATGTGGGATTACTACCTGGCCTGCTGCAGAAGGAGCATTCCGCGAGCGCTACATCAGTGATGTGCAACTGGTGCTCAGCAAAGCGACCAGCGAAAATCAATGGATGAACGACCCGCAGGCAGAGCCAGCATGGTTGGAGACATCGTGAGGGATGTGACCGCACCGAAGCGAATTGGCCTGGCGCGAGCCCTTTCCAAATTGGGCTATTGCTCGCGGTCCCAGGCGGCGGTTTTGATTCGGGCCGGACGTGTCACTCGAAACGGGCGGATCGTCCGGGATCCGGATGCCCCCGTGCGAATCCCTCAGGACCGGATTGCGGTCGACGGTTCGCCGCTCGGCAAGTCGCCCGCGATCTACCTCATCATCAACAAACCGCGCGGCGTGGTCACGACCGCGTCCGATGAGAAAGCGCGCGCCACCGTTTACGATCTGCTTCAACCGGGTTTGCCCTGGGTTGGTCCCGTCGGGCGCTTGGATAAGGCAAGCGAAGGCTTGCTCCTGTTGACCAATGATTCGGAGTGGGCCGCCAGGATCGCCGCGCCATCCAGTCATTTGGACAAAAAATATCATGTGCAGGTCGACTGCGTCGCCGACGCCCGACTGCTCGCGAGCATCACTCGACGCTCCGCCTTGGATGGCGACCTGCCGGAAGCGAATCCCAACCAACCCCTGCGCGCCAAGCACGCCCGCCTGCTTCGTCACGGCGATAAAAATAGCTGGCTTGAGATTACCCTGGACGAAGGCAAGAACCGCCAAATCCGGCGTCTGCTCGAAGCGCTGCAGGTTCGCGTTCTGCGTCTGGTGCGCATCTCCATCGGACCGCTCGAACTGGGCGATCTGCAGAAGGGTGCGTCCCGTCGTTTAACGCCCGAAGAGAAGACGGCCATCGACCGCGCGTTCCCCTCCCCAACCCCCTAAACCTCTGATTGAGTTCTGGGGTCCTCCGTGCACCCCGTGTACCCTGTGGTTTATGCTTTCTGTCGACACTCGAATCGGAGTTTCGCTAAGGCGCGAAGCCCTTCGTTTCCAGATACTCCTGTGCCTGCCGTACCACCTTGCGTTCGTTGCTGTACGCCAGCTGTTTGCTCGCATCGGCCAGAGGCACCCACAGAGCTCGCCTTACCTCGATCCGCATCTCGCGCTTTAGGTCGTCAATTTCTCCGGACACATAGCGCATCAGGTAGAAACTCACGATTTTGAATACCCGCTTGCCATCGCCCCAGGTCCGGACATAGACGTACTTGTTATCGCAGAGCTTGGTGACCGGTTCGGCCACAATGCCGGTCTCTTCCCGCACTTCCCGGACCGCCGCCGCTTCCGGCTTCTCGCCCGCATCCACCAGCCCCTTGGGCAGCCCTAAAATCGCACGGCCGCGCGGGCGCGCCGTCTTCGCGGGTGCGGGTGCGGGTTTGCGGCTTTCCTTCTTCGGTTCACTCTTCTGCGGCTCAATCAGTGCGACCTGCCAGACTCCAGAAATCTCGCGCAGCACCACTCCCCCGGCTGAAATTTCCCGCGCCATCGCCCTCACCTTTGCCGACACCGTATCAGGAATTCCCCAGCTTCCCAGTCTCTTCCTGGATTCGCTGCCACGCGCGTTCCACATGCCGCGCCTGCGTGTTGGTTTGGCCCACGCACAGTCGAAGCGTAAGTTTGCCATCCAGCTTGGTGTGCGTCAGGTACAGGTCGCCGCTCCCGTTCAGCCGCTCCATCAGCAGTTGGTTAGCGTGATCTCCCGCCAGCAACCGGAAACAGACGAGGTTGAGTTGCGCCGGCGCGGCCAGTTCGAAGCGCGAATCCCCCCGCACCCACGCCGCGAATTGTTGCGCCAGGCGCACGTGCTCGCGAATGTGGTGTTGCAGCCCTTCGATCCCGTAATGCCGGATTACGAACCAGAGCTTGAGCGAGCGAAATCGGCGCCCCAGTTGGATGTGCCAGTCCCGATAATCAATGACCGAGCCCGATTCCGTCGCCTGGTTCCGCAGGTACTCCGGCAGAATCGAAAACGTTTGCTTCAAGTGCTTCCGGTCGGCAACGTAGAAGCAACTGCAATCGAAGTTGGTGAACATCCATTTGTGCGGGTTGAAGCAGTAACTGTCCGCGAACTCCACTCCGTCGTTGATGAAACGGAATTCCGGGCACAGCGCCGCCGTGCCACTCATCGCGGAATCGACGTGCAGCCACAGATTATGCTCGCGGCAGATGCCCGCAATTTCGCGCACCGGGTCAATCGCGTTCGAAGATGTGGTCCCCACGGTCGCGCAAACAAAGCAGGGTATCAGGCCGGCCTTGATGTCGCGCTCGATCTGGCGGGCCAGCGCCTCTGGCCGCATCGCAAAGTTCTGGTCTGCGTCGATGTGGCGCAGGTTGTCCGAACCCATCCCCGCCACCTTCATCGCCTTTTCAACCGAGGAATGCGTTTGTGTGGAGCAATAAGCGACCAGTCGTCCATCGCAGCCTTGGCGGTTGCTGGCGAACCGGCTCGCGCGCTCGCGCGCGGCGATCAGGGCGCAGAGCGACGCGCTCGACGCCGTGTCCTGAATCACTCCACCCCCGCTGCCGGTCGAAAGAAATTTCTCCGGCAAGCCCAGCATCGGAACCAGCCAGTCGAGTACGTGCGTCTCCAGCTCCGTGCAAGCCGGACTTGTCGACCAGAGCATCCCTTGCACGCCCAGTCCGGAAGAAAGCAGATCGCCGAGAATCGCCGGCCCTGAAGCGTTCGCCGGAAAGTATGCGTAGAAGTTGGGCGACTGCCAGTGCGTGNNCCAGTGCGTGATGCCGGGCAGAATCACTCTCTCCATGTCGCCGAGAATCTGGTCGAAGGCTTCGCCCTGTTCCGGCGCTCTTGCCGGCAGCTTCGAACGAATTTCTCCCGGCTGCACTCGCGACAGTACCGGGAAGCTTTCGATGCGGGATTGGTAGTCGGCGATCCAGTCCACGACGGCGTGGCCCTGGCGGCGGAATTCCTCGGGTGACATGTGAAACGATTTGGGTCCAGACATGGGATTTGTGATTTGTAATTGGTAATTTGAAACCCAATGCCTTTAAATTACAAATCACAAATTA
>PMBA01000186.1:0-6984 GCA_003152795.1 Acidobacteriaceae bacterium | reverse complement strand
TCGCACCGCGCCGGCGCGAAAAACTCATGGATCATCGCGGTCGTGCGTTCGTGGCGCACTTCCTTATAGTCGGTGCCGTAGGTCAGCAGCAGTCGCTCGTAGTCGCGCAGGAAAGGCGTGCTCCCGGTGCGCCGCTCATTCCATATCAGCACGCACCACCCTCCCGGCCTCAGAATGCGCGCGAATTCCGCGCGCGCCCGAGGCAGGTCGAACCAGTGCGCAGATTGGGCGGCGGTGACCAAGTCGACCGAAGCCGACCGTAAAGTCGTCTCCTCGGCCGTTCCGGCAATGGACACCAGTCGATCGTAACTCTCCATCTGATGCAGCCCCATCTCCCGCATCTCCGTGTTCGGTTCGACCGCGAAAACCGAGTTCCCGTTTTCCAGCAGCAGCCGGCTGAACATGCCTGTGCCGGAAGCGATGTCAGCCACAATCTGACTCGGCTGCAGCCCGCACTCGGCGCGAAGCAGTTCGAGCACCTCATCCGGATATCCCGGGCGATAGCGGACGTAATTCTCCACCCGATCCGAAAATCGAGCCGTTGGCGACTTGCTCATTGCTCTTTAGTGTAACGCCTTCCGCGGACCTCTCCCTCCACACGGTACAATCTTCATTTTGCGCTGCGAATTTTATGCTGCGGCCCTATGCCCCCTGAATCGGTGTTCTCCACAAGGAGCTTCATGAAACTTCTTTCCGGTGCTGCGCTCTTCTTCGTGCTGATTGGTTCCAGCCTGCAGGCATTTGATCGTGCTGCTAAAGAAAAAGAACAGCCCGAGCGCTGGGCCATCACCGGCTTCCGCGATGCCGCTGCCGAACTCGAGATCGAGAAGAAGTTCATGGCCGTCCCCGACCCCAAACTCGCGGAACAGCATCTCCGCATCCTCACCCAGGCCCCTCACATCGCCGGTTCTCCCGAGGACAAAGCCACCGCCGACTACGTCGCGCAAAAATTTCGCGAAGCCGGACTCGACACTGAGATCGTCGAATACAAAGTGTGGTTTAACTACCCCGCGGAGATCCGCGTGGATATGATCGAGCCGGCCGGTGTGGAAATGCATGGGCCCCGCCGCGAGCATGTCGATGACGATCCCTTTCAGGACGATCCGCGCGTCGTCACTCCTTACAACGCCATGTCGCCCTCCGGCGACGCCGAGGCCGAGGTTGTCTATGCCAACTACGGCTCCCCCGATGACTTTGACAAGCTCAACCAGATGAACGTCGATGTCCGCGGCAAGATCGTCATCGTCCGTTACGGTGAGAATTTTCGCGGCGTGAAAGCCTTCGTCGCCCAGGAACGCGGTGCCGCCGGAGTCATCATTTATTCCGACCCGAAAGACGACGGCTACTACCGCGGAGACGCCTATCCCAAAGGCCCGTGGCGTCCCGCCACCGCCGTCCAGCGCGGATCGATCGGTTTCATGTTCCAGTTTCCCGGTGACCCAACCACCCCCGGACTCGCCTCCACTCCAGCATTGCCCGACGCCCGTCGCATTTCTCCCGCTGCCTCCGAACAGTTGCCGAAGATTCCCGTGACTCCTCTTTCCTACGCCGACGCCTCGCCCATTCTCCAGCACCTCGGCGGACCGCCCTCGCCGCGCGAGTGGCAGGGAGCCCTGCCCTTTACCTACCACGTCGGTCCCGGCCCCGCAAAAATCAGGATGCACCTTAAGCAGGACTACCAGTTCCGCACCATCTGGGATGTAATCGGCAAAGCGCGGGGGGCCTCTTCGCCCGATGAATGGGTAGTGGCTGGCAACCATCGCGATGCCTGGGTGTTTGGCGCGGTCGATCCCAACAGCGGCACCGCCGCCATGCTGGAGTCCGTGCACGGCTTGGGCGAACTTCTGAAGTCCGGCTGGAAACCCAGGCGCACCATTGTCATTGCGAGTTGGGACGCCGAAGAAGAAGGCCTCATCGGTTCCACCGAGTGGGGCGAAGATCATGCCCACGAACTGGAAAACGCTGCCGCCTATTTCAACATGGACGTGGCCGTTGCGGGCAGGAAGTTCGGTGCCTCCGGCGTTCCTAGCTTGAAAGAATTTATCCGCGAGATTACCAAGGCCGTCCCTTCGCCCCAGGGCGGAACCGTCTATGACGCGTGGAAAAAATCCAGCGACCCCAGTGCCGAAAGAAACCACCCGCAGGAAACCAGCACTTTTCGCCCGCCTCCCGCCGCCCTGCATGGCGATGTCCCCGTCGGCGATCTCGGCAGTGGCTCCGACTACACCGTTTTCCTTCAGCATCTGGGCGTGCCTTCCACCGATATCGGTTCCAGCGGCGATTATGGCGTGTACCACTCCGCCTTCGATAACTTCGCCTGGTTCAAGAACTTCGGCGACCCGGATTTCCTCTACGAGCGCCAGATGGCCCGCATCTACGGCCTGGAACTCATCCGCATGTCCGGCGCCGACGTGCTTCCCTACGATTACGAGAACTACGGCAAGGAAATCCTGGTCTACCTCGACGCCGCCAGTAACAAAAGCAAGGAGCGGTTCCGCGACAAGGCGCCAAACTTCGCTCCAGCCCTCGAAGCCGCGCGTCGCCTCCAGGACGCGGGAGCAAAGATTTTGCAAAAACAACGGAAATTGCCTGCCTCGCCCGACCGCTTGAATGCTAAACTTCGGGATGCGGAACGGGCGCTCCTGATTCCAGAGGGATTGCCCAACCGTCCCTGGTTTCGCCATGCCATCTTCGCCCCCGGTCAGTACACCGGGTACGCAGCCGTGGTGATCCCCGGGGTGAACGAGGCGATTGATCGTGGGGATCTTCGCCGGACTGAACAACAGATCGCAGCGCTCGCCGCTGCCTTGAACCGGGCCGTTATTGTTCTGGAGCAATACCGCTAAGCCCGCCTCAACCGTGCGGCGAAACCAAGCGCCGAGGCGACACGAGTTATGGCACTGGCAAGAATCATTACGAACTCGCAAGCGTGCTCGCGAGAGCTGGCGCTCGATCTGCTGGCCCGCGGTTACGCCGTCGAAATTGTCTCTCCTGACCGCATCCCCAACGATATTGCCGATCTCGAGTTGCGCGTCGATGAGGGTCCCGGCGATCACTTGATCGCGAGCGTCAAATCCCACGAGGGCGAGCGCTCGGCTTCTCTTGAATTTGTGCATCATTTGAAATCGCCAATGATGGACTTCATTCGCCGGCCGTCCGAACCTCGCGAACCCGTCCACTCTCCCGAGCCGGTGCCCGTCCCCGCTCCGCAACTGGCCGTCCAAACTTTTTCTCCGGCAGCCGAAATTCCGCTCGCTCCTGATCTCGGCCCCGGCTTCGACTTCGAAGAAGCCGCGCACCCGATCTCGCCGTCCCTGCAATTGTCGCCGCCCCCAGCGGAACCAACCGCCCATTCCGCGCCGGAGGCCGCAACCATTGCACAGTCGGTCCCCGAGCCAGTTGCCCAACCCACCATTTCCCAACCGACGAGTTCCCGCCCCACGCTCGTCCCGTCACCTCACGCGCAACCGCTCCGCCGCTCCGCAACATCGCCTTGGCGCGCGGCTCTCACCCTTGCCAGCATCGTGCTCCTGGCCCTGCTCCTCGGCTTTGGTCTGCGCCAGGCCGGCAAAGCTTCCTCTCAGAATTCCAAGGCAGCCCCGCCCGAGACGGTCGCGGCAGCCTCCACCAATTTGTCCTTGTTGAGCGCCCCCGATCCCGCAATCGATCCCGCAAAAAACCGCGCCAATGTTCCGCCACCAACCTCCGCTTCGCCGACGTTGCCGCCAGTCACGAAATCGGAAGTGAATCCCGCTCCCTTGCCCAGGCAATTGCCGCTCGCGAAGGCCGGAGTTTCGACTGCCCGCGGTGACGGCTTGATCGCCCGCGACACCGTCACCTACTTGGACAAGCGCTTCGAACAGCCCGCGCCCAAAGCCAAATCGTCAAAGCGCCTCGCCCGCCGCCATCCCGGTTCCCAAAAGCACGGCGATGGCGTGATCGCAGCCAATAAGGTCACCTATCTCACGAACCAGCCAACTCCGAAAGCCCCAACTCAGGACTCCGTCAACCAGCCCCACTCCAATCCGAAGTAGAGTTTCTTCCCGACCATGAACCCGCACATGGCCCTCGAGCACGTGCTGCACGACCTGCCCACCGCGGCCACCGCAACCTTCCTCGCGCTTTTCCCCATCGTCAACCCGCTCGGCGGCGTGCCGATGTTCTTCAGTCTTACCGCCGGCTACACCCAGGAAGAACGCCGCCGCACCGCCCTGAAAATCGCCCTCGATGTAATCGCGATCCTGGTCGTCTTCATGCTCTTTGGCCGTTTCGTCCTCAGCTTCTTTGGGATCTCCCTGCCCGTACTGAAAATCGCCGGCGGCCTGATCGTCGCCAATACCGCGTGGGGTATGGTGACCGGCTCCAGCCGCATGACCACGGAAGAAAGCAGCGAAGCCCTCACCAAGCAGGACATCTCGCTCACCCCCATGGCCATGCCGATGCTCTCCGGCCCCGGCTCCATCGGAGTCGTCATGGGCCTGGCCGCCCACGCCGACCACTTCCTTTCCTACGTCGGCATGGTCATCGGAATCATCGCCCTCGGCCTCACCTGTTACCTGTTCCTGTGCCTGGGAGGTCCATTCGTCAAACGCCTAGGCCCCGGCACCGTCGGCGCCATCAACCGCATTTTTGGCTTTCTGATTCTCGCGATTGCGGTGCAGTTGATATGGAACGGAGTAGCCGACTTCAAGCCGTGATCACGCCCTGCATGGACTGACCGTTACGCCCGGGGCCAACCCGGATCGGCCTCCGGCAGCACTCGGTCTAGACAGAGAACTCGCGAGCGAACTCTTTGACATCGGAAAAGTTCACCATCCACTCTGAAATGGCCTTTCCGTCCTCGTTAGTGGACTGGCGATCACGTAGGAATGAAAATGCGTTCTGTACTGAAAACGGCTTCGTCAACCGATCATAAAAAAGAAGATGATCTTGAATAAAAACCGCATCTTCTGCAACATACATCGGCCACCATTCAAGGTGTGTGGCATTTTCGGGGCTTCCGTATGTAGTGATTAAGGCCGCTCTGCCTTTTTCGAGGAGTAGGGTATTGATGGCGTGACGCCACTGCGATTCATAGTATTCTTTGCTCCATTCATACAGGCTGGCGAGAAAATATTCCCTTGCGTCACCCAAAACCAAAACCCCGCGTGCTGCAGGTGCTGCCGGGTCTTGATAGGGATAGCTCAACGGTTCGTCCAGAAACGCAATTGAAAATGACATGGCTACTTTCCTATTGGATTGAGGTTATGGTCGAGAGTTGCGATTCTATTGCCTCTACGGTCAAACTCCTTCCAGGTTCCGCTACTGTGTCCGTCCGCGTCAGGCGAGACGTATCATCCGTCCTTCTCGAAGATCGGTTGACCGTGAGTGTCCCAGTCGAAACCTGGGGACAGACGGGACGTTCACCGGTTTCTGCGAATTATAACTTGGGGTAAGTCCCGTCTGTCCCCGAGTCCCCAGGACATCCTAAGAGGCTTCGCCTTCTTTCGTGATGCCTTTTACTAAGGGCGGACCTGGAAAGCCTCCGGCCATTGTCGAGCACCGTGGTAGATGGCGAGTATCTCGATACGGTCATAATCGACGGCGTAGGCTGCGATAAAGGGCGTATTCGAAATGACCAGTTCACGAGTACCAGGAACCCGGCCTGATCGGCCCGACATGGGGAAGGCGATGAGTTGTTGGATGGTGGTGACGACCTGCATCGTGATGCGCTCCGCGACCTCACGGCTATTTGATAGAGCGATGTAATCGTGGGCCTGATCCAGTTGCCGGGTCGCCTGCTCGGTCCATTCGATCGTCGGCCGGGTCATTGACTCTATCGTTGCTTCGACAATCGGCTTGCCGATCGGCTCGCGCGTCCCGTCTTCTTGAGCCGCTTTACGACCTCCGCGTGGCTTACGACGCGGCCTGTCCGCATCTCTTCGAGACCGTTCTGCACCAGCGCATCCTGGTAGGCGTGAAGATCGATGTAGTTGGTGATCGCCTCGTTGATGAGATAGCTGCGCGAACGGTCCTGCGCCGCGGCCAGCGAATCAAGCGTGTCAATCTTTTCGGCGACGGCGCGGAAGCTGATGGTTTTCTCGGAAATGCCCATAATACAGAATAATAACATGCATTAGCATGTATTACTAGAACGGGGGCCTGGAGATGTCCCCGGTTTTCCCCGATGGGGAACCCCGATACCATGAGTGGCGCTCACGCGCTTGCGTCGGACGCGGTCCTGGTTACCAGCGATCGCGGGTTCAGCCGCATCAGGAAGCTGAAAGTCGAGAACTGGACCAGCGCATCCCGCGGAACGGCAGAAATCGGCGCCGGCAAAAACTCCCCATAACCCGTTTCCGTTGTTTCATATAGGACTGTATGTATGGATCGATATATACGTACACAACCGACAGTACAGTGTTCCACGTGGAACATATCTCCATTTTGCCCGCCAGGAATGCCTGCCGCCCGCGTTACTTGATCGTAACCAGCTTCTCCACCAGCTCCGAGTAGTCCTTCTTCTCCAGCCCATGCACCTGCTTGTTATACTCGTCCACTTTGCTGGAGTAGTTCATCGAGCAGAACTTCGGGCCGCACATGGAGCAGAAGGCTGCGGTCTTGTATCCCTCTTCGGGGAGGGTTTCGTCGTGCATGGAGCGGGCGGTCTCGGGGTCGAGGGAAAGTTCGAACTGCTTCTCCCAATCGAACTTGTAGCGGGCATAGCTCAGGGCGTCGTCGCGGTCGCGGGCTCCGGGACGCTCGCGGGCCAGGTCGGCCGCGTGGGCGGCGATCTTNNTTGTAGGCGATGATCCCGTCTTTCACGTCTTTTTCGTTGGGCAGGCCGAGATGTTCTTTGGGCGTGACGTAGCAGAGCATCGAGGCGCCGTACCAGCCAATCATCGCCGCTCCGATGGCGGAGGTGATGTGGTCGTAGCCGGGAGCGATGTCGGTGACCAGCGGGCCTAGAGTATAGAAGGGCGCTTCGTCGCACCACTCGTTTTC
>PMBA01000374.1 GCA_003152795.1 Acidobacteriaceae bacterium | reverse complement strand
CATCCCCATCGCGACATGGAGATCATTACCTATGTCCTGTCCGGGAAACTGGAGCACAAAGACAGCCTGGGCACCGGCTCGGTGATCCTCCCGGGCGATGGGCAGCGCATGACTGCCGGGCGCGGCATCCGGCACAGCGAGGCAAATCCGTCCGCGACCGAATCCGTGCACCTGCTCCAGATCTGGATTCTTCCCGACAAGCAGGGGCACGAACCCGGCTACGAACAGAAAAGCTTTCCCCAAGCGGAGAAGCGCGGCAAACTTTGCCTGATCGCCTCAAAGGACGGTGCCGAGGGGTCGGTGAAGATCAATCAGGACGCGAAGCTGTTCGTGACACTGCTTGCGCCCGGAGAAGAAGTTACGCAGTCGCTTGGGGCGAAGCGTTATGGATGGCTGCAGGTCGCGAAGGGCGAAGTCGAACTGAACGGCCACAACTTGCGCCAGGGAGACGGGGCGGCCATCAGCGACGAAAACAAATTGACGATCAAAGCCACGGAAGAAGCGGAAGTTCTGCTGTTTGACCTGGCGTGAGACAGGGCGATTGAATCATTGAGGTATTGAAACATTGAATCATTGACTCAATACCTCAATGATTCAATGACTCAATGTTTTATTCCCGCCGCCCCCATCATCCTGCCCGTCACGCCCTTTTCCGCCCGGAAGCTGAACAGCAGTTCGGTATGGCATGACGTGCACGGCGCTTTGGTGTCAATATTTTTCGCGAGCAAGCCCGCATCCAGCAGTTGCCGCCGGTTCGCTTCCACCAGATCGAGAAAAAGTTTTACCGGCAGTTCGCTGTGTCCGGGCGCCCGCGCCGTGAGGAAGAGCAAGGGATATTTTTCCCGCACCGGGTCCGATTCTTTCACCTCGCGGAACAAGCTACTGGCATAGGCGAACTGAGCCTCAAACTTAGTGCGCACTTCTTCGCCCACGTCGTAACAGCAACTCTGCACGCCCGGCCCGATCGCCGCCAGCAGGTTCCGCGGATCGCTCTTGAAATGTTTCCGCATTTCGCCAACGCCCTTCTCGACAATGCGCTTCACCGTCCCCCGCCAGCCTGCGTGAAAAACGCCGACAGCCCGCCGTTTCGGATCGACCAGGATGACGGGAAGGCAGTCGGCAGTCTGCACGGCCAGGATCAGCCCGGGCGTGTCCGTGACCAGCCCGTCGCCTGCCAGGGGCGCTGCCGGCATCTGATCGACTCGATGGATCAAATCAGAATGAATCTGCCGCAGCGAGACCAGCGGCCAGCTTTTTTTCCCGTTTGCCGCGCCCAGTTCGATGAGGAAAAGCTCGCGGTTGCGTTCAACGGCGACGCGCGAGTCCTGTTTCGTGAACCCAAGATTCAGCGCGTTCCCGCCATAGATGCGTGACACGCCGCCCAGTCGCGTCGAGAAGCCATGCGTCAGCCACGCCAGTTCGCCCAGCTTCCCGGAACGGAATAGTTGAGTCATTGCACCATTTGATCATTGAATCGTTGACTCATTGGATCATTGAGTCATTGAGAATCGGGCGCCTTACTTCTTCTTTACAATTTCCGCATCAATCTGAATCTTGACGTTATCTCCAATCATGGCTTCACCCGTCTTGAGGAGGTTGTTGTAGGTCAGACCGAAGTCTTTGCGGTTGATGGTCGTCGTCGCGGAAATTCCGCGGCGCGGATTGCCCCACGGGTCGGTCAATTCAGCCGTAGGTCCATCCACATCGAGCGTTACTTCGTGCGTGGTACCGTGGATGGTCAGGTCGCCAATTACCTGCAGCTTCCCGCCGCTGCTGATGATCTTTTTGGACTTGAATTCGATGGTCGGGTATTTTTCCACGTCGAAGAAGTTAGGGCTCTTAAGATCCTTGTCGCGCATTTCCACCCGGGTATCGACCGAGCTGACGTCAATCGAGGCCGAGACCTGCGACTGCGCAATGTCTTTCTCGTTCAGAACCACGCTTCCCGTCACCTTGGTAAAACTCCCCGTGACGTTCGAGATCGCCAGGTGACGCACGGTGAACTGCGCGTTCGAGTGGGCGGGGTCGATGTTCCAATTTGAGGTCTGCGCCGGAGCCGAGAGACTTGCAAGAAGGGCAACCGCGGAAACGATACAAATACGTTGAGCTGTTTTCAACATGACCATTCCATATCCTTTGTGTGAGTTTTCGTGAGACAAAAATTCCATGCTCGGGATGAGTTTCCCAAGCGCTTCCTGAGCCTGAACCACGTTTTAGGATGTGGCCTGGTTCGTCAAAGATGCAAAAAAACAGGACGTCAAACCACGGCGGCGCCGGGTGTCACAGGCGGGCCGGTGGGCGGCCGCCTGGCGAACCGCCCCTCCGCTGTCGCGCTTGCAAACCGGCCGTGGTTCTAGTGCTCGACGTCGAAATAAATCCTGGCCGTGGCGCGGTATAGCAGAACTTTGGCTCCATCCAGTTGCATGTCAAGCGAATCCACATGCGCCCATTTGATGCCTCGAACAGTTTTCGCGGCTTCCTGAACGGCAGCTTCCGCCGCCTTGGCAAAGCTTTCTTTCGAAGTCCCGATTACCTCGATAATCTTCTGCGTCATTATTTCTCTCCTTGTTCCCAGAAATTGTACGCCGATTCGCTTCGGGGAGAGGCCGACACCGTGCCAATTCCTGACGGGTACTGGCAGCGCCCAGACAGAAAGGCCACGCAGGAGGTCTGCGTGGCCTTCACGTCCAAGGCAAGTCTCGAGTTATTCCTTACCGGAGCTAACGCCACCGGCTCCGTGTTCGGCTGCAAGTTCTTCGGCAGGATTGATCTTCACCGTCGCCAGAATCTTCCGCAGCCTGGCAAAGACTTCGTCGCGGTTAACGGGTTCAATGCCGTCTTTGGCTCCATATCCTGTGGTTCCCAGGCCTAACACGTATTCGTAGCAGGCTCCATTTTCGTAACTGTGGTAGTACTGCGTCTCGGCCTGTTGGATGGAGCTGGCGGAGAAGCTCGAAGTCATGTCCATGTCCGTCGAGCCGATTTTGACTTTCTCCGCGTCCACCGCCTCGCCGTCGGCATTGCGCGTGTCGACGAAGGCGAAGTGCGCGCACTCCTGCTCAGAGACGGCGCGATTCATGTTCACGTTGAAAAACGCAGACGCGAAATCGGTACCGGGATACGAGCCGGCGGGCAGGGCGACGGTTGCGACCGCAACTCCGCCCGGCTGGACGAAGTTCATCGGCAGATCGCCCGCGAGTTGCGGTTGCGCTTTCTCGCCCGATGCCAACTCGAACTTCCGCGGATAGAGGAACGATACACCCGAGTTAGCGTCGCTATAAGTAATGTTTGCGGGGCGGCGGTTGGGCGTTTTCTTCGCGGGCTTGGGCAATACCGCCGCCGCTGTGGTAGGGGACGCAGTTGCGCTTGCCCCCGGGATCGCCGGCGCGGTTGAGGTTGATGCCGGGCTGGAGACCGCGACCAGAGCCGGTTTTGGAGATTGCTTCGAGCAGGCGCTCACCGCGAGCATCAGCCCGAGAAGCGCGAAGCCTGCCATCATGGCCAGTTTCTGCTGGCGCGACCAGGACGAAAGCGCCGTCCCGGAGATTATGTCGTTCGTTGGTTGTTCAGTCGATTTCCGGTCACCGGATTTGTGAATGGTTGTCATTGTGTCACCTCCTCTGCGGCTGGCGCAGTCGGAAGTGATAGGGCAACCGAGCGGCCAACTCCGCGCTTGTTGATGCGGCGCGACTTATGGGAAAACCAGCCGCGCGCCGGTGTGCGCCGCCATACACGCCGTGTGGCCGGCAACACGCCGCCCGGGGACCATGGTGCTTCCCGCTAGAATGCTTTTGTGAGCAACGCCTCGCCCAATTCCCGTCTTATTTCTCCCGCAAGTTATCGCGGACGCCTGGCGCCATCGCCGACGGGGCTGTTGCACGCAGGTCATGCGCGTACTTTCTGGATTGCGGCCCAGCGAGCGATCGAAAATCGGGGAACTTTGATTTTGCGGAATGAGGATCTGGATCCGCAGCGCTCGCGGGCGGAATTTGCGCGGGCCATGATGGAAGACTTGCGCTGGCTCGGAATTCGTTGGACGGAAGGGCCGGATTGTGGCGGGGCATACGGTCCTTACTCCCAAAGCGACCGCCGGACGCGCTACCTGGATGCATGGCGACACCTGGTCGCGGGCGGCTTTCTGTATCCCTGCACCTGTTCGCGCAAGGATCTGGCGCAGTCGGCGAGCGCTCCGAATGATGCGGACGTCGACGATGAGCCGGTGTATCCGGGGACCTGTCGTGAGCGCAAGAGTAGAGGTAAAGGCGACAAGAAGGATGCGGCCGAGCTCGCGGAGCCCGCCGGCGTGAACTGGCGGTTCAGAGTTCCAGATGGCGAGACGATCGAGTTTTCCGATCTGAATCTGGGCCCGCAGCGCTATGTTGCCGGCCGCGATTTCGGCGATTTCCTGGTCTGGCGCCGCGACGATGTTCCCGCGTACCAGCTCGCGGTTGTGGTCGATGACGCGGCGATGCGGATTACGGAAGTCGTCCGGGGCGCGGATTTGCTGAAGTCAACCGCTCGGCAACTGCTGCTGCTCCGTGCGCTTGGCGATGCCGCTCCCGAGTACTTTCATTGCCAACTGGTGCGGGACGCCGCCGGAATGCGGCTGGCAAAACGCCACGACGCCCTCAGCATCCGGCAGTTGCGCGAGCGCGGGTTAACGGCGGAGGAGGTGTTGGAGATGGCCGGTTGGCCATAGCGCTCCGGCACTTTGGTTTCGCGCCCCGGTTACTTGGGTAGCTGGCGATTGCCGCCAGCCGAGCTACCATGAAAAGAACAGTTCGGCATGGTCAGCGGGAGGGTTATGCAACGAACGTTCTTGAAGATTGCGGCGATCGCTATTTTGATGAGTCCGGTCGCGTATGGCCAGTCGCTCGGCGACGTGGCGCGCGAGAACCGGGAGAAGAAGGCGCAGGACGCGCCTGCCGTCCAGCCGAAGGTGATCACCAACACGAACCTTCCGAAGGATCCAGACGCGAAACCGGAGTCGCCCGACGCGGAACCGGGAGCGAGCGCGCCGGACGACAGCAAGGCCGCTCATCGTCGCTCGGAAGAGCAACGTTCGGCAGATCGTCGATTTGCGGCGCAGCGCCGAGCGGAATTGCGCGCAACTGACCAATGGAAACGGCAGATCCTGGAGCAGGAAGGCAGGATATCGACTCTGCAGGCGCGGATCGACAAGCTTCATGCGTCGATTCATTTCGTGGACTCCAACGCCTTCTCCCAGGGCGTAGCCTACAACCGGTATCAGGCGCGGCAAATGGAGCGCGAGGCGCAAATGCAGGAGCAACTCGGCGAGGAGAAGAACAAGCTCGAGCAGATGCAGGAAGCGGCGCGCCATGCCGGTATGCACACACCGGTGTACGATCCGTAGGGCGATCGGCTTACAGTTCGTATCCTATGAATCGGATTGCCCAGTCCGGCCATCCTAACTGTGTGAGCGCCGATCGGGTTTTTCTTACCGCGGAATGGCAACACCTGGCCATGCTGAACTATGAAGTGGACGCCGGTCTGCTTCTTCGCTTCGTTCCTGCTGGGACCGAACTCGATCGCTGGAACGGCAAAGTTTTTGTGAGCCTGGTTGGATTTCGATTTCTGAAAACAAAATTGTTTGGATTTCTGCCGCTTCCAATGCACGCCAATTTCGAAGAAGTGAACTTGCGGTTTTACGTGCGACGGCAAGTTGGAGGCGAAGTCCGGCGAGGGGTAGCGTTCATCCGGGAGATGGTGCCGCGCTGGGCGATTGCATTCATTGCCCGCGCTTTCTACAACGAAAATTATGTGGCGCTGCCCATGGCGCACCAGATTCGCGCTCTTGGCGATCATGGTTTGAGGGTGGCTTACCGATGGCGGAGTGGGAAGCGATGGAGCGCGATCGACCTTGAAACTTGTGGCCATCCGGAACTGCCCGCCGAGGGTTCCGTGGAACAGTTCATTGCGGAACACTACTGGGGATACGCGGCACAGCCCGGCGGCGGTTGTGTGGAATATCGCGTGACCCACCCCTCGTGGAAAGTCTGGCAGGTTCGGCAATCGGCATTTGAGGGCGACGCGGAGGAGTTCTACGGAAAGGACATTGCGGCGGTGCTTCAGGGTGAGCCGGCGTCCGCTTTTCTGGCGGAAGGATCGGCGGTTAGCGTGATGCGGGGGAGAAGATTGTGATCGCGTCGAGCGCTGAAACACGACGGCCAGCTCGCGGCGCCGTTCTCTACGATGGCCAATGCGGGTTCTGCTCGCGTTGGGTGAAGCACTGGGCAGGGACGCTCGCGCGCCGTGGATTCGACATTGCTTCGCTGGATGAACCGTGGGTCGCAGCGCAGCTCAAAATGCCGCGTGAAGAACTCTTCACCGACATACGCTTGCTGACAGCCGGGGGGCGGCTCGTTTCCGGGGCGGATGTTTATCTGTACGTGGCGCGACGGATTTGGTGGGCGTGGCCGTTTTACGCGGTTTTCAGTTTGCCGGGGTTCAATCGGTTGATCCACTCTGGCTATCGTTGGTTTGCGCGCAATCGCCACCACATCTCACACGCGTGTCGCCTCCAACCCCGGTAGGAAAACTCTTATCCCGTACTATCGAAAACCTTGAACCACAGGGTACACAGGGGTGCACGGAGGCCGGTCACCTCTTGGTCGCACACGTCCATCGTCTCAAATACCAAAGCTAGAACAGGGCGGTCGGTCTTCTGTTCCAGACTTTGCCTTTTTCTTTGGAGACGTTTTCGATGTCGTTGACGTAGGCGCCGGTCTGGGTGAGGACGTGGTGGAGGTCATTGCCGACGCTGATGAAGGTGAAACCCTTATCGAGGAACTCGCCGACGCGGGATGTTCCGAACAGGAAGATGCCGAGAATCACGTTGTTCTTGCGCGCGTGCTCGATCAGCTTCTGCGTGGCCGCGTTCAGTTCGGGCGAGGTGTACATGTGCGGGAACTCATACTTGTTGTAGAGGCCCATCGACATGCAGAGGTCGTTTTGTCCAAGAAATAAAATGTCAACGCCGGGGACAGCGGCGATCTCTTCAATGTTTTCGATGCACGAAGCGGTCTCCACCTGAAGCGCGATGATGCCCTCGTTGTTCCAGTTGCCGGCGTAGCCGAGGAGTCCGGCCTTGTTCATGCTGCGTTGCGGAAAGTAGACCGAGCGCGTGCCGACGGTGGGGTACTTGGTGCAACTGATGGCCTGGCGCGCCTCTTCCGCGGTATTGATGTAGGGAACGAGGACGCCGTCGGCGCCGAGATCGAGGGCTTGCTGGATGCCCGGCCGGTCGTCGTATCCGCCGACGCGGACCAGCGACTTTGCGCCGCCGTTCGCGATCCCGCTCAGCATGGCGGAAAGCTTTTCGAAATTCATGGGACCGTGCTGGGTATCGACGAGCAGCCAATCGTATCCGCTGTGCGCCAGTTGTTCGGCAACAGTCGGACTGTGCGCGTTGAGGAACAGGCCCATCTTCGGGGTTCCCGCGCGCAATTGTTTCTTGAACTCGGCGCCACTGAGAGCGGCTTCTGCCATGGATGAATCCTCCTCGAGCATGTTGAAAATGGTTTTCAGTGTAACGAACGAACCGCGCGTGAGGCTAGCGGCAACCGAACTTTTTTCTGGCAGGTGACTTAAAGGCAGAAGGACCTCGGCTCGAAAGTCCGCGCTTGCCGCGTCCGCGGGCGAGCGGCCGGATGCGTCCCTGCAAGGCGATTGCAGCCGCGTTTTTTTCTCGGAATGCCCGCATTTGGGCGCACTTCGAGGGCCCGACCCCCATTTTATGCCCAGTTTCAAGGAGGTACCTTACTGGGAACCGCATAAAATCTGCATAAAATGCTACTTTTCCACAGCCCGGTGCGTTACTATGCGGGGGATACACGCAAATTAGTAAGTTCCTGAAGGAGGAATTCATGGCTTCTGGTATGACCAAGACTCAACTCACCCGACACCTGGCCGAGAAGCTCGGCTCCAACAACAAGACTGCCGCGACTTTTCTGGAGCATCTGGCGGACACCGCAATTAAAGAGACGAAGAAAAACGGTGTGTTCGTTATACCCGGCCTCGGGCGCCTGGTGAAAGCGCATCGCAAGGCCCGCCTGGGACGCAACCCGCAGACCGGCGAACCGATTCAGATCAAGGCGAAGACGGTGGTAAAGTTCCGCGTGGCGAAAGCCGCGAAGGACGCGATCGCGCCGAAGAAGTAGTTCATGTCGCGCGGACACTCCTGTTCGCGAGTAGTTGGCTAGAACTTGGCTAGAACATTGAGTCATTGAGCCATTGAAACATTGAGTCATTGCAATAGTGATTCGATACGTAAATGACTCAATGACTCAATTCTCTTCTGTGAAATTTCCCCCATTCGTCACAAATTCTTCGTCGAGCGCTCACAGACTTCCGCGATACGTCTAAGGCTATACTGCCGAAAGAATGGCCGATATTCCAAACCTGGCGGAAGTGCTCCGGCGTTATTGGGGATACCACGAGTTTCGCCCCAAGCAGGAGAATGTAATCCGCAGTCTGCTGGCGGCACGCGATACTTGCGTCGTGATGCCCACCGGGGGCGGGAAGTCATTGTGCTACCAGCTTCCGGCGGTGATTTTGGGGAAGACGGCGGTGGTGGTTTCTCCGCTAATCGCGCTGATGCAGGATCAGGCGGCGCAACTGGCCCATATGGGCATTCCGGCGGCGGCCATTAATAGCCATCAGAGTTCGGAGGAGCGCTNNTCGGCTTCTTTGCGGTGGATGAGGCGCATTGCATTTCCGAGTGGGGGCACGAGTTTCGACCGGAGTACCGCCAGCTCAACCGTCTGCGCACCAGCTTTCCGAACCTTCCGATCGCGGCGTTTACGGCCAGCGCCACGCGGCAGGTGCGGCACGACATTCTCAAGCAACTGCAGATGCGCGATCCGGATTGTTACATTGCCAGCTTCCATCGCAAGAATTTGAGCTATGTGGTGCACGAGTGCGAAGCGCGGACGCAGATGGAATTGCTCAGCCGCGCGTTGCGCCACTACGCGGGAGAGAGCGTAATCGTGTATTCGCCCACGATTCGCCGCGTCGAAGAAACGGTCGAATACCTCGAGGAGAGCGGGATTGCGGCGGTTCCTTATCACGCGAAGATGGATGCTCCCATGCGCCGGCAGAATCAGGAACGCTGGATGTCGGACGAGGTGCGCGTGCTGGTGGGAACGATCGCGTTTGGGCTGGGCATCAACAAACCCGCGGTCCGGGCCGTGATTCACCTGTCGGTGCCGCAGTCGATTGAACAGTACTACCAGGAAGCAGGGCGCGCGGGACGGGACGGGCGTCCGGCCGATTGCGTGCTGCTGTGGCAGAAGCGCGACTACATTCTTCTGGAATACTTCATCAACAAAATTTCCGATGACGCCGAGCGTGAGCGCGCCGCCGGACGCAAGCGGGTGATCAGCCGCTTCGCCGATTCTCATGGCTGCCGCCAGCGCCAGATCTGCCTGCACTTCGGCGAGACTCCGCCATGGGAGAAGTGCGGCAACTGCGATAACTGCGGCGCTAAGCCGGAATGGCTGGGCAAGAAGGGGCTGAGAGTTGCTACACCGGCGGTCGAAGTTTTCCCCTCAACTTTCAGATCGCTGCCGCCTGCCGAAAAACAACCGTCACTGGGTTCAGCGCTGCCCGAAGTCGATGCAGAGCTTATGGCCTATTTGCGTGAATGGCGCCGCAACATGGCGCGGGAGAAAAAGGTATCGACGTTCATTATCATGCCCGACAGCACACTGGGAGAATTATGCCGTCGGCATCCGGTCTATTTTGCCGAGTTGAGGCAGGTACCAGGGATTGGCGAAAAGAGAGCGGAGACGTATGGCAATGAAATTCTCCAGGTTCTGAAGAATTTTCGCG
The DNA here is from genome assembly GCA_003152795.1 of Acidobacteriaceae bacterium. Lineage (GTDB taxonomy): Bacteria > Acidobacteriota > Terriglobia > Terriglobales > Acidobacteriaceae > Acidiflorens. The sequence goes on along the minus strand of PMBA01000374.1, from coordinate 22,833 downwards.
ATGGAGCGCGCGCCACGCCGATGATGGCCAAAGACGATGCGCCGGCGGAGGGAACGCTGCGGCTGCTGAACGAGGGGCACAGCTTGGAGGAGATTGCCCGCATTCGCGTCCGGCAGATTTCGAACGTTGTTTGCACGGTGGAAAGACTGATCGAAAGCGGACGAGTGAAGTTGGACCCGAAATGGATTTCTCCCGACGCGCAGCCGCTGATTGAAGCGGCTTGCCTGGCGCAGGGGATCGAGCGGCTGAAAGATATCAAAGATGCGGTGCCACCTTATGTCAGTTTCGAGGACATACGGCTGGTGGTAGCGCACCTGCGAGCGGAGAACCGGGTGCGGGCGAAGTCGGCGTAGTTGCAAAAGAACTTCTCACAAAGTTGTCAAACTCTTGGCCCGAATTTTATTGGGCGCAACCCTATACGCCTTTGGCGGCGGGATCCCAGATCAGTTTGTGGATTTGCAGGCTGAGGCGCGCGGGGACATTGTCGGCGAGAATCCACTCCGCGAGCTCTTGCGGATCGAGTTGACAGTGCGAAGTACCCCGCGAGCCAGAGGCGGTTTTTTCAAACGCAGGCGAAAATAAGATGGCGTACACCCGCTCGTCCAGCCGGTGATTCAGAACGAAGTCGCGGGCGAATTCGTAGTCCATGCGATCGGTCAGGACAAACTTAAGTTCATCGTGAGGGCGGAGCGCGTCCAGGTTTTCCAGAGCGAACGTGTCAGGTTCGCCGGAGTGCGGACACTTCACATCGACGATCTTGATGACTTGTTTTGGAACATGCGCCAGGGGGCGTTCGCCGCTGGTCTCAAGCAACACCTGATAGTCGGCGTCCAGCAGTTGCTCCATTAGCGGGATGACTTCGCGCTCCTGCAACATGGGTTCGCCGCCGGTGATCTCGACCAGTCCGCCAGCCGGACTGAGGCGGGCGACTTCGCTCAGGACTTCCTGCAGCGTCAACTTCTGCCCGCCGTAGAAACTGAACTCGCTGTCGCACCAGGAGCAGCGCAGGTTGCATCCCGTGAGACGCACGAAGACGCAGGCCAAGCCAGCGTGCGTCGATTCGCCCTGGAGCGACTTGTAGATTTCGGTTACTTGCATCGGGTCATTGAGTCATTTAGTCATTGAATCATTGAAAAGCTTTGCCGTTGAACTTAAATGATTCAATGACTAAATGACTCGATGTCTCAATGATTTTCACTCGCTATAACGCGCCGTCGTCGTATCCGTCTCATAGACGGTGACATCCTTCACGCTCACACGTCCGTTGGTCACGCTGCGCAGACGCGAGTTGGTTTCGTCGTAGAAATACTTGGCGAGATTTTCGGCGGAGGGGTTGAGGACGGTGAAAGGCTCGATGTCGTTGATCATCTGGTGATCGAGACGATCGATGGCATGCTTCATCACGTCTTTCAGGTCTTTGAAATCGAGCAGCAGGCCGGCCTTGTCGAGTTCGGCGCCGGCGAGGGTTACGCGAATCTTGTAATTGTGGCCGTGCGGGTTCTCGCACTTGCCTTTATAGTTGCGCAGGTAGTGCCCTGCGGCGAAAGTGTCTTCGACGGTGACTTCGTACATGAAATCCAGTTAGCCTCGACTCTGTTTTATTGTACCTTTTGAGAGCCGGTTTAGAGCCGGAGAGACACGGCGCGACCATGACACCCGCAGACATCACGATTCGAGAAGCCGCGGCGAGCGAGTCCGCGATCATTCTGCATCACCGTCGCTCCATGTTTCGCGACATGGGCGAAGGCACGGCAGAAGAACTCGACAGGATGGTGGAAGTTGCAAGTCCGTGGCTGGCGCGGGCTCTGGCCGATGGTTCCTACCACCACTGGCTGGCGCTCGACGCTACCGGCCGCGTCGCCGGGGGCGGCGGGGTGCTGTTGTGTCCGTGGCCGGCAAATCCCAAAGACCCATGCATCGAGCGGGCGGTGATTCTGAATGTGTACACGGAGCGGGAGTTTCGGAAACGAGGAATTGCGCGGCAACTGATGCTGACCATCCTGGCCTGGATCAAGCAGCAGGGCCTGCGCGCGGTCAATCTGCACGCCAGCGCCGAGGGCCGGCACTTGTATGAAAAGCTGGGGTTTGAAGCTACGAACGAGATGCGGTTGAAGTTTGATGGGCCGAAATGAACAGGGTGTTTTTGCCGCTGTTTCCCACTGTTGAGCAAACCAAGGGCCAACTCCTGATAACCTGCTAACGTTCGGGCTGCTGCCCCGTCTATTCCCATGCAAGGCAAGAAAAAGGTTGAATCACTTGTAGGGGACAGAGACAGACCATGCCGGCCGATTCTTTCGCAGTGGCGTTTCCGGTTGGCGACAATTACCGTCCGAAGCGGGCGGAACGGGGCGGCGGCAACCAGAACCCCACGTCGTATTGGAATATGAGGGGCTCGTTGGCAGCGCAGGGCAACCGCATTGACGACACGAGTCTGATCCGGGAGGCGCAGCAGGGCAACCGCGCGGCCTTCGAGGTACTGGTGCGTCATTACGATCAGTCGGTTCTGCGGCTGGCGCTGCACTTGACCGGTTCGGAGTCCGACGCTCAAGACGTGTATCAGGAGGCCTTCCTGAAGGCCTATAAGAATCTAGGCAGTTTCCGATTTGAGTGTTCCTTCTATACGTGGATCTACCGCATCGTCACTAACCTCTGCCTCGATCATCTGCGAAAACGGAATGTGCGCAAGGAAGACGCGCCGGTTGCGGTGGACGCCTCCGGCGAAGAGTACAGCCGGCTGGAGCAGTTTGCGGATGTGCGCTCGGGAGCGAACCCGGAACGCGATCTGATGCGGCGGGAGCTGGGCCGGAAGATTGGAGCGGCGTTGACGAAGCTGACGCCCCGCGAGCGCATGGTGTTCGAATTGAAGCATTATCACGGGCTGAAGCTGCGCACCGTCGGCGAGATGCTGAATACGACGGAAGAGACGGCCAAGAATACGTTATTTCGCGCGACGCAAAAACTGCGGAGCGCACTGGCGGAGATGCGATGAGAGGGCGCCACGAGCCTACAACAGCGGTGGCAAGGAATCAGCCGCTTACAGCTTCCCGCGAAGGAAGACGACAATGAAATGTGATTGGGTGCGGCAGAACATTCTGTTCTATGTGTACAACGAGCTGGAGGACGACGCCCGCTACGAGGTAGAGCAGCATTTGGGACGGTGTCCGGAATGCGCCATCGAATTGAAAGCGACGCGCAAGTTTCACGCGACGCTTTCGGAAACGCCGGTGGCGGAGCCGACACCGAACCTGCTGGCGGCATCGCGGATGCGGCTCCAGGAAGCGCTGGAGACGACGCGGCCGGGAGGGTTGTGGCGGCGCCTGGTTCTTGAGCCGGCAATCTGGCTGCGGCAGATTCGGATGGCGCCGGCTCTGGCGGCGGCGATTTTCATCGTCGGGTTTGGTGGCGGCATTGGCGCGACCTACAACTTTCTTTCGGCTCGCGGCGGCAATGGTGTGATGACCGGCGCGCTCGAATCGGGCAGCGGCAATCCGGCTCAGTCCGTCAATCAACCGTTGGAATCGTCCGCGATTGCGGGTATCCGGTCGGTGACTCAGGAACCGGGATCGAATCAGGTGAGCATCAAGTACGACACGGTGTCGACCCAGGAAGCGCAGGGCTCGCTGAACGACCAGCGCATCCAGCAATTGCTGTTGTTCGCGGCCCGCAACAATTACAACTCGGGAGTCCGGATGGACTCGGTGGATGTGCTTACCCAGGCGCCCGACGATTCGCGCGTGCGCGAAGCGCTCATGTATGCCTTGCAGAACGATACTAATCCGGGCGTGCGTTTGAAGGCGCTGGATGGGCTAAGCGGTTTCGTGCGGCAGGATCCGCAAGTGCGGGATGGGGTGTTGCGGGTGTTGATCGGCGACACGAACTCCGGCGTTCGGATGCAGGCCCTGCGACTGGTGGAGCCGATGAAAACGGACAGCAATGTGCGATCGGTGCTGACCAAGGTGTCGCAGGCGGATCAGAACGTTTCAATTCGCTCGCAGGCCCGTGCCATGCTGGCGCAGATGCCGGAGATGGATTAGGGAACGTCGTTCGCTATTCGCTCTTGACTGTAAGGGTTTGCGAACCGCGAACGACGAACAGCAGACGCGCTAAGCAACAAGTACGAAGTTGAGGAGGACATTCATTGAAGCAGGCTATAAAACTTGCCAGCATCGCAGTCTTGATTTCCGCGCTGGCGTCTCTGGCTCTGTGCCAGGAAACTCGGGTCTATCGCGAAGGCAGCAACTGGGTCCAGGAAATGAAGGGAGACCTGGGTGCGGCGAAGAATCTGCGGGTGAAACTGGCCGCGGGTTCGGTGCGGGTTCAGGGTGGATCGCAGGCGGGGATCACATACGTCATTCATCGCAAGGCCTATACATCTTCGGAAGAGAAGGCCCGCCGCGAATTTGAGTCTTACCGGATCAGCACGTCCGTAAAGGGAGACACCGCGTGGATTGTAGCGGAGTCGAGCCGGCGGGATTCCAAATGCTCCGATGAATTTGTCATCAATGTGCCGCGGAGCCTGGACTCCGCCAAGATGGAGACGGGCGGCGGCAATGTCAACGTAACCGGGGTTGCCGGGCGTGTCGAACTCGAGAGTGGCGGTGGAAATATTCGTCTGGACGACATTGGCGGCGATGCGACGGCGGAGACCGGCGGGGGCACGATTGAAGTCGGCAGCGTGCAAGGCAATGTCACTCTTCAGACCGGTGGAGGAAACATCAAGATTGCATCCGCCAGGGGCGAGATCAAGGCGGAAAGTGGAGGGGGAAACGTAGTCGTTCTTGCCGGGCTGCAAGGCGCCGTGCTGGGGACGGGCGGGGGTAGCATTCGGGTGGACAAGTGCGGTGGGCCGGTAAAAGCCAGGACCGGCGGCGGCAGCGTGGACCTGGGCGACATCGGAGGACCGGCAGAGATTGAAACCGGCGCGGGCAGCATTCGGCTGGCGTCGGCGAAAGGACGTGTGCACGCTCAGACTGGCGGCGGCAGTATCCAACTGGATGGAGCAACGTCGGTGCAGGCGGAAACTTCGGCCGGCGGAATCATTGTGAAACTGCTGTCGTCAAATGGCGCGGCCGCTCACAACAACTCCACCCTGGAAACTTCGGCCGGCGACATCACCGTTTATCTGGCGAACGATCTGGCCATCTCCGTTCGGGCGGAGATCGAAGTCGCCAATGGGCATACGATCCGCAGCGATTTCTCCGATATTCATGTGTCCAGTGAAGGCGGACCCTGGGGGCCGAAGACGGTGACTGCGGAAGGTCAACTCAACGGCGGCGGACCGGTGCTGAAGGTGCGTACGAACTCCGGCAGTGTCACCTTCCGCCGCGTCAGTCGTTAGGAACGGTCGCTGGTCGTTAGTCGCTGGTGGTTCGGGTTCGCTGCCGGACGGCGAGGGTTTGCTAACGACTGACGACTAGCTTTTTGTTCGGGAGGAGTTATGGTTCATCGCTTCCTGCTTTGCATGTTTCTGGTCACGCTGGCCGGTGGAATGGTTGCAAGCGCGCAACCAGCCGGATTGAACTACGATGGCACCGGCGAAAGCTGGAGTTGGGGTGAAGGGTCGGAAGAGGGCAGTGGGTCGTCGTACCTTGGAGTGGACATCGCCGACGTTTCTCCGGAGCGACTGGGCGAACTGAAACTCAAGGAAGAGCACGGAGCGGAAGTCACGATGGTTGACCAGGACGCTCCGGCTGGAAAGGCCGGCCTGCACGAGCACGACGTCATCGTAAGCCTGAACGGCACGGCGGTAGAGAGTGCCGCCCAATTGCGCCGGATGATTAAGGAAACGCCCGCGGGTCGCGTGGTAAACCTTGGCATCATCCGCGATGGTCAGGCCCAGACGATGAAGGTGCAACTCGCCGACCGGCACAAGTCCATGACGTGGACGCCGAAAAGCGGCGAGTTCAAGTTCAACATGCCGGAGATCCCGGCCATGCCCGAGTTCGAGGCGCCGGTTTCCGTGATCATCTCGCACCAGTCGTTGCGCAGCGGCCTGATGGTGGAAAATATTACTCCGCAACTGGGAGATTTTTTTGGCGTCAAGGGCGGCAGTGGCGTGCTGGTCCGCTCGGTGGAAAAAGGCAGTCGCGGGGAAAAGGCCGGATTCCATGCCGGAGATGTCGTGGTCAAGGTGAATAATCAGCCGGTACGAGATGCCTCTGACTTCACGCATGCTCTGCGCTCATCGTCGGGGGGCACCGCCGCCGTTACCGTGATGCGTGAAAAGAAAGAGCAGAATCTGACTCTGACTCTTCCCGAAAAGAAGGATTCCGGCAGTCTGCTGGAAGACAGCTTTGACATTCCCGAGTTCACGGCGGAAACGGAGCAGGCAATCAATCGCGCCGGAGATCAAATGGCCCGCATGGCGCCGCTCATCGCGGAGAAAGTGCAGCACGAGTACACGCTGCACATGAAGGACATGGAGAAGCAGTTGCAGGATTCGCAGCGCCGGCTGCAGGACAGGCAGAAGGAAATGCAGGAACGGCAGCAGAAGCTGCGCCATGAGATATCCAGGGACTGGGCCGAGATCTGAAGCTGAAAGCGCGGGCTGGAGCCGGTTACGAAGGTCACCGGCGCGAGAATGAAACCCTAGATTTAACAGAGAGATGGCCAGATTCCACCGGTGCACCACCCACTGGTTACCTGTCGCGGTGAAGAGAATCCCGATACTCTGATGCCGCGATGGGCTTCCGCGCTTTGTTGTTCTCAAAAAACTCCGAGACGAATACCACGATGGCGGGAGCCTGCAAAGCCGCAGGCATCAGCGCCGAAGTCTGTTCGGACATTTTTACCGCCATCGAAAAAGGCAAGACGCAAGCCTTCTCCTGCGTGATTGCGGACTGGGTCGAGCAGCCGGAGGCGAGTTTCCTGTTGCGGCGCGCCCGCGAGTCCATGCCCAACCGTGACACGGTGGCCATTGCCATCGCCAATCACGAACCGACAGCCGCGGAAATACGTGACAACCGCCTCGATTTTCTGATCTATCGTCCAATTGCCGTCGAAGAAGCCGAAGCTGTGCTGGCGAAAGCGTGTGAGCGGATGCAGCCAACCAGTGCGGAAGATGCTGTAAAGTATTCCGCCGCTGACGAAGCGAGCAGCGCAGCGCCGAGCGCAGTCTCCGTGGGCGCGGACCACAGCCAGGATCAGCCAGCCGGTTCGCCGGAAGCGAACGCGGCGCAGGACAGCGGCCACGGCGAAATTGCGCTTGAAGAAGCCGAAGCCTTTCACGAACCTCGAGAGCATGGCCACGCGATCGGGCGCCGCGAAGTTTGCGCTGCGGCGCTTGTTCTGACCGCGGTGTTCTGCCTGTGGAGATCGCGGGAGTCCCTCGACTATCTGGCGCGGACGCCGGAAGGAACATTCCGGGTTTTGCGGGAATCGGTGGCGGGGCTTTTTTATATGAACCAATCCGGGGCACTGCCCGTCGGTTCCGCCGGAAACGACGCGCAACAGGATGCATACTTCAGCCGAACTCCGGCCACTTCCAATGTCCAGACACCCGCGCTGGGGGTGGTGGCTACCGAGGCCCCCCTCGACACGCGGCTGCCCTTTCCCAAGGCTCCCGACTTTCCGCTGCCCGTCGCCGTCCTTGCGCGTCAGGAAGTGGCGCCGATGCACGTGCAACACGCGGCGATTCCCGAAAGCATGCGAAACTCAGCGCCGATTGCGCAGCCAATCGTCGTGACCGTGAATCCGGCGCAGATGATGCCGGTGTCCGCACCTCAGTCCCAGCCAGCGATCCAGCAATTCAGCGAACCCATCGCGCTGACCGAAGAAGCAGCCAGGGCCCGGCTGGTGCACAGCGTCGATCCCGTGTATCCACCGGAAGGGTTGCCGCAGAAACTTCATGGAACCGTAGTGCTGCAAGCTCTGGTGGCACGCGATGGAACCGTCGAGGATCTGAAAATTGTCCGGGGATACTTTATTCTTGGCCGGGCGGCCATTGCCGCCGTCAAGCAGTGGCGGTTCCAACCCTACACCGTGAATGGACATGCCGCGGCAACTCAAACCGTCATTACGATAAACTTCAGCGATCCGCCGGCTTAGCCATAGCGGATCACGGTGGACTGCGCCGCCAAACCACCGGACCTAGCGCTTATTTGTGCTCGTCGTGCCCCTGGCTGCCAGTTGGAGGGTTTGCCCCGCTCGATTTTTTCCAATAGTCCTGTACCGAGGGCGGCAGCTTTTCCACGCGAGTTAGAAACGCCGTGAGCTTCCATATGTCTCCCTCGGAGAGCGTTTTGTCCCAGGCCGGCATCCCGGTATAGCGCACGCCGTTGTGAATCAAGTAGAAGACATGCCACTCCGCGTCGTCCGGGGGATGCAAGATGAGATTCGGAGGCGGGGGATAGAACGACTTCTCAAGGGTCGAAGGCTGGCGGTCGATCCCGCCATGGCAAAGCGCGCAATTCATGGTGTAGATCTTCAGCCCCTCGATCAGATTCTCGTCGGTTGGGGGAACCGGATTATTTACCCGCGGAGCATGGCGTTCCACTGAATTATCGAGCGCGCTCATGGCGAGGTGGCGTTCCATCTCTGGGGGAGCGCTGTTCGCCCGAGTCGGCAGAAAACCAAGCAGCGCAAGACCCAGGCCACCAAGCAGCAGAACCAGAATAGTGATGACGATCCCTAGAATGAAGCCGCGCATTTCAGATCCTCAGAGAGCTTCGCGGTCGAATCTGCAGCCACGTGGCAACTCTCTTTTTATTCTACCTTCAAGGGTGCGGCAACCGAGCCGATGCGTCCGCTAAGGCCGTCACGCACAACCAGACGGACGGTGTATTCGCCGGGGGAAAGATCCAGAAAGCCTCTGTAGCCAACGCCGTTCTGGCGAATCGACAACAACTTCTCCGGGCTCAGATGAGCGTCTATTTTCTGGCCCTCGGGCTGATCGACCTGCTTGCCTTGGGGTGTTTTCGCCAGCGCGACGAAGTCCAGCACAAGATGGTTATTGTCGGCTTCGTCGATCAGAGCAGCATCTGCCGCCACGTGCATCGCATAACTCACATGCTTCTTGCCCGGCTCCTTGCCCGGTTCAATTTTGTCCCAACGCGCCACCAGTGCCAGCGATGTGTAATCCAAAGGCGACTGCAGCGCCGATGAAATGTCGCTGTTGCGGCTGCTTTCGGGATCGACCGTGGCATTGGTCACAAAGAAGCCGCTGCGCGCGCGAACTTCCACGTGATCGCGCTTCACTTTCACCGCCAGCTTGCGCCAGCCAGGCTTGGTCTTCGACCGGTCAAGATAGTAGCCGAGCATGTAGTATTCGGCAGAGTCGTTCACCGCATCGCGAAAGCCCTTGGTCAGATCGTTCGAGTTGTAATAGGCGCGGCCTCCGGTCATGGCGGCAAAGGTCTGCAGGGTCGATTGGGTATCCAGGTTTCTCCAGTTCATGTTGCGCGCATAGTTTCTCCCCGGGTTGCGCACCGAGGCGCTGGGCAGGCTTACAACCTGCAGTCCCTTTACGTCCACCGGATAGAGCGCAATCTGCGCGTCGTTCAGCAGTTGCCAGGTGTGTTCGTACAGCGGCAGCACATCGGTAAGAGAATCCCGGCCGGCCGGCGCCAACTGCATGGTGTTGTCGCTCACGCTGAAGGGAAATCCGCCGCCTGCCCAGATCAGCGACTTGCGCCCAGGAAACCCTGCCAACGCCTGTGCCACCTGCTGCATCCCCTCCAAGGTGTAGGTGATGGCAAGACGTTGCTGGAACGATTGAAAATTCAGTTCCGAGTCCTCCATCATGGTCTGTATCTTTTGGGTTTCGCTCAGTACCGCGCCGGGATCGACCCCCGCGCTGCCATCGGGGCTGGCGCTTCCGGTCATGCCTTCCACATCTTCCGGGCTGTCAACCATCTGGAACGCATCGCCCTTCACCTTATGCAATGCGGCGACCAGCACTCGAGGGTCGGTAGTGAAGTCGTGAATCACTTGAATGCCGCTACGGGTGAGGGTGTAGAGGGCTGTCGGTTCGCGCTGATCCACCGATTGCGTTAGATACTTGAGCAGGTCCTTGCGCGCATTAGCCTGATCCATGAAGGGCGTGTTAATCAAGTCCAGCACCATGAGCGTAATGCGCCTGGCGGATGACTCGCCCGCCAGGGCATTGCTGAACTCGTTGGCACTCTTGGGACGCGACACTCGGTGTGCGTCGCTGATGATTTCCTCGAACGTGGCGACTTTTTGTTCGGCGCCGTTTTCCAGCACCGTGAAGTCTTCCTTCTTGAGCCCGGTAATGTGATTGCCGGACTTGTCGGTCACCAGCGTGGGGATCAATACCAGTTCAGTGCGCGCCGTGAATTTGACTTCAGCGCTCTCTTTTTCTTTGTCTTTGGGTTTTGCAAACACAAAAATGGAACCAGCCACGGCGGCGATTAGGATGACGTAGCAGGAAAGCTTGCGGCTGATCGACATGCCCTTACTCCCTTCCGATTGCGAGAAAAGGATCCCGTGTAATTCCCGGCGCGGGTTGCGTGCTGGAGACGAAAAGCGCCGCTGAGGAAACCAGTATATGACGGGAGCGCGGCCCATGAGCGGAAGAACTCATGCGGGGCTGAGCGCGGTGATTAGTAAGCGTGCAGACGCCGAGCCTCCCGCACCAGGTCGGAAACTTTCGGCAGGAAAAACTCCTCCTGCGGTGGAGAGAACGGAACCGGCGTGTCGAGCGACGTCAGGCGCACGATGGGGCCGTCGAGATCGTCGAACGCATCTTCGTTGATGATCGCGGAAATTTCCCCAGCCAGACCTCCGGTGCGCGCGTGTTCGTGGAGAATGATCACTTTGTTGGTCTTCTTTACGGTGGCGGCAATCGCCTCGCGATCGAGCGGCGAGACCGTCCGCAGGTCGACGACTTCGATTTCGATTCCTTCTTTGCTCAGTATTTCCGCGGCTTCAAGCGCAACATAGAGCATGGCGGCGTAGGTGATCACGCTGAGGTCATGCCCTTCGCGCGCCACCCGCGCCTTCCCCAGAGGAACCACGTAATCGTCGTCTGGAATCTCTTCCTTGATTCTTCGATACAGATACTTGTGTTCGAAAAAGATCACGGGGTTGTGGTCGCGGATCGCCGACTTGATGAGTCCCTTGGCATCGTAGGCCGTCGCCGGGCAGACGACCTTGAGACCGGGCGCGTGCACGAACCACATCTCCGGATTCTGCGAGTGGAAAGGGCCGCCATGCACATTGCCGCCGCTTGGGCCACGCAACACCATCGGCGCCGGCGCTCCCCAGCGGTAGTGCGACTTCGCGGCCATGTTGACGATCTGATTGAAGGCGCAGCCGATGAAGTCCATGAACTGGAATTCAGCGACGGGGCGCAAGCCGGTAAGAGCGGCGCCGAAGGCAGCGCCGATGATGGCCGACTCCGCAATCGGCGTATCAATCACGCGCTCGGGGCCGAAGCGGTCGATGAAGCCGTCGGTAACTTTGAAAGCGCCGCCGTAGATACCGATGTCCTCGCCCAGGCAAAAGACGGTGGGGTCGCGCTCCATCTCCTCCCAGACTCCCTGGCGGATGGCTTCGAGGTAGGTGACTACGGGCATAAAAAGGAAGTTTACAGCAAGCAGTTCTCAGTTCTCGGTTCTCAGTAAATGCGTTTGGCGGTTAGTATCGGTACCCCCTCCCCCCTGGCTAGCTATAGGAATCCCGGGGAGGCTGTAAACTGGATAGCAGAATGAAGCGCTTCCAGTTCATTGTTTTTGTGCTGACCGGCTTTTTACTGGCTGGTTGCGGCAGGTCCGCCGTCGCCGAGTCGCTCTGGCAGTATGGCCGGATCGAAGCGGTCAAGAAATCCGTCACCACCACCACGAAAGCCTGGGTGGTCAACACTCCGCTCGATGAAGAACGGACGCAGTACACCATCTCGGTTCACGTGCAGGACAGAATCATTGTCGGCAGCTACGAGCTTTCCTCCACCCAATCCGACCCGCCGCTGGAATGGACGTCGGGCTACGCAGTGCAGATCGAGGCCAGCGGCGATTCTCTGTACTTGCGGTCGGCGACCGGCAGCCTGCGGTTACACATCACGCAACGAAAGACTGCGGGCCCGATGCAGCCGATCAGCGCGGAGGAAAAGAAGCGGTTGTCAGAACTCAATGCCGCGCCGCAGTCCATGATCGGCTTTTCGAAGGCGGCGGAAAGCAAGGCCGTTGCGCCAGAACCAGCTCCGCAACCGCCGCCGGCTCCTGCCGCGCCCTCGACAGGCACGGTGACGGTGCGCTCCACTCCGTTTTTGTCCGAAGTATTCGTGGACGGCGACTCCATGGGATACACGCCGGCAAAGATCGCGCTCGGTCCGGGGAAACATACCTTCCGCGTCGACAAGCCGGGGTACTCGCCTTGGACAAAGGTGGTGACGATTACGGTGGGATCGGAGTTGACGCTGGATGCGACTCTGGGGAAGAGATAGTGCGTTAACCACAAAGGGCACGGAGGTACACGAAGGAGAACCTTAACGTTTTTCCTCGTGCACCTCCGTGGCCTTGGTGGTTAATGATCTTTTGGGCGCCACCCGACTATCCGCCCATCCCCTGCCAAATCGCTTACAATTCCCCTTCGATGACAGTCGCGGTTCGTTCCTTTGCGAAGATTAATGTCGGTCTCTACATCGGTGCCGCGCGCGCGGACGGTTATCACGACCTGCGCACTGTGTACCAGACGATCGCGCTGCATGACGTGATAAGGGTGAGCGTCGGGCGTGGCAGCGGGGTTGAGATCCGCTGCAAAGACTCGCGAGTTCCGCTGGATTCTTCGAACACCTGCTATCGCATGGCCGAGCGGGTGATGAACGAACTCGGCGCGAAGGGCAAGGTCGCGGTTGAGATCGAGAAGCGGCTGCCGGTGCAGGGAGGGTTGGGTGCGGCGTCATCGAATGCGGTGGCAACCATGGTCGCGCTGGAGCGGGCGCTGAGAAGAACTCTGCCGCAGAGGGCGCGTCTTCGAATTGCCGCTGAGGTTGGATCGGACTTGCCGCTGTTTCTGGTGGGCGGAACGACGTTGGGAGTGGGGCGCGGTGAGGAGGTTTATCCTCTGCCCGATTTATGTTCGGTGCCGATGGTAGTGGTGACGCCGGAAGTTGGGGTTTCTACGGCTCGGGCGTTTGCGGATTGGGATGGGCTAATTCAGCGGGAAGGGGCTGCCGAGCTTCGCTCGGCTGGGACGGGGCAGAGCCCCGTCAAAACACGGGCTTGGGGCACCGAACGGGCTCGCACCGCAGGGGCTCTTGGTTCCACGGGGAATCATCAATTGACGCGGGCGGGAGCGTCCGATAGACTGTTTGAGGTTGGCTGCGCGCTGTCGGCGTGGCTGAATGGTTACCCCAACACCGGTGCTTCCACAAAAGGTGGGAGCCGGGCCGGGAGCTTGCTTCTCGACCTTGTCCGTACCGGGATTGAAAACGACTTCGAGAAAGTCGTCTTTCCTCAATATCCCGAATTGCGAGACATAAAAGGTGCGCTGGAGCGCGCGGGGTCGAGATACGCTTCGCTCTCCGGGTCAGGGTCAAGCCTGTACGGGCTGTTCCGGTCGCGAGCCGAAGCCGCGAAGGCGGCGAGCCGTCTGCGCAAGCAGGGGGTGAAGGCGGTGGCGACCAGTACGTTGACGCGCCAGCAGTATTGGAAAAGAATTCTTGATTGATTTTCGATGGTTGAACGACAATTGAAGAGCAATCAGCGAGTCTGATCGTTTCACTGGGCCGTCGACTAATGGTAGGTCAAGTGCCTTTGGAGCACTTTGTCTAGGTTCGAATCCTAGCGGCCCAGCCAGACAACCAGTTCTCAGTTGCCAGTTCTCAGTTCTCAGTCGAGACCTGGAGCCCCAAAACTGAGAACTGAAAACCGGGAACTGAGAACTGAAACTATGGCCACAGTTGCAACCACGACTGCCGAGAAGACGACCGCGGAAAAGACGACCGCGGAAAAGAAGCCGATTGTGGATGACAAGACGGAACGCAAGCCGCAGCGCGCGCGGGTGGACGACAGATTCAAAGTGTTCTGTGGAACCGCGAACGAGGCGCTCTGCGATGAGGTCTGCAGTTTTCTCGGCCTGACGCGGGGACAGGCTCTGGTCACGCGCTTCAAGGATGGCGAAGCGTATGTGCAGATCCAGGAAAACGTGCGGGGAGCCGACGTGTTCGTGATGCAGCCCACCTGCCAGCCGGTGGACATGCACCTGATGGAATTGTTGTTGATGATGGACGCGCTCAAGCGGGCGTCGGCGCGGCGGATCACGGCGGTGATTCCGTACTATGGCTACGCGCGGCAGGATCGTAAAGACAAACCGCGGGTGCCGATTTCGTCGAAGCTGGTGGCCGACCTGCTGACCACCGCGGGAGCCGATCGCGCGCTGGTCGTCGATTTGCACGCGCCGCAGTTGCAGGGATTTTTTAATATTCCGGTGGACCACCTGTTCGCTTCGCCGGTGCTGGTGGACTATTTCAAGAAGCTGAGCCTGCCGAATCTGACGGTGGTTTCGCCGGACGCGGGGGGCGTGGAACGGGCGCGCTTTTTCGCGAAGAAGGTCGATGCGGCGCTGGCCATTGTGGATAAGCGGCGCGTGGAAATGAACGTGGCCGAAGTGATGAACGTGATCGGCGAGGTGGATGGCCGGACCTGTCTGATCATTGACGATCTTATCGACACGGCGGGAACGCTGGTGAAGGTGGCGCAGGCGCTGGTTGAAAATGGAGCAAGCTCGGTGTATGCCTGCTGCTCGCATCCCGTACTTTCAGGGGCGGCGGTGGAAAATCTGGTGAATTCTCCGATCACCGAGGTGGTCGTAACCAACACGATTCCGCTGACCGAAGCGGCCAAGCAAGTCTCGAAGATCAAGGTGCTTTCGATCGCGGGGCTGATTGGGCGGGCGATTCAGTCGATTCACGAAGAAACTTCGGTGAGCAGACTGTTTATTTAGGAGCGTCGTTCGCCGTTCGCTCATTGCCCTGGAGTGAAAGGGCTTGCGAACGACGAACGACGAACAGCGAATTAGCGAGGACGCAATTATGGCGACAGCAACCGATATCAGCATACTGGAAGCAGAGAAGCGCGAACCGGGGACCAAGAACGCCGCGCGGCGGGTGCGCGTGGGCGGAAAGATACCAGCCGTGGTTTACGGGGCGGGCAAAGAGGCGGCTTCGGTGGCGGTCGATCCGCGGCAGGTGCTGCGGATTCTCCGGTCGGAGAGCGGGCACAACACGATTTTCGATCTGGCGCTGGACAGCGATCGGGTGAAAGCGATGATCGTCGACTGGCAGTTCGAACCGATCAAGGGGACGCTGCTGCACATTGACCTGAAGCGCATCGCCATGGACAAGAAGCTGACGGTGACGGTTCCGGTGGTGCTCAAAGGAGAGGCCGTGGGGGTGAAGACCGAGGGCGGCATCCTTGAACAGTTGCTGCGGGCGATCGAAATTGAATGCCTGCCGGCGGACATTCCGAAGAACATCGAAGTGGACATCAGCCATCTGGTCTTCGGCGTGGAAGTGCGCGTGAAGGATCTCCCGCACAGCGAGAAGCTGAAGTTCCTGACCGAAGAAAACCAGATGATCGCGCACATCACGACGGTGAAGGAAGAAGTGGTGGTGGCTCCGGAAGTGGTGGCGGACGCGGCGGCAACTCCGGCTGAGCCCGAGGTGATTAAGAAGGGCAAGCAGGAGACCGAGGGTGAAGCGGAGGCCGAAGGCGATGCCAAGGCCAAGGCCAAGCCGGAAAAGGCCGAGAAGAAAGAGAAGAAATAGCTGCTGGCCCGCTCCCAGGTTAGCGTCCAAAGGACGGGCGCGAACCTGGGGCACCGAAGCTAAGAGCTGACTCGTGAAACTGATTGTCGGTTTGGGCAACCCCGGAATCGAGTACCAGTTCACGCCGCACAATCTCGGGTTCCTGACGGTCGATCGGATCGCCAACGGACTGGGGATCGAAGTCAGGAATCGGCAATGCCGGGCGCTGACCGCGCGGGCAACGGTCGCGGGAGAGCCGGCGGTGCTGGCCAAGCCGGAAACCTACATGAACCTGAGTGGGCTTTCGGTGCGGGAACTGGTCGCCGAGCACCAGGTGGATGTGCAGCGCGACCTGATGGTGATTTACGACGAGCTCGACCTGCCGCTGGGCACGATTCGAATAAGGCAGCGGGGCAGTTCGGCGGGACACAATGGGATGGAGTCGATCCTCGGCGCTCTCGGTACCGAAGAGTTTTTGCGGATTCGGCTGGGAATAGCGCCCGACCGCAAAGTCGCGGACAGTGTGAAATATGTTCTGACGCCGTTCCGCAAGGCGCAGTTCGAACTGGTGGACGAAGTTCTCGATACGGCTGCGCAGGCGGTCGAGATGATTTTGAAAGAGGGACCAGCGGCGGCGATGAACCGGTTCAATCGCAAGAACGAAGCGGGAGAAGAGCCGCAATAGTATCGGTGTGGTGGCGGGGTCCCGTTCCCATACCGACCTGATGCAGGAGAGATTTTGGAGATAACGAATGAATCGTAAATATGAATTGATGTTCATCGTCCGGCCCGACATGGTGGACGAGGATCTGAACAAGCTGATTTCGACGCTGGAGTCTTCGGTGACCTCGGGCGGGGGAATCGCCAAGAGCGAAGTCTGGGGCAAGCGCCGTCTCGCCTACCGGGTGGGCAAGTTTAACGATGGCATCTTTGTGCTCATGTTGATTGAAGCCGGCGGGGCGACGGTGCATGAAGTCGAACGCCGCCTGCGCGTGACCGAGCCGGTGATCAAGTTCCTTACGGTGCGCACGGACGAGGAGCTGAAGCGTCTGGACAAGATCAAGAAACTCCGCGACGCGAAAAAGAAAGTTAGCGCACAGCCGGCGGCAGTCGCTGCGCCGGTAGCGCCCGTAACACCGGCGGCGCCGGAAGCGGCCGCGGAAACACCGGCCTCGGCGCCAGTTTAGTCAGAACTGAGGGCTAACGAAAAGGGGCGAGGCGCTCGACCTCAGGGGCTAAAGCCCGCATTTTTCCGGGCGCTTTGCGGCACGGCTGAAGCCGTGACCTTCCCAAAGCCGCATTCTTAGAAAGCAGGAGCACTATGGCAGAAGAAACAAAAGCACCAGCCGCGCATGCGGGAGCAAGCGGCGGTGAAACCCGTCCCGAGCGTAGTGAGCGTCCGGAGCGCAGCGGGCCGCCGCGCGGTCCACGTCCTGGCGGAGGCCCTGGCGGTCCCCGCGAAGGTGGCCGTAAATTCTTCCGGCGCAAGAAGGTATGCAAGTTCTGCGTCGAGAAGATCGAAGCGGTCAATTACAAGGATGTGCGTCTGCTGGCGCAGTTCGTGGCGGAAAGCGGCAAGATCACTCCGCGACGGCTGACCGGCGTGTGTACGCCGCACCAGCGCCGATTGTCGAGGGCGATCAAGCAGGCGCGCAATATCGCGCTGCTGCCGTTCGCCGGACGCGCGCAGTAAATTCAAAGCGGTCGTTCGTCGTTGGTCGTTCGTCGTTCGCAGTCCGCGGCAATCAGGACATTTGTTGACTTGTTGACTGTTCGCAAATCTGCAGACGACCAATGACAGGCGACTGACGACCAGGTTACTTACGAAACGGAGTTATTCATGGAAGTCATCCTGAAAGAAGATGTGCCGAAGCTGGGCAACCGTGGCGAGGTAGTGAAAGTGGCCGAGGGCTACGGGCGGAATTTTCTGCTGCCCAAGAAACTGGCGATTGAAGCCACGGTCGCCAACAAGACCGTCATCGAGCAGATGAAGGCCGCCGCCGTGCGCCGCTCCGCCAAGGAGAAGACGGAAGCAGAAGCGCTAGCCAAGCAGTTTGACGGGCTCGAGGTGAAGTTCCTGCGCAAGTCCGGCGAGGGCGATCAGTTGTTTGGATCGGTCACGGCGGGGGATATTGCAGAAGCGCTGGAAAAGAAAAGCTTCCACATCGATCGGCGGAAGATTCAGCTGCACGAACCGCTGAAGACCATCGGCGAATTCATCGTTCCCATCAAGCTGCACAAGGACGTGACCACGCACTTGAAGGTGGTTGTCGACAAAGAAGCCCCGGCAGCGGAGTAGTTTTATTGTGTGGTGACGGGGCAAATCCCCGCCACCACACGAGATCGACTACACTCATTGGGGATCCAATCCGAAAAACTCTTCCACTTTTTTCAGGTCTGTGGTCCTGCTATAAGGCGGCAGACTCTCTACAAACACGCGCCCGTACTGCTTCTTCAAAATCCGGTTATCGAGCAAAGCGAGCAAGCCGCGGTCGTGCAGGGACCGGATCAGTCGCCCAAACCCCTGTTTCAGGGTAATGACCGCGCTCGGCACCTGGTATTCGAAGAAGGCGTTGCCGCCGCCCGCATCGATGGCCTTGACCCGAGCCGCGACTACCGGATCGCTGGGCACGGCAAAGGGCAGGCGATCGATAATCACGCAGCTCAACTGCTCGCCCTGCACGTCCACGCCCTGCCAGAATGACGACGTTCCAAACAACACGGCGTGTGGAGTGAGCCGGAACTGCTCGAGCAGCGCCGATTTCGGAGCGTCGCCCTGCTTGAGTACGGGAAATTCCAACTGGCCAAGCAGCCTCTCGTAAATGTCGTTCATCTGGGCGTAACTGGTGAAGAGCACGAACGCGCGCCCTCGGGTAATCTGCAACAGGCGCCGGATCACGCTGGCGGCCTCGGCGGCAAATTGCGGGGTGCGGGGATCGGGCAGATCGGGCGGAACGTAAAGAATGGCCTGACTCTCGTAATCGAAATGCGAGGGGACGATCAATTCGCGCGCATGGTCGAGCCCGAGCCGCTGCTTTATGTAGTCGAAACCGGAGCCCACGGCCAGCGTCGCCGAGGTCAAGACTGACGTTTCCAGCTTCGACCAGAGGCACTCGCGCAGAATCTGTCCGACTTCGATGGGGGTTGCCTGCAGAAAAACATTGGTGCGGCCGCCAGGACGTCCCTCAGGGGCTGAAGCCCCATCTCCAAACGGCTTGGCTGCGGCGTGGCTAGAGCCACGCCCTTTCAAAGCTGCGCCGGGCGCCCCACGGAATCCCCTGCGCTCGATCCAGAAGACCGTGTTCGGGTCCTCGTTTTCCATGACGAAGCGAAGCTGCACTTGCAGTTGCTGCGCTCGACGTGTGAGGGTGAAAACTTCTTCGGGCTTCTGCGGAAGCTGCTCCAGTTCCGCGCCCAGGCGGTACAGCGATTGATTGAGGGCAAGAAATTCCTCGCCGTTTTCCTCCAGAAACTCGCGGCGGGAGTCGAAGGCGAACCGTCCTTCGTTCGCGGGCAGCAGCGAGAAAAACAGCTGCGAGCGCTCCCGCAGCGATTGAATCGCTCCCGACATTTGGGGGGTGTAAAGTTTCTCGCGGTGCAAGAGGTGTTCAACATCGCGCGTCAGTTCGTCCATCCGCAGGTTACTGACCGAAATCCCGAAGTAGCTGCCGGCGATATCTTCCAGTTCGTGCGCCTCGTCGAAAATCACCGCCCCGCACTCGGGAAGCACGCCGGCGTCGGGCGCGCCCTCGGCTTCGAGCTTGATGGAGAGGTCGGCGAAGAACAGGTGGTGGTTCACGATGATGATGTCGCTCTCGGCCGCGTGGCGGCGCATCTCGGTGATGAAGCAGCGGTCATAGTCCTTGCATTTCTGGCCGAGACAGGTATCGGCCCGCGCATCGAGCTTGTGCCAGAGAGCGCTGGCTTCGGGCAGTTCGGCGAGTTCGGCGCGATCGCCGGTCTGCGTTGTTTTCTCCCAGGCGGCGATGGCGCGGAAATGCTCAATCTCTTCCAGCCCGCTGAGAACCGGCTGATCGGTGAGGTCGAAGAGCTTCTTGCGGCAGAGATAGTTGTTGCGACCNNTCCAGCGCCGGGACATCCTTAAAGAAGAGCTGCTCCTGCAGGTTCTTCGTGCCGGTTGAGATGATCACTCGCTTGCCTGAGCGGATCACGGGCAGCAGATAAGCCAGGGTCTTGCCGGTACCGGTGCCGGCCTCGACGATCAGGTGGCGTTTCTCTTCGAGGGCCTGTTCGACTGCCTGCGCCATCTGTAACTGCCCGCGACGAAATTCATAAGCGGGGTGCGTCTTCGAGAGCAAGCCGCCGGGGGCGAAGAACTGGTAGAGCGAGAATCCCGCAGCGGGAGACACGGGATGGGATGATGAAGGCACGGAGTCTCTATAATAGCGTTAGAGCCGCGAGCTACGAGCCGCGAGCTACGAGCGAACCTGCGCTCGCCGCTCGCGGGCCGATGGCCCGCAGCTCAATCACTTTGAGCAAAAAGAAGCTATCCCCGCTGGTCGCTATCGTCGGACGCCCGAACGTGGGCAAATCGACGCTGTTCAACCATCTGACGGGATCGCGGCGCGCCATCGTTGGCGACGAACCCGGCATCACGCGCGATCGCCTTTATGGCGAGGTGGAATGGCTCGGGCACGAATTTCGGGTGGTGGATACGGGCGGCATCGTTCCCGACGACAAAGACTTCATACCCGCCGAAATTTTCCGTCAGGCCAAAGTTGCGTTCGAAGAAGCGGCGGCGATTGTCATGGTCGTCGACGCGCGCACAGAGCTTGCCGGCCCCGACCGCGAGTTGGCTCGGCTATTGGCGCGCACCGGCAAGCCGCTCTTTCTGGCCGTCAACAAGATGGACTCAGACAAGCAGGATGGATTGCTTGACGAGTTTCATGTGCTCGGAATGCGGAATATGTTTCCAATTTCGGCGGAGCACGGGCGCGGGGTCGACGACCTGCTTGACGCTATTCTTAAGGTGCTGCCGGCAAAACCAAAGACAACCGCAGAGGACGCAGAGTTCGCGGAGAAAAACGGGGATGAAGATACGCCCACTTCCGAGGAGCCGCATGAAATCAGGGTCGCGATCATCGGGCACCCCAACGTCGGAAAGTCCACGCTGCTCAATCAACTCACGGGGATCGATCGCGCCATTGTCTCGCCCATCGCGGGCACCACGCGGGATTCCATCGACGAAGTCATCCAGTACAAAGGCCGCAAGATTCGGTTTGTCGACACGGCCGGCATCCGCCGCAAAGGCAAGACGCATCTGATGGCCGAGAAGCTTTCGGTGGTCATGGCGCGCAAAAACATCGAAGACGCCGACATCGTGCTCTTCATGGTCGATGCTACCGAAGGCGCCAGCGGGCTGGACGCGAACATCGCAGGCTATGCGCATGAGAGCGGACGCTCGGTGATTATCGTGGTGAACAAATGGGATCTGGTGGCGAGCGGCGAGAAGCGGGCGGTCAGCCAGTCGAAAACGGCGCGCATTCAGGATGCGAAGCGTCCTCAGGACCGCGCTCTCTACGAAGAGCGGCTGCGTTACGGGCTCAAGTTTCTGGCCTACGCTCCGGTGCTGTTTATTTCGGCGCACACTGGGAAGGGCACGGAAAAAATTCTTCCGCTCATCGAGAAGGTGGCCGCCGAGCGGCGCAAGCGCATCACGACCGGAGAGATGAACCGTTTCCTGAAGACGGTTGATTTTGACCGCGCTTCCGTCCCTGTGAGCAAGCGCGTGAAAATCAAATACATGACGCAGGCGGGAGTGGCGCCGCCTACGTTCGTGCTCTTCACCGACCGCGCGGTGAAGCTGCACTTTTCCTATGAGCGATTTTTGGAAAACCAGATTCGGGCGGCGTTTGGGTTCATGGGGTCGCCGATCTGGATTAAGAACCGGGCGCGGGACTGAGCTAGTATTGCCTTCACTGGAAGTGAAAACCGTGACTAATTCACCTGTCAGTCTTTCTTTTCGCTACTCAGAGATTGACTACGTGCGAGCCTTGCGTGCTCACTATGCCGACCGCCTGCGTCTCTGGCTAGACATCTGCGCGGCTGTTGCGGTCGGGGCTGCGGGCATCTACCTCTGGCCGTCTCTGAGCAGCAAGGTGTTTCTTGGCGCTTCCATAGCATTCGCCGTGATTCTCTTGGCTGCCTTCTTCGTCATCCCGCCGTTGATTTTCCGCCGAGAACCGAAGTTTCGCGATAAGTACTCACTAACCTTCTCTCCAGAGGGCATCCACTTCCAAACAGCGCACATCGACTCCCATCTGGCTTGGGATTTGTATTCGCGAGCTCTGGTTGATGCCCATTCATACGTGCTTTATTACGGATCCCGAACGTTCACAGTGATTCCCAAGCGAGTTTTTCAGAACAACCAGCAGCAAGAAGCATTCGATCAGTTGCTGGCCACGCACGTCTCGAAGGTTGTTCGAAAGAAATAATCCTGCGGTGTTTACAGCCTTAAGGGTCTGAATGTCGCTAGGCAATCGCGGAGTGCCTCAGCCCGTCATCGGAACATGCTTCCCGTCCTCGGTCAGCAACCCCACGCGGTCGACGCCTGCGATCCGGGCAATTGCGATCACGTCCGCCACGTCCTGGAAATCGATGTCGTTATCGGCTTCGACGTAGGCGATGCGCTCGACGCGAATGGCGAAAATATCGCGCAGGCGTTCGCGCAAGTGATCCCATTCCACCGCTTCTTCGTTGACCATCACCTGCGGATGTTCTGCCTGAGAACGGCCAGCTCCCGGCTTCGCGTGATGGATCTGAATCACGATCGTCCGCTGCGGCGGCGGGATCGAGGGATCTTTTGCACTAGACTGCGGGAGCTCTGTCTGCAATCCGGTTGGCCGCTGCTCGATCACAACCACCATGAACACGATGATGAGCACCAGCAGAACGTCAATCAAAGGAGTGACGTTCATCTTTGGTCCTGTTGAAAACGAACCACCGCCTGAGAACCCCATTCGGTATTCCTATCTCAGGCACGCGCGTGTCTTGAAACATTGGACACCCGTGCGGTGCTGGGAGTTCCACACCACGGTAGGGGGGTGTCATCCTGAGCGAAGAACCCATGTACCGGGCCGCGGAATGCATAGGTCCTTCGCTTCGCT
>PMBA01000214.1 GCA_003152795.1 Acidobacteriaceae bacterium | reverse complement strand
AACCGACGTGAAGATCGCCATCGAGAACGTTCAGAAGTCCGCGGATCGAAAACGGCCGTGGAGAGGGTAAGGGCCGGAACGTCCCGGAGGGACGATTGAAAATAGCCCAGCGATTTACACGATTATGCAAGTGCTAGCTTGTGTGATCCATGCAAAAACAGCCATCGAGCACCGCTTACCAGGATCTTGGCTTGAACCCAATTGCGTACACGGCTGAAGCGACGGACCCAGGCAGGCAAGGGAGCAAGCCCACCGCCGAAGGAGACCCATGCGCCAAACCGGCATTCGATCGTATTGCGGTAGTTGGACAATGCCCGGCCAAACGCTGTCGTGAGCAGTCCGATGGAGCGGAGCCGACCGGCACTTTGGCGACGATGACCCAATCCACCACGCCCACGATCCTTTATCTTTTTGGCCACGAACTGGAATCCCGCTTCAGCGGCCAAGTCGTACAAGGGGTTCGCGTCGTACTGCGAATCGGCCAGCAGGTAACCGCCGCCTGGCAAGGTAGGAATCAGGTGGCGCGCCATGGTTTTCTCGCTGACGTTCATGGGCGCCAGCCCCCAAGCGATTGGCATCGGCCCTGCGCCCCAGACGGCATGGAATTTATAACCCTTCTGGTTTCCGCCCGCGCCGCGGCCGTAACCTGTATCTGGGTCTTTGCTTACGCCGCTCACCGCCAGCGCCTTGCCGTCGATGATCTGCACGAGACAACTCCCAACCACGATCAATGCCAAGAGATGCTCCTCAACCGCCGTCATCAGTTCCACCGTCTTTGGCCGCCGCAATCGTCGGCTGAGCGTGCTTTGGCACGGAAGCAAGGCCGGCCGCAAGTCGTCCGGCCATTGCCTCGGATCGGCCGCCCAGCTCGTTGGGCGGTCATGCAACACTGCCCAGAAATAGGCCGCCAGCACGTCCGTCGTGGAATACAGCCAAGCACCAAACGGGTTGTCCAATTCCTGTGTCAAGAGGTATAGTATTCTCCAGAGTTCGCGCTCCATATAAGTCTCCTTGTCAAATAGATGCCCTATTGACAAGATTGGGGGGCGAACCTATACCGTTGCGCTTTTTCCGGTGAAACACAGGGGAAAGCCTTGTTTTCCAGGGGTTTGAGGGCAGTTTTGCGGCCATGACCTTACGCGACCTGGCAGGGAACCCGTCGAAGCAACTCCCGAAGCACGCGGCGAGTGCCGCCCGGCGTGCGAAGGCACTGCTTGAGGTACTGTACGTTCCACTGTTGGCACAATACCTCCAGCATCCGCAATCGGTCGGTCGTGCGGGCTTGAACCCAGAGTTCTCCCACCTCGTCCCCGTCGCGCTGCATGTCCCGCAGCCGCTGTTGCTCCAAGAGCAACAGCCCCATAAGCAACAAATCCAAGTAACGCTCCACCGCCTCGAACTTCATCAACACGTAACGCTCGAACTGCATCCGGCTCTTCAGCTCGCGGAAGAACAACTCCACTTGCCAGCGAACCTCGTACCACTGGATCACCTGACGGACGGTCGCCGTCGGATCGGTGCAGGCGAGCACCTTACCGTGCCAGCGTGCCGGCTTGCGACCATCTTCCTTGCGGTACGACACCGGGGCCTTGTGATACGCCCACCACTCGGCCGATTGGCCCGGCAAAAGTTGCACCTTCGGGTTCTCCTTGTACGACGCCACGATCAGGCAGTCTCCCAGTTTGGAAACTGTCGCACGGCGCGCTGCTGCGGCATATCGCCGCTTCGTCTTCTTGACTCGCAGATTGTCGGCATGACGCCGACGGGCGAAGACGTGGTCTTCGCTGTCCATCGCGAGCTCGACCAGGGCAAACTCCTTCCGCGACCAACTCCGTGTCCAGGCAACCACTTTCTCCCCGGAAACAAACGCGGCATCCTGCTCCGCCGTGCGGGCCAGGACCCGATTGGGATCGATGGGAAAAACCGCACAAAAACTGCGTCGGCGGCACACGCGGTGAATGACTTCGGCGTCGAAGGCGCTGTCGAACACGACGATCACGTCTACATCGTCGGGGACGCGCAACTCGCGAATCAAATCCGCTGCAAGCTGGACCGTCGTGCGGAACCGCCGCCCGTGCTTGCGACAGTATTCTTTCGTGTAGTAGCTCTTCCTCGGCAGCGGAAGCCGCGCCCCGCGATCCGTCAACACCAGCCCCATGAGGAAAGCGTGTTGGCGGGTCGTCTGCCGCCGGGGATCCTTCCGCCGCGACATCACGATCAGGTTTTCCATCTGCTCCGACATCGTGGCGTGATACGTCGTGTCGATTGCCACGATCCATTGCCGCCGCCGGCCTCGGGCCTGCTGCCGTTCGTAGCGGTCGATCGTCCGTTGGAGCCCCTCGCAGAGCGTGGTGTACCAGTCGCGGGTCTTCCACTGAGGATTGGTCAGGCGGCGGGAGATCGTTGCGACATGGCAGCGGTGTCCGAGCACACTGCCCGCCACCGTTCTCAGACAACGGCGATTGGGGGCCAAGAGAAAGGCCAGCACCATGGCCGCCAAGGAACCGCGAATCGGCTTGGCACAACCGCGAACGGGTTTCGCAAAGAACGTCTTGACGTCGGTCGGCACGCCCAATACCATCATGGTGGACTCCTTTCCTGGCTGCAAGCGACCGCTCAGTCGCCTGCTCTTGTGGATTTGTCGCAGCCAAGATACGGAGTCCTTTTATTTGCCCCAAGATCAGTTCTTCATGCTAGCACCGCCCGAAACGGCGAAAAAGCGCAACGGTATAGGGTCTGGTCCATTTTTCGGCTCACA
>PMBA01000212.1:5470-11781 GCA_003152795.1 Acidobacteriaceae bacterium | reverse complement strand
GCCGCCATCGAAGCGGCACGGGCGGGCGAGCACGGCCTGGGATTCGCGGTGGTGGCGGACGAAGTCCGCAAGCTGGCGGAAAAATCGGCGCAGTCCACCAAGGAGATTTCGGAGCTGATCGGGAGCATCCAGAAGGAAGCGCGCAAAGCGGTGGAGAACATGGAAAAGAGCACGACCATCGTGAACGAGGGGCTGAATCTGGGACAGGAATTGAATGCCGCGCTGCGAAAAATATCGAACGTGGTGACGGAAGTGTACAAGTTCGCGCAGGAAATCGGGGCAGCCACTAACGAGCAGTCGCATGGTTCGACCCAGATCGCCCGCGCCACAACGCGCTTGAACGAAATCACACACGAGATTAACTCGGCGGTGGAAGAACAGGCTTCCGGGGCGCAAGCGGTGGTGCAGGCGATGGAGCGCATGCGCGAACTGGTGCAGTCGTCCACGTCCGGTTCCACGGAACTGGCCGCTTCCTCCGACCAGATGTCCAAGATGTCGCAGGGTCTGCTGGATTCGATGGACCGNNGCGGCGGGATCATCCCGTTGAGGGAAATTCACTCATGAGCCGGGAAACACAAATTGTGGGGTTCCGGGTGGGCCGCGAAACCTATGGCGTGCCCATCACCTCGCTGCATGAGATCGTCCGTGTGCCGGAGATCACCGCGGTGCCGGACGCACCCGATTATCTGGAAGGGGTGATCAACCTCCGCGGCAAGATTGTCTCGGTCGTGGATCTGCGGAAGCGCTTCGGAAAGCCGTCCGCGGGGATCGACCGGCGCAGCCGCATTCTGGTCGTGGAACACCGGGGCCGCCTCGTGGGCATGATTGTGGACTCGGCGTCGGAAGTCCTGAAGATTCCCGAAAGCGACATCGAGCCCGCGCCCGTCATGATGCAGGAAGGCGGATTGGACTGTGTGACCGGCCTGGGCAAATACCAGGGACGGCTGATCATTCTGCTGGATATCAGCAAGATATTAGCGGCGCGCGAGGTTGGCAAGGAAGTGCCGGAGGACAAGTCGGCGGAAAAACGGGCCGCGTCCGGAAGTGTCCAGACGGGGACAGCAACAACAGGAGCCAGGAGCGCCTCGGCCGGCAAGTAGAAGACGAACTGAACCCACATGAACACCAGCGAAATCCCCGCACTCACCGAGACGGAATTGAAGCTGCTGCAGACGCTGGTCTACCAGGAGTGCGGCATGCACTTCGACGAGCGGCGCACCCCTTTTCTCCAGGACCGTTTGTTGCGCCGGATGAAGGAGTGCGAACTGGATTCGTTTTACAGTTACTATCGCCTGCTCATCAGCCAACCGGGGAAGCAGGAACTGTTTCATCTCCTGGAAAAACTCACGGTCAATGAGACCAGCTTCTTCCGCAACAAAGCGCAACTGGAACTGTTTCAGCGGGACGTGATGGACGATCTGCTGCAGCGCAAGCAGGAACGCCGCGACTACAGCATAAGGATCTGGAGCGCGGGCTGCTCCACCGGACAGGAACCTTACACCCTGGCCATGCAGGTGGCCGATGCCCTGTCGCACTACTATCTGCGCCATCCGGTGCCGCTGGAATCGCCGGTTCCGAAGCCTCTGGTACCCCCGCCGTGGCGGGTGGAGATCCTGGCCAGCGACATTAACTACTCGGTTTTGCGTGCCGCCCAGGTGGGTTCGTATGGCGAGCATCAGATGTCGGCGGTCGACTACAGCTACCGCATGCGTTACTTCGACAAAGTGGGCGACCGCTACGCGGTGAAGAAGAACGTCAAGGAACTGGTGCACTTCGACTTTCACAACCTCAAGACCGAATACCTGCCGCAGCGCAACGACATCATCTTCTGCCGCAACGTGATGATGTANNATTTCGACGAAGCCGAGCAGAAGCGGCTGGTCGAGAAGTTTTACCGCTGCCTGAATCCCCATGGATACCTGTTCGTCGGCCACGCCGAAAGCCTGCTGGGGATGACAGACAAATTTCAGATGTTGCATCGCTACAACGGCACCGCCTACCAGCGAGTCGAGGTGCCGGCGTGACCGCTCCCCCCGACGACCGGATGACGGAACTCCGCCAGTTGTTTTTTGAAACGGCGGGGGAACTCGTCCAGAAGCTGAACGACGAAGCGATGCAACTGGAGAAATCGCCCGGCGATGCGGAGACGGCCCGCAGCCTGCGGCGGACCGTGCACACGTTGAAGGGCGACGCTGCCGCCTGCGGTTTCCGGGAACTCAGCGAACTGTGCCACGAATTCGAGGACGTCCTGGGGAACACGGCAGCGGCGGCTTCGGTTCCCGAACTCGCGTTGCGCGCGGCCGACGTATTTGCGGCGGTGTTAGAGGCATACCGGAAAGGTACGAAACTCCCCAGCATCCAGGCTTTGCGGATGGACATAGCTCATCTGGCGCACCCGGCCCCAAGCGGCACGGAACCAGCAAAAAAGAAGAAAGCCAGCGCGAAGACAAGCCCGTGGTCGGAATACGATCAACTGGCGATCACCCGGGCGGCGGCGGACGGGAAGCAGGTTCATCACGTAGCGGTACAGGTAGACCCGCAATGCGGCATGCCCATCGCGGCGCGGCAGATGATTCAACTCGCCCTTTCCGGCCTCGGCGAAGTACTGGCGCTATACCCACTCGAAGGCAGTCTTGGTCCCGGGGACCGGATCGAAGCGGCGCTCGCGTCGGAAAAACCGGTGGAACAGATCCGGGCGAAATGCAGCATTCCGTCGATTGCGCTAAACGTGCGAGTCAAGCCCCTGCGCGCTCTGGCCCCGTCCTACCGGCTGCCAACCGTTTCCGTCCCGGATTCTGCGGGCAAGAACAAAGAAGAGGATGCGGCCCCGGCGGGCGCCCACGTCACTGCCAGCGACGCTACTCCGGCCGGGGAGCAGTCTGCGGCAGCCGCGATGCCAGGCGGCCCCGACAACGTACTGCGGGTGGATTCGGAAAGAATCGACAACGTCCTCAATCTGGTCGGCGAACTTATCCTGGCGAAATCGATGTTCCAGCAGACGCTGTTGGAATTTGGACAGCGTTTTCCGAAAGATGTCTTGCGGGGAAAGTTTTCCGATGCCATGGCATTCCAGGGGCGGGTCCTGAACGATCTGCAGCACTCGGTCATGAAGATTCGCATGGTCCCGGTCGATCAACTGTTTCGGCGGTTCCCGCGCATTGTGCGGGACGTGGCGCGACAGTGCGGAAAAGAAGTCGACCTGCTGGTGAAGGGCGGGCAAACCGATCTCGACAAAAGCATTCTGGACGCGATCGCCGAGCCGCTGACCCACATGATACGAAATGCCGTCGGCCATGGCATCGAAACAACCGAGGAACGGGTGCGCGCCGGCAAGCGGCCGCAGGGAACATTGCGTTTGAGCGCCTACCATCAGGGAAACCACGTGGTCATCGAGCTCTCCGACGACGGGGCTGGCATTGATCCGGACAAAGTGCGGCAGCGCGCCTTGTCCCAGGGATTGCTGACCTCTGAACAGGCCGCACGCCTGACCGAGACCGAGACTCTGGATCTGATCATGCAGCCGGGATTCTCCACCGCCGAAGAAATCACCGAACTCTCGGGCCGCGGCGTGGGTCTGGATGTAGTCCATAGCGTGCTGGGACACCTGAAGGGCACGGTGCAGATCGAAACTGCGCTGGGACGCGGCACAACCTTCCGGCTGCGCCTTCCGTTGACCATGGCCATTATCCGAGCCCTGTTATTTTGCGTGGAGGGGCGCCTCTATGCTCTGCCCCTGAACGCCGTGGCGGAGATCGCGCGAGCGTTTGAAGCAGATATCCATCAGGTGGAGCACTACGAGGTCCTGCAACTGCGCAACGACGTGTTGCCGCTGCTGCGTCTGGGTGCAAAGCCCCCAACCCTGCCGGAAACAGCGCGGCGCAAGGTATTCGTGCTGGTGATCCATAGCGGGGAGCGCAAGTTCGGTGTCATCGTCGACGAAATGGAGGGCGAAGAGGAGTTGGTCATCAAGGCGCTCGACGACCAGTCGATCACAACCGACCTGGTGAGTGGAGCTTCGATTCTGGGCAATGGGAAGGTGGTTCTGATCCTGAACATGATCGCCCTCATGGATCGCTTCACGCGTGGACGGGTGGCTGCAACGAACACGCAGATGTCGGGTCTGCTGTCGAGTGTCGCACCGGTCGAGTCGATGGCAAGCGCTGGTGGAATGGCGACTCCTGATACGCGGGCACACTGCACGGTGGGGGGGCGGGCATGAAAAAGCCGGTCAAGGTTCTGGTGGTGGACGACTCGGCGCTCATGCGCAAGCTCATCCCCAAGATCCTCGAACACGATGACTCCATCGAGGTTGTGGGCACGGCCATCGACGGCAATTTTGGACTGAAAAAAATCGAGGACCTCGCGCCCCAGGTGGTGACGCTCGACCTCGAAATGCCCGGACTGAATGGGATCGATACCCTGAAAGAAATCATGCGCCGCTGGCGGCTGCCGGTGATCGTGGTCAGTTCGCACAGCACCGCCGGAGCGGCCATCACGCTCAAGGCGCTGGCGCTGGGCGCGTTCGATTTCGTGGCCAAGCCGCGGGACGTTTCCGCGCGCATGCCTGAGATTGCCAACGAGTTGATCAGGAAGATCCACGCCGCGGCGGAGAGCGCCGGAGTCCAGGCGCAGTTCCTGCCGGTGGAAACACGAAGCCCGCAACTGGGCAAGCTGCGGCCCGTGGCGCCCACGCACATCGTCGCCATCGGAGTTTCCACTGGCGGTCCGAATGCTCTGCAATACCTGTTTTCGCAACTGCCCGCGGAATTTTCAGGCAGCATCCTCGTGGTCCAGCATATGCCGGAGGGGTTCACCGAACTGTTTGCCAAGCGCCTGGACCGGAGCTGCCCAATCCGGGTGAAGGAAGCTCAGTCAGGGGACTTGCTGGTCGCCGGACGGGCGCTGGTTTGTCCCGGAAACCGGCACATGAAAGTGAGGAAATTGCCGCTGGGGAACGTTGCCGTGCTAACCGAAGACCCCCCGGTGAACGGACACCGTCCTTCCGTGGACGTGCTATTCCGCAGCGTGGCCGAAGAATTTGGCTCGCAAGCCATGGCGGTGTTGATGACCGGCATGGGAGAAGATGGGGCAGCCGGACTGGGACAGATCCGGGCCGCCGGAGGATTCACCGTGGCCCAGAGCCAGGCGACATGCGTGGTTTTCGGCATGCCCAAGGTGGCCATCGAACGCGGCTATGTGATGCGTATCGCGGACCTCCAGGACCTCCCAGGTGTTTTGCAGGCACACTGCGGGTATGACCACAGCCGGGGGGACGGCACCGAGGCGAAGCGGGCGACCACTGGCGGAAGTAACTAGAGTCATCTATCGAGGAGTAGGTAGATCGTGATTAAGTGGTAGTCGTGGAGGAGTGTCATGGAAAAGTTTGCACCCGTAAAGCGAAGCGAAGACGGACAGCCGGTGCGCTATCTGATCGTGGATGATTCCGTGTTCGCCCGCAAGAACCTGGCCCGGATGGTCGAAAGCTTCGGCGGACTGGTAGTCGGCGAGGCTGGCGACGGAGTTTCGGCAATCAGCGAGTACGAACGGCTCACCCCTGACATCGTTCTGATGGATATCACCATGCCGCAGATGGAAGGCATCGAGTCGGCGGAGAAGATTGTGCGCGACCATCCCAACGCCCGCATCGTGATGGTGTCGTCGGTCGGCTACCAGGAGAATATCGTGGCCGCGTTGCAGCGGGGCGCACGCCACTTCGTGCAGAAGCCAGTGAAGCCGGAAGTTCTCTATGAAGTCATCAAGTACGTAATGCGTGACGACGGAGTGACGACGCGCGGTGCCGGCGCTGGAGCCTAGTCAATGCGGATGGACCTGATTCAGCCTTTCATTAATTCGGCCGACGCCGTGCTGGCCCAGGCACTGCACTCTCCCATTTCCATCGAGAACCTCAGCATGGAAGAGGAAGCGTACCGGAGAAAAGGAATCGCGGCCGAGGTTTGCCTGATGGGTGAGATCGAAGGCCGGATCATTTTTGATGTCGACCTTGAAACCGCGGTGCAACTCGCCAGTCGTCTGGCTGGCGTCGAAGTCGCCGAAACCGACGCCGATCTGGTACGCGAAGCGGTCTGTGAACTGGCCAACCAGATCATTGGCAACGCCGTCACCACGCTCAACGACCAGGGATTTCACTTCCACGTTCGTCCGCCAACCTTGCACACGTCTGACCAGGGAAGCAAGAGCAGCGAAGATACCGAGGCCCTTGTCCTGGGCTTCAATACTTCCAGCGGCAACGTGTTCATGAATGTGGCGCTGCGGCACCACCGCCGGCCCGCGGTGGAACGGTCTGCGGTCGC
>PMBA01000212.1:0-5412 GCA_003152795.1 Acidobacteriaceae bacterium | reverse complement strand
ACATAGGTGTCGCTGGCGGTATCGATGATGTTGACCATCCCTCCATCGCAACTGGCGAGGTAGGCACGGGAACTATCGCCGGCAGCGGCCATCATCAAACGGAAGCGGGTGAGGGAGCAGAAAGCGTCGTAAGCGACAAAGCCCGGAACCGCAAAGTAGCTCTTAACGGTGTTGCTCGCCACATCAATCACTGCCACCTGTGGGCAAATGTACTCGGTGCTTCCGACCGCGTTTTCATAGTACGACCCAACATAGGCGCGGCTGCCATCGGGCAGGGCGGCGACGGCAATTGTATTCAGGGTTGCTGTCGAAGTACCTGAGCAGGGATCCCCTGCGGCGCGTGAAGTGGGTTGAACCGTGGGAATCGCAATCGGGCCTCCCGTAAGAACCAGCGGGGGCGACTGCGAAACGTCCAGCATCGTCAACTGGCTGCCTCCAGGGATGTAGAGCCGGTTCAGATGCCCGTCGTAGAGCATGTAAGCCGCGGCGGGAGGAACGAAACTGCTGCCGACGATGTCGACTACTGTATCGCCGAGTGAGGCGGTGGTATCAATGGTGCTTACAAATGCATTGCCGCTATTGCCGTTGAGCACATACACGCGCTGGCTATCGGAGCGCGCAATCACCCAGAGCGGGCCGGAAAAAGGCGAGAAGCCATTGAGGTCGAGAGGCCTTTGCGACCGGTCACTGGTGTTGAAGCCGCTGACCGTGTTGTCGCCCTGGTTGGCCACGTAAAGCTTCTGGGTGTTCGGCGTCTCCGCCATCGCGACTGGCGTGTTTCCGACGGGGATAGTGGCAACCAGATTGTCGGAGATGGTATTGACCACCTGGACCGACGGAGGTACGTAGCCAGGCATCAACACGTAGGCCTGGTTCGCCTCGGTGGTCGCCACAAAATTTGGCGCCGAATTCGGAGGCAGACTGATGGTGTTCGTGCTGCCTATGACCGTGCTCGAGAAATTCAGCTTGGTGATGGAATCGGCCACCGCCCCGGTCACGGAATGGTTTACCACCAAAACCTCGCTGGCGCTTTGCTGCACCGCATGGACGGGAGCAAGGCCGACGTTGACAACGCTGGCCTCGGTGTCGCCGGAGACGTCGATCACCATGGCGCTGCCCGGCACAACCGTTCCGTTATCGTTGATCGACACCACCGTGTGCGCCGCCTTCGGGTCCGGGAAGGTGGGAGGATTCGGGATGATAATCGGGCGGAAAGTGTCGCCGCACCCGGTACAGATCAAATAAAAAAACAGTACGAATCCCAGCCAGAGAAACCGCTTCATTCAAACTCCATGGAAAAAGTTGGTCTTGCGCGGAAACCGCTATTGTATCGGGAACCGGGTCGAGTGGGGAAATCAGTCGCTCAGAATCACGTAGGATCAGCCACCCTCGGCCGTCCAGCCAGCGCAGTTCGCCCGTTTGTCCCGCCCTGTGGATAAGAAGCCGGCAGAGGGCAGTTTGGTTGCCGCCCCGCCTGTGTGCAGTGTCAGAAATGTCGCGGTTTCGACTGCCCTGCCTGCCGGAGACGCTGCAAGCCAATTCTCAACCGGGGATTCATCCCCGCCCGCGTTTGGCCTTCTGTTGCCGCTCCGAAGGCATCTCCGCGACTTTTTCCGACCCGGCTGGCTTCTTCGTTTGCGCCAGGCTCTCCTTCAGCGCCGCCATTAGATCCACTACCGGAGCCAGCTTCCTCGGTTGCTCGGCAGCCTGGATTTCGCCGCCCTCCAGTTTAGTTTCAATCAGCTTCTTCAGATTTTCCTGGAAGGTGTCGTGATACTTTTCCGGATCCCACTCGCCCGCCAGTGCTTCAATGAGTTGATGCGCAACTTTGATTTCGGCCTCTTTAATCTCCACATCGGGAGCGCCGAACGACTCGACTTCGCGAACTTCTTCCGCGTAATACATCGTGTGCAGCATCATCCCGCCTTTGTGCGGACGCAGGAAAACAGTGTATTCCCGGTTGTGCATGGTCAGTTTGGCGATGGCGACGTACTCGCTCTCCTCGAGCGCCTTGGTGAGCAGCGCGTAGGGGCGGCGCCCGGCTTCGTCTGGAACCATGTAATACGACGATTCGAAGTACACGGGATCCACCTCGCTCGACTTCACGAATTCCAGGATCTCCATCGTCTTCGCGGTCTTGGGTTCGATCTTCTTGATCTCCTCTGGATCGATAATCACATATTCGTCTTTACGGTATTCGTACCCCTTCACGATATCGCTGCGCTCGAGCACCTGGTTGTCCGCAGGGCAAATCAGTTGCTGCTTTACCCGATGGTGATCGGTGCGGTGAAGCTGGTTGAACGAAATACCGCTGCTGCGCGCGCCAGAAAACAGACGCACGGGCATCGAGATTAATCCGAACGTAAGATATCCAGACCAGACTGAGGCTGCCATCGGTTTCACCCCAAGTGGAGACGACCGCTGCCGCGTCGCTACACGTCCAAAATTCGAGCCAGGCGTTCAGACCCCCGGAACACCGCCAAGCGTACAGAAGTGTAGCCTAAATCGAGCGGGGGTGCTGCCACCAGATTACGGGGCGAATCCAAAGGCCAAGCACTACATGACGTAGTCCAGCGCCACCCGACACCGAATATAGTGTTATCGAACGCGGATCGTCAAAAGTCAGCTCTCGGCTCTCAGCTATCAGGTCTCAGTTTTCTTGGACGTGAGATTCTACTGAGAGCTCACAGCTGACAGCTGAGAGCTGGCTTTTCATGCTAAACCCCTGTCTCCACGCCTGGGCGTCATCGCCGGAGCGGCTGGCCATTGCCGCGGCCGTGACGTTGGGCTTCGCGGTACTGGCTCGCGCCCTGCGCGGAGTCAATCGGGCCGGCGCTTTGGCGGGCGCTCTCGCCTGTTTCCTGCTTCTGGCCGGCGCCGGTCCCAG
The DNA here is from genome assembly GCA_003152795.1 of Acidobacteriaceae bacterium. GTDB lineage: Bacteria > Acidobacteriota > Terriglobia > Terriglobales > Acidobacteriaceae > Acidiflorens. Next base: position 2,525 of record PMBA01000212.1, on the reverse strand, counting down.
CGCATTTGCCGCGCTCGCGGCGCTGTTTGTGATCACCTGGGTCTCCACCCGCCTGGGGTATCGCCGCAAGCTGTCGCTCGGACTTGCAGAACGCAGGGAGGGGCGAAATGCGTGGCAAGTGCTGGCCAATCTGGCAGTTCCCGCGGTGGGTTCTATTCTTTTCGGCGCCACCGGAAATCGGGTCTGGCTGGTCACGGGGCTGTCCGCTCTGGCGGAAGCTGCGACGGACACGGTGGCCAGCGAAATCGGGCAATACCGCGGCCCGGACGCGCGACTGATCACCACTTGGGAACGCGTTCCAACCGGGACCGACGGCGGCATCACATTACTCGGAACCATGGCAGGCATGGCCGCCGGTCTGGTGATCGCGGCGGTGGCAGCAGTGGACGGGATGATTCCTCGGTCTCAGCTCTGGATTCCGGTGACCGCCGGATTCGCCGGAATGCTCATCGACAGCATTCTCGGCGCCACGCTCCAGCGTCGCGGCTGGATCGACAACCAGGCAGTGAATTTCTTCGCCACGCTGGCCGCGGCTGCGCTGGCCTATGCCATCGCGATATTCACGTAGGCTATGTGCGCTGCTTGACCCGGTCGAGGAGCATGAAGATCAGCACTCCGAGCGCGGCATTGGCCACGCCCGAGAGTAATTCGTGCGGCCAGCTCCACTCCATGTGCAACCCCACCAGGCCGCGGGCAATCATGAAGTAGACAACCTCGTGCACCACGTAGAAGAAAATCGTAAGCAGGAAACGGGCGCCGGCATGTTCCACGTCCAGCTTGATCCCCAGCGAGGACGCGCCGAATCCGACAACCGTCTTCGAAATTCCGTAGAGCCCGATGGGATGATGCGTCAGCGCGTCCTGCAGAATGCCAATCAAGCTGCCGGTTAATAGGCCAGCCAGCGGACTGCGCCGCGCCGTCGCGAAACCGATCGTGACCAGCAGCGGAAGATCGAAGATCGAGAAAAAACGAAAGCGTAGCGGCAGAAACGCCTGCAGGAAAACAGCGGCCAGCGGAATCAGAACCGTCGCCGGAATGCTGAACCGGTAAACCTCAACCTGCTCTCCCGATGTGTAGGTAATGGCCAAGTTAGTGTGGACTATCCTGTACGGCGGGTTGCGGTTTGGGTTCGCCAGCCGCATTCACGGGCTTGGGAGAGACTTTCGTGGCACTGTTACCGGTTGCGCCGCTGCTGGTAGAGGCCTGCGGGGGCACGGTTTTCGGCTTAGTATCGGAGCCCGTCGCCGTTGGTCCGGCGGTCGCTGGACCGACAGGCTTTGGCGCGGCATCTGTTGGCGCAGCCGCGCCGGGCACGCCGCCCTTCTCGGCATTTTCCGGCTTGGCAGGAACCGACGGAAGGCGCTCGGCCAGGATATCGACGGCGCGCGCCGCGCCGGTCTGGTCGGGCTCGGCCTGCCTCTCATCAATCTTTGTGACCACCAGCACTTCTTCGAGCTTGCTGAGATCGGCCGCCGGACGCACCCGAATATTGAGGAAGAGTTCACTTCCCGGCGCGACCCTCGTCACCCGGCCCACCAGCAGACCCTTGGGAAAGACGCCATCTCCACCACTGGTAAGAACCATTTCTCCGGCGGGCACGGTTTCGTCGCTCATCACTTTTTCCAGCATCACTTCGCCCGATGGAGTTCCGCGCAGGATCCCTTGCAGCCGCGTTTTGTCGAGTAGCGCTCCCACCCCGCTGGTCTGGTCGTCGATCAGGAGCACCAGGGAAGTAGAGCCGTATACGCGCAGCACCTTGCCCACGATGCCGTCCGCGGTGATGACCGCCATGTCGGGCTTGACGCCGTCGCGTTCACCCTTGTCGATGTAGACCGAACGCGACAACTCGCTGCCGCTCGATCCAATGACCTGCGCCGCCATCGTCTGCGAAATAAACTGTTCCTTGAAGGCAAGCAACGCCTGCAAACGCCGTGCCTGATCGGCGTCCTGGCTCATCCGCACCTGCTCCAGACTCATGCGCTCAATCTGCGCCTTAAGGCTGCGGTTCTCGGAGCGCACTCCGCGCAGGTAGAAGTAGCTGTGCCAGATGTTGCCGGTGGAGGATTGCGCCCATACCAGCATTTTTTCCAGAGGAGTGACCGCACCCACCGCCCAGATGCGAATCAGGCGCGTCGATTCGCTGTCGGTCGTCCGCTTGACCTGCACGGCCAAGCCGAGTACCTGGGCAAATAACACTCCCACCAGCACGATCAGGTTGCGGTAGCGTCCGAGGACGTCCATAACATCAGTTCTCAGTACCCAGTTGCCAGTACCCAGTGAACCCGTGGTGGGACATTGCTGCGGGCTTCGAGCCACGGGCAAGCAGGCAACGGCGCATTCCTCCCTGCGCTCGGAACGGCCTTCTTAAGATTAAACGAGACTCCATTTTGCTGCGCCCGAAGTGAATGGGTTGGTTTGTTCGTAGCTCGCGGCTCGTAGCTCCTGGCTCACTCGATCGAAATCTTGCGCAGCAGCTTGAAGTCGGAGAGCATCTTGCCGGTGCCCAGCACCACGCTGCACAGCGG
>PMBA01000308.1:1414-15554 GCA_003152795.1 Acidobacteriaceae bacterium | reverse complement strand
CAGAGCCGCATCAAAGAGCTGGAAAAAATGGAGCGGATCCAGATTCCAGAAGAAGAGAAGACGGTCCACTTTTCCTTTCCTCAGCCGAAGCCGAGTGGACGCATCGTCGCCGAGTTCGCCAACGTCGCCAAGAGTTACGGCGGTCCCGGAATCAATGAACACAAGGTCTTCGAAAAAGTGGATTTCATGATCGAGCGCGGCGAGCGCATCGCCCTGGTCGGCGTCAATGGAGCAGGGAAGTCCACNNCTCGGCTACGAGGTCCATCTCGACTACTTCGCGCAGGACCAATACAAGGAACTCGATCCCGAAGCCCGCATTCTTGATGACCTCGGCGAGCTATCGGGCGCGTCCACGCAAACCGAGTTGCGCAGCTTGCTCGGCTGTTTTCTTTTCTCGGGCGACGATGTTTTCAAGCGCATCGGCGTCCTCTCCGGAGGCGAGCGGAATCGCTACGCGCTGCTCAAGATGCTGCTGCACCCCGCCAACTTCTTGCTGCTCGATGAGCCTACGAACCATCTCGACCTGCGCGCCAAAGACGTCCTGCTCGAAGCCCTGATGAAGTACACCGGCACGGTCGTCTTCGTGTCCCACGACCGCTACTTCATCGACAAGCTGGCCACCCGGGTTTTCGAAATCGGTGAAGGAAAAGTGGAAATCTACCCGGGAAATTACGAAGACTACCTCTGGCGGAAGCAGGGAAGAGCCGCGGTCGCCGTGGAGACACCGAAGGCGTCCAGTATTTCATCGTTGTCTTCATCTGTGCCCTCGAACGGAGACCGCGAGTCAGCCGACCCCAAGGGCAAGCGCCTGAACCCGATCAAGCGCCAGCAGATGGAAGACCGTCTGCACGAAATCGAAGAGGAGATTGCCCGCGCCGAAGTCGCGATTGCCCTGTGTGAGACCGGGCTCCAGAGCTTTGTAAGCGCGGAAGAAACCCAGCGCCAGACTCAGGAACTTGTAGTCCGTAAGGCCGATTTGCAGAGCTTGATGAAGGAATGGGAAGAACTGTCGGAGACGCTCGAAACCGCTGGCTAGCTCCTGTCTGCTATGAGCAAGGTGGCGTGGGACCTACGCGGCAAAACGGAGATATGTTCCACGTGGAACACTGTACCGGCTATTATGTACGTATTAATATATACATAATAGCGCTTTATGTGAAACAAACGATGCGGGTTACGACGCGCCTTAAACTGCTCGATATCCGCGTTCTTGTGACCCCGAATCGCGGAAGTGAGAACCGCTTTACCCGCCCTGTTTCAACTCCGTGAGCACCTGGCGGGCGATTTCCTTGAGGGTCTCGAAGACGCCTACGCCCTGGAAGGCTACGGCCTCAATGACGGGCTCGTTTTTCTTGCGCAGTTCCTTGGAGAGAGCTTCGACCGTCATGATATTCGGGAGGTCGCGCTTATTGAGTTGGAGTACGTAGGGAATCTTGTTGAAGTCGTAGCCGTGTTCCCTGAGGTTGGCCATGAGGTTGTCGAGGGCCTCGACGTTGGCGTCCATGCGCTCNNTCCACGCCGCGCAGAATCAGCTTGCGGCTGGCGTCATAAAAGACCTGGCCGGGAACGGTGTAGAGGTGAATGCGCGTCTTGAAGCCGCGGACCGTGCCCAGATCGAGCGGGAGGAAATCGAAGAACAGGGTTCGATCNNTCGGCTGTTTTCTGGAAGATGAACTGGAGATTCGTCGTCTTGCCGCCCAGTCCGGCGCCGTAGTAGACGATCTTGCAGTTGATCTCGCGTGCTGCGAAGTTGATGAAACTCAAAAGGTTCCTCAGAAACTCCGGCGAAAAAGACGCTCGCGCACCGCTGCCGCATCGCGAGCCCGCCCGCCACAAATCCGTCTGACTACAGTATCGGTTACTGCAGATTTTTATATCACACCGGACGGGTCTGGCGCAGGTTACCCACGTTACTAAACCACCACGGGCTCAACTGCTTAGGTGGTGCACTCGCTAGGGGGCGGTGGGCAGAGGATAATATCCGTCTTTGGCATACACCTTGACGTCCGGGCGCCGCACCCGCACCTCGATTTGCCGATATCCGCCCATGCCGGCCTTGGGGGCGTAGCCGAGGGTGTACTGGTTGCGTGCGTCTCCGATCGCGCGGGCGTATGCGCGCTCGATATCGGCTTGCGCCAACTCGCCATACACGGTGCCTCCACCGGTTGCGTTGACGTATTTTGGCAGGATGTCGCTGTAACCGAGTGCCGCCCTGGTTTTGGGCAGGTGGATGCGCTGCAAGCGGTCATATACGGGGATTGCCGCGCCTTCCACTCCCACGGCGTACACGGTGATGTTCTGCGTCAACAGAACTTTGAGTGTGTCTTTGTAGCTGGCGGTCGAGCCCTGCTCCCGTCCGTCGCTGATAATGAAGATAATCTTCCGCCGAGCCCGGTCGCGCTTGGAAAGATCGCGGGCTGCCAGCAGGATTGCGTCATTCATTACGCGCGCGACCTTCGGCGGGGTGCTCACAGGGGTTACGGGAGAGTCAACCGGGCGACCATTGATAATCGGGCCCTGCGGACCGAGCGGGCCGCTGGTCACGGGAGGGCCGTTATTGGCTCCGCTGTACCCTTTGACGAGGTTCAGAGTCGCGGTCAACTCCTTGCCCGCACTGGCGAAGTCCGACACCCGGCCCACGGTGCTGCTGTATGTATAGATCCCAACTTCGTCGAACTGGCTGAAGGCTCCCTGCAAGGCCGACAGAGTCTCCTGCACTTTCCGCAAACCAACGTCCGGCATGCCAGTATCGAAGATCACGGCTGCCGAGAGCGGGAAGGGATCGCTGGTAAAAAACTTCAAGGTCTGCCTTTGGCCGCTTTCCAGAACCGAAAAATCTTTGGGGAGCAAGCCTCCGACCAACCGTCCCTCGCCGTCTTTCACGGTAACCGGAACCAGCACCAGGTTGGTGGTCACCCTGATCTTGTAGAGATCTTCGCCGGTTTCCTCATCGCGGGGAACGCTGCCCGCGGGCACGGTGGTGACCGGAGGCATGGGGGGCGGTGTCGCCGACTTGTCGTACACCGGCTCGGCAGCGCTATGGGGAAGCTCTTTCGATCCGGTGGTCACTCCTTCGCCGGAATTATCCGCCGGGGGCGCATTCGGCTTGGAATCTTCATCGGCCTGTTGCCGGGGGCTGGGTGGCTCTGGCGGCGGTATCGGGCGCGTCGCGGACGGGGCGTCCGGGATGTCGTCCGGCTTCTGCTGCGCCGCCAGGGCGCCAGCCAGCAACAATGTCAGCCCTACAATCAGTACCGCGCTAGTTTTTGTGGCCATCCCCGGAGTCCTCATGATCTTTGATCTCTCTTAATTTTTTCTGTTCGGATCTTTCTTCGACACGCTGCTTCAGCGCGTTCTACCGGTGAACATCGCTTTTTCAGTAATTCAGATGCCCAACCGGGCCGCTTTGGTGCATCTAACGCATACAGGTGCTTACAGGATAGACTAGCAAAGTCTCTGGATAAAAACGCTGATGCCTAAATTAGATTGCAAATCATGCCTGGCCGCGGGGTTGTCCGCGGTGGTTTTGCCCGCCCTGGTGACGCTCACTCTGGCTGCGACTTTGTCGGTGGCGGCGGTCGCGCAGGGTATTCCGGCGCCGCCAGCGCCGCCGGTCACGTCCTCGACTGGGCCTACATCGAATACCAATTCCGTTCCCCGTACCAGTTCCACCGATGAGGCGGCGCAGGACCAGTCGGTCGAGACGCTGAAGGTCAGCGTGGAAGTCGTGCAGTTGTTCTTCAACGTCAAGGACAAGCATGGCGCTCTGATCCCCAACCTCAACAAGGACAACTTCGAATTGTTCGAGGACGGCCAGCCCCAGACCATCAAGTATTTCAAGGCGGAATCCGATCTGCCGCTGACCCTCGGCATACTCATCGACTCCAGCGGGAGCCAGATGCGGGTCCTCGACATGGAAAAAGAAGTCGGGGCCTCATTCCTCGAGAACACACTGCGCGCCAAGGACGAGGCCTTCGTCATCAGCTTCGACGTCGATATCAACCTGCTGCAGGATTTCACCAGTTCGGTAAGCAAGCTCAGGCACGCGCTCAACGAGGCCAGGATCAACAACGGGGGAGTCAGTTGTTCCGGGGGTCCGATAGGGCCGCAAGGGCCGATTCCATGCTCCTCGACTGGCCCGCGCGGCACCGCGCTCTATGACGCCGTCTACCTGGCCTCGCACGACGAGTTCGCCCACGAAGTCGGCCGCAAGGCGATGATCCTGCTGACTGACGGCGAAGACCAAGGGAGCAAGCTCAAGATCAAAGACGCCATCGAAGCCGCTCAAAAAGCCGATGCCATCTGTTACGTGCTGCTGATCGCCGACCGCGGGTTTTACGGCTTTGGCGGCTATCACGGCGACTACGAGATGAAAAAGCTCACGCAGGAAACGGGTGGCCGCGTGATCGAAGTCGGCAACAAGATCGAAAAGCTGCGCCAGGCCTTCGACCAGATTTCACAGGAACTCCGCAGCCAGTACAACGCCGGCTATGTACCCACCAACACCAACCGCGATGGCTCCTTCCGCAAAGTCGAAGTCAAGCCGAAGCAGGGGGACTACAAGGTGCAGGCCCGCAGCGGCTACTATGCCACGCCACGCCACGAAGACTAGAACTCGTCTCATAAAACGGAACGGGGCGGAGCCCGTCACCACACGAGTAGTTTTTCCGCAAGCTGTGGCCGTGCCGTTCCCAGTTCTCTCGCCTCATGAATCATGCGGGCAAGGCGAAAGTTTCTGCAACATGTCTGCAACATCGTTTCCTGAGAATTGCCGCTTGAGAAACGGCAGGTTCCCGTTGCTTTGCACCCGCCTTAGCGATATAGTTAGAGGCCGGTTGTGACTTCCGCACAACCTCCACGCTAGCAAGTTAAGCGCTGCTGACCCGCCACGGAGGAACATTCATGCAACCCAGTCGTACCAGCAAGTTATCTGGACTCGTTTTGATTTTGATAGCGATGGCCGCTTTCAGCGGACAGGCGTTTGCTACTTACGCCGCCGTCGGCGCGTGTACGCCGCCTAACCCGGTGACGCTTGCCCATACTTATGCCACCATTCAACTTGCGGTAACTAGTTCCGCTCCCGGAACCATCATCCAGATTTGCCCCGGCACTTATCCGGAACAGGTTGTAATCGGGAAGAAGCTAACTCTTCTGGGGGTTGTAGATCCAACCGCACCCACGGTCGATGCTGCGGTGATATTGCCGCCCACAACGGGCGTGGTGCAGAATGCATCTGACGTGGACGACTCCCATCCGATCGCGGCCCAGATATTTGTGCATGATACATTCGCCGCCCTGGTTTCGATCAGTAATGTGACAGTGGATGGTTTTGGGAATCAGATCACGGGCTGCCTTGATTTCATGGGCATCCTGTACCAGAACGCATCGGGCACGTTGAATCACATAGCCGTGCGCAACCAGGTACCTGGCGACGTTTTAAGTGGTTGTCAGAGTGGGGAATCGGTCTATGTGCAGAGCGGGACGGGGAAGACCTCGAAGGTGACGGTCGAAAACAGTTCGATGCACAATTACAACAAGAACGGAATCACAGGAAACGATGCCGGCACGACGCTGAACCTCACTGGGAACTACGTGCAGGGATCGGGCGTGATCCTGCCTCCGGTCGCGGCTCAGAACGGCATCCAGCTTGGTTATGGAGCCAAGGGGTCGATTATCAGCGAGACAGTGATCGACAATGTCTATTCGGATCCAAATACCTACGTCTCAGCCGATATTCTGCTGGTCGACACGGCGGAGAATAGTGGAATCAAGATCTCCAGCAACGTGCTCGGCAACAGCCAGCTCCCGATCGTCCTGTTCACCGATTTTGCCTATGGCGCGAGCCAGTATGGTGACGGCGTTACGATTACTGGCAACCGCATTTTTGGCACCTCGGTCTACGATGCCATCGATGTCTGCACCAGCGGGAATACGGTGACGGGTAATACTGTGTTCAACAGCGCTGAATCCGGCATCCACCTGGATGCTTCCTGCGGTATTTTCTTCGGCGGACCTCCCACCGGAAACAACAATATCGCAACCGGAAACACCATAGTGGAAAGTTCGTGCGCCGGCATTCTCGCCGACCCGGGCACAGCCGGCAACAACACCACTCCCGACACCTACTATACGGTGCCCTTCACCATCACCAGTTCCACCGGCGCGTGCACGATCCCTTCACAATTCGCGCGAGCCAAGGGCAAGACCGCGAATCGGTACAGCCCAAAAAGATAGGGCTCACCGCGCATAAAACGTTGGCATGAAAAACGCCGGGAATCGGGTTCAAGATTCCCGGCGTTTTTGCGTGATGCAGGCAGTCGAGATCGAGGCGGCCTTACATTTGACCAGCCGGGCCCAATCCAACCTTCCCGAATTACTTCAGATGGTTAGTCCACAGCCGGACCGCTAACGCTCAGGTTACTCCACATAGCGGGCGAGAAACTCCGTACCTTATTCCAGATTCCAGACATATTGTGTTCGTGTAACTTTCCGGCGCATCACTGGAGTTGCGCCGTATGCTATTTGGGACTATAGTTGGCCTCGGTTTAGCTTCGTTGTATGGGCCCTGGCTGTAAATCCCCACACCTTCCGGAGGAAGATCATGAAGATCACTCGTGGTTTCGCATTTGCTTGTCTGGCTTTAGTCGTGCTTGCCGCATTCAGCGGACAAGCGTTTGCTGCTCATTACGCGCAAGTCGGTTCCTGCACACCCCCTAACGCTCCTTTGCACACCTACACCACTATCCAAGCTGCGGTAACGGCTTCCACTGCCGGAACCATCATCGAAATTTGCCCGGGCAATTATCCAGAGCAGGTTGCGATCGGCAAGAATTTGACTCTCGTAGGCGTGGGCAACACGAGCCAGGACGCGGCCGTGATTCTGCCTCCTGCGGGAGGCATGGTCCAGAACGCAACGGATGTGTCGAATAGCGATCCCATTGCGGCCCAGATATTCGTGCAGTACGCCACGGTTTCGATCAGCAACCTGACGGTGGATGGAACCGGGAACGGGTTGGTGAATTCATGTCCGCTCGATTTTGACGGCATCCTGTTTCAGAATGCTTCGGGCACGGTGAATCACGTTGCCGTGCGCAACCAACTGCTGGGTGACGTCCAAGGAGGTTGTCTTACGGGCGACCCGATCTTCGTGGAGACTGGAAACAGTTACACCTCAACGGTGACGGTGGAAAACAGTTCGGTTCACAATTACAACCGGAATGGAATCACGGGACGCTATGCGGGCACGACGCTGAATGTCATAGCCAGTTACATTCAGGGAGCGGGACCGCTAGGGTCAGGATATGCGGCCCAAAACGGAATCGAATTGGCTTATGGAGCCAAGGGGAAAATCACCGCCAATACGGTGATCGACAATTCCTACGTGGGCCCGACCTACGGCGCTTCCAGCATTTTGCTATACGGAGCGGAGGAAAACTCGTCGATCACAGTGACGGCAAACACACTCGGCAACAGTCAGATCCCGATCGGGCTGTACTCCAATGGTGTCTCCGGACAATATAACAACGGGGTCACGGTTACGGGCAATAAGATCTTTGGGACGCCCACGTTCGATGCCATTGATGTTTGCAGCAACGGCAACACAGTTACGGGAAACACGATTTTCAACAGTGCTGAATCGGGCGTGCATCTGGACGCTTCCTGCGGCGGTACCGGACAGAATAATAACGCCCTTAGTAATACGATTGTGGAGAGTGCTTGCGCCGGCGTTCTTGATGACTGGGCCAACACCGGCGGCAATAGCTACTACAGTGAGACCTACTACACCGTACCGATCCCAGTTGCTTTTTCCGCTGGCGGGTGCACCATTCCGGCAGACCTGGCACGCGCCAAGACGACACGCAGGATAAAACCATCAGAATAGGTTCAACAAGAACACAACAACGCCGGGAATCGGACTCAAGATTCCCGGTGTTTTTTTCGTGTGCCTCGGTGATGGAAGATGCCGCGTTCTCGATCAACAGCATTAGCGCCAGCGCCAACTGCGAGGAGCGCCGCCGTCCCGGCGGTACTCGTTTTCCGCGCGGTAATCATCTTGCGGTCACGGCCCTAGTTTGTGCACGGTTCACAAATAAGGGTGCGGCAACGCACTTTTCAGAGCGCTCCCTCTTGCGCAAGTACACCACTCGGGACTAGCCTCAGAAGAATAGCGTTCACCTCGGCCGACGCTTAAGGTACCTCAACCCAATCCACGATACGTTCAAGGAGAAGACATGACTCGAATGATGAGAATTCTGTGTATCGCATTGCTGACAATCGCCGGCCTGGGTGCCTCGTCAATCCCAGCGCGGGCGGACGACAAATGTGAAAGGCGTATTCACCAGGCGGAAGACAAACTGCGCGACGCGGTGCAGCGCCACGGCGAGGACAGCAAACAGGCACGCAAGCGCCGCCATGAACTGGAAGAAGCGAAGCGGCAGTGCGGCGACCACCACGACATGGATCACCACGACCACGACCACGACCAACACTAAACCCGAGGCTAACCCGATTCGTTGCATGAAATGGCCCACGCGCGTGTAACCATGCGTGGGTCATTTCGATGCTGTGGCCTTGCGTGAATGAGCCTTATGTGGAGCTCACCGCGCCTGCGAGAAGTCCTCCACCGCGTACAACTGCCCGCCGTTTTCCACCACGCCCACTCCAATCGAATCCATATCCCGGTCGAGAATGTTCGCGCGATGCGGAGGCGACTTCATGAACTGGGTGTGAATGAACTCCGGCGACGGTCCCTGGGTTACGTTTTCCGACAGCCAACTGAAATGAGCGCCCGCTTGCCTGGCCCGCGACGGCAGGCTTGGCTCGCCCTCAAACCCATGCTGCGCCGATCCGCGTTCCGCCATCGCCTCCGCGTGACGCCGCGCCGCTATCGCCAGCGTTTCATCCCATCGCAGTGGAGCCATGCCCTGCGAGCGCCGCGCCTGGTTGATTGCAGCAAACAGGTCGCGCTCTGCCCGCAGGGCTAGTGTTCCGCCGGATGCCGACCAACAAAGCATCATTCCCACCAGAGCTACCGCCGCCAGCCGGGTTCTGATATGCATCGTCATCGCTCCCGATTCAATGAATAGAACCCGGCTCGCCGCGTCCAGGCAAGTTACCAACGTCGCGGAGTTGCCGACCGATTGGAGGCGCCGACGCCACTTATCGCCGGTCCCAATACAAGTCGCGACGATCCCGATTCAAGTCGCGATACTCGCGCCGCAACTCTTTTCGTTCATGGCGCGCAGCCCCGTAATTTCCATAATAGAGATCGCGCCGCAGTTCCCGGCGGTCGCGCGCAATCTTTGCCTGATCGCGCCGGATGTCGCGCCGGTCCCGCCAACCATCTTCGGCAAACATCGTCCCCGCGCCCAGTCCGATCAGCAACAGAACTCCTGCAATCATGCGTTTCATGTTTCGTTCTCCTTTCGATCACCGCACTTCACGATCCCAGGTGTTTTGCTGCACGGGAATCGCGTCTACCGTATGCAAACCCAAGTCCCGTGCCGAAGTTGCGCGGCGCGAGAACGCATGGCTCGCGGACAGACGTTATTGTGAATTGCCACTTGGAAGCGGGGGAAGGTTGGAAGTCAGAGGTCAGATTGCAGAGGTTAGACCACTCGCTGCGAGCTAAGGGTTTCACCTCTGCTTTCTGACCTCTGCCCTCTGACCTGCGAAAATCGGCAGCGAAAGCGGAGACGGCATATACGCCCGCGACTTCTCTGTTTGCAGGACTGGCGGCGGTGCCTCGGATCAGGACCTATCGCGGCAACCGGGGGTGCTTTACCGCTTCTCTTTTGGGCGATTCTTGACCGGGATCACGAACTTCAATCCGGACCAGACGTCAGTGACGGCGCAGACTTTCACGTCCACCAGGCCGGCATCAATCCCGCTCTGGCGAATCACATTTTCGGTGAGGTCGGTAGCAACGCCAGAACTCTTTTTGGGCCACGAAATCCAAAGCATGCCCGCGGGCGCCAGCGCCTCTGCCGCCGGCAACAGTTCGAGTTCCAGGGCCGCGCGCGTTTTTGCAAAAAGGAAAATGAAATCGAGATTCTTTTCGGTGATTCGCTGGATGCGAATTTTCCCGAGCGCGTCATGGAGTTCGGCCTTGACTTCGGCTGGCACGCGCAGCAGGGCGGTACGAAAATTTTCCTTGATGCCTAACTTTGTCGCGAGCGGGGTCCCCGAATATCCAGCCATAGAGATGAGAAGTTCCTACTTCGGAGCGTAGTATCCCTTACGGGTGCGCACCTTGAGCCCCTTATCCTGCGCCTGGATTTCGATGGTGCGGTAGCGTCCATCCGCGACAAAATCTGCCGGCTTGTAGGCCACGGCGTACTGGCTGCGCAACTCCTCCTGAATGGAGAGAAAGGCGTCGGAGACGTCGCGCATCTGGAAGGGAAAAAAGGCGCGGCCTCCTGTCGCCTCGGCGATGCGCTCCAGAACCTTGTCGCCCTTGCCCTTCATGCCGCTGATGTTCGTGCTGATGGTGTAGACGATGACTTCCGCCCGCGCCGCCATCTCGATCGCTTCCTCTCGGGTGACGTGGCTCAAGTTGTCTTCGCCGTCGCTCAACAGAATAATGGCGCGGCGCACCGGTCCGAGTTGTTCCTGCTTCAACAGTTTGTCGCGGCAGGCAAAGTAGAGCGCGTCGTACATGGCGGTGCCGCCACCCGCTCGCAACATCCGGACGCCGGTCGAGAGATTCTCCGTGCTATCGGTGAAATCCTGTGTAACTTCGGGCGTGGCGTCGAAGCCGACCACGAATGCCTTGTCATAGCCGGGGCGAATGATGGCGTTCAGAAACTCGATGGCCGCTTCCTGCTCAAACTTGAATCGGTCGCGCACCGAGTTGCTCGCGTCAACCAGCAACCCCACCTGGAGGGGAAGATCGGTCTCACTGCGGAAACTGCGCATCTCCGCGGGTTTTTGATCGTCGATCACTCTGAAGTCGTCTCGCTTCAGATCCTTGATGTAGTGTCCGTGGCGGTCAGTAACCGTGAACACCACGCGAACTTCGTTGACGACATGGATGATGGTTGCGACGGATTCGTCGGAATCAGACTTCGCTGAACTTCCCGGCTGCGATGGAACCTGCGCTGCCGGCGCGGGCGCGGCAGGAGCCTGCGTCTTACCGTCAGCCGCAGCGCCGGTTTTCCCGGAAGCGTTCTGTGCCGCCGGTGGCGCAGATGCAGGCGGCGCCGTCTGGCCCATGAGCGAGCCAGACAGTAAATGAAAAATAATCAGAAGCGGGAAAATGGGCAATTTCATCAGGACGATTTGACCAGAGTTGATTTGCCTATTATAGCCCGTGATTCGGGCTGGAAAGACCTCGGTCTTACTGACCAGGTTCCAGCCGGGGGCCTTCCTGCCGGGCATTCTCCAGGCTATCCAGCAGGTTTTCCAGTTCCTCGGGTAACGGCCGGGAGAACTTGAGTAACGCCTTGGTTCGGGGGTGCGTCAGTTCCAGTACCGCGGAATGCAGGAAGTTTCGATTTAGTGTCAGCGTTGCGGGCATGCCTGCCGACCGCCGTTTGTTCGACTGCGACCGCAATTCACCCGGCGCGCCATAGAGCGCGTCGCCCACCACCGGATGTCCAAGTGACGACATATGCACACGAATCTGGTGCGTGCGTCCCGTCTCGATCTTGAGTTCGACCAGGGCAAACTTGCCATAAGGCGCGTCGATCTTTCGCTGGACCGCGTAATGCGTGACGGCCTCGCGGCCCCCGAAGCCCCGCGTGGTCATCCGGGTACGCCGCTGCGAGTGGCGGCTGATGGCGCTTTGAATGGTGCCGCGATCCTGCTTCGGCCAGCCGTGGACCAGCGCGATGTAAGTCTTATGCACCTCGCGTCCGCTGAACTGCTTGGCCAGCCGGCGGTGCGCTTCATCATTCTTGGCCACCACCATCAGCCCGCTGGTCGCCCGGTCCAGGCGATGCACAATTCCTGGACGAAGTTCGCCGCCGACCGCGGAAAGCGTTCCAAAGTGATGCAGCAGGGCATTGACCAGCGTTCCGCGGTTGCGGGCATCGTCGGTCGCTCCCGCGCCCGCATGAACCATCATGCCCGCCGGCTTGTTGACGATCGCCAGGTCGTCGTCTTCGTAGACGATGTCGAGCGCAATCTCTTCNNACCCTTCGCGATGAGCTGCTGTACGCGAGCGCGGCTGACCTCTGCTTGATTGGCCTCTGAAAGTTGCGTCGCAAGATATTGGTCCAGGCGCTGCCCCGCCTCGCTTGCGGAGACGACGAGAGTTATGGGAAATTCGGGCATTTTTGGAAGCGGCTAAACGCTGTTCTGCGCCGGCACTCTCCTGGGCGCTCCACTCTTCAGCCACCAGATCAATCCGCCGCCGACCACCAGCAGAATCGAAATCAACTGCGTCCCCGTCATCAGGCCGCCGAAGACTTCGCCGCGCCCGGGATCGTCGCGCAGGAATTCGATGAAGTAACGCTCGATTCCGTACAGGATCATGAAACTGCCCCACACCTGTCCGTCAAACTTCTTGCGCCCGAGCAGCCAGGTCAGCAGCAGAAAGTTGAAAAACTCCGCGGCGGCTTCAATCAGTTGCGTCGGTTCAATCCTGACGCCGAGCGGAGTTCCACTGACGTCATGCGCCAAAGAATTGGTGAAGATGACGCCCCAGAAATGATTGGTCGGTTTGCCGTAACAGCAGCCGGCGGAGAAACAGCCGAAGCGTCCGAGGACGTGGCCAAAGGCCAGCCCGGGAGCGAAGCCGTCGCAGGTCCGCAGCACCGGCATGCGATGACGCCGCATGTACCAGGCAGCCATGAGGAGCGCGCCAATCAGGCCGCCGGAAAATACGCCTCCTGCCTGCAGCGTGTTGAGGCTGAAAATCTCCCGCCAGTTGTTCGCGTAGGAGCTCCAGTCGTTGACGATGTAGAGAACCTTTGCGCCGATAATGCCGGCGAGCACAATCAGAATGCCCAGATTCCACGCATCGTCGCCGTTAATGCCCTGCTTCTCCGAATTGCGCACGCTGATCCAGAGCCCGATCAGGACGCCCGAAGCGACCAGGAAACCATAGGTGGGCAGGTAGAAGCTGCCAATGTGAAAAAGTCTGGGGAACACGTTAGTTTGGATGCTCCAATGTCAGGCTGAGTTCTAAAAGAGTCTAGCAGGGAAGAAGGTCTCAGGTCGCAGGTGTCAGGTCTGAGGAAAGGCGACGCTGCGCCATCTCGATCTTGCAGGGATTTCAGTTAGGGAACGAAGCCGCGGACCTCTCTGGTCCATCGAAGCGAGAACTTTTCCTAAGACCTGACACCTAAGACCTGAGACCTGAAGTAAAAAAGCCGACCCACTGGGCCGTGTGGTGGGCCGAGAATGAACCCGTCTCAGACGGTGGGAACCCGCCGCGACCCATTAGGCTTTTCCGCATGGCGGAACGTAGCACACAGGATCTTTTTGCGAGTCGAGTCCCCGTTCATTCGGCATTGGTTCAAAAATCGGTTGCCACCATCACCAACCTCGTAGGTCGGCTTCCACCTTGGATGCTAGGAAACAACCAGGAGATTCGCAAGAGGAAAATACAAAATAGTTGGCAGGAAGTTTGCTAGCAAATGCGGCGGGGGGTGTTCCTGAGATGAACCTCAAGTTACGATCGATTTCGCAGGCCACGATAAGCGTTTGACTTTGTTTGGAAGGGGCGCGGCTGCAGTTGCGCCGCAATTTTCGCAGAATCAAGAGCCCTTTCGGCGGCCGAGCTTCAGCCGGTGCGCCGGGTATCCTGCAAAACTTCGTCCAGCGCGCTTGCCAGTTTGCTGGCCCGCTGCTGCGTTTCCGGCGAAGGGGTTGCGAGGCGCCGCTTCAGCAGATGATATTCATCGGCAATATTCAGCGCCGCCAGCACCGCCAGTCGCACCGAATCGACGGTTGCCGTCTGTTCCGATACCGCGCGCATCTTCCCATCGACGTACTCAGCCAGCTTCAAAATGTAGTCCGCGNNCAGTGGCCATGTCACTCCTCGGCGGATTACTTCCTGCCCGATCATTGCCGGACACATGCTGGCCCGACGAATACTCGCTTGCCGGACATTCGCCGCCATCGCTTGCGCAGTAAGCGTTCAGCTTGCCTGCTCATGTGCCAGGCTATCCATCTGGCCCAACATTTTTTCGAC
>PMBA01000308.1:0-1387 GCA_003152795.1 Acidobacteriaceae bacterium | reverse complement strand
TCTTCCAGCGCCTGAAAATCTTCAGCCGGAACCTCGGCAGATACCTCTTCCACGGTTTTCACGGACATGGGCACCACTCGCTTTCGGCAAACATTATGAGCGTTGAGGCGAAGTATAGCGCAGTTTGCTGTGGAATTTACGCTACTTTCGTCGCAGCTTCTCCAGTCGACGCGCCGCCTCGTCCAGTGTCTCAGGCTTTTTGCAGAAGGCGAAACGTACCTGTTGGGATCCGTCCTTAGGATGCTTGTAGAAACTCGACCCGGGCACGCACGCGATGCCGACGCCCTTCACCAGGTAAGCGGCGAACTCCACGTCGTTCGCGAACCCGAAGGCGCTGATGTCGGTCATCACGTAATACGCGCCTCGCGGACGGTAACAGAGGAACCCGGCCTTCTCCAGTGCCGGAATCAGATGATCGCGCCGGGTGCGGTACCGGTCGGCCAGTTCGCGGTAGTAACTGGCAGGCAGGCTCAACGCCGCACCCCCGGCTTCCTGCAACGGCGCGGGCGCGCCCACGGTGAGAAAGTCATGCACCTTGCGGATCGCGTTCGTGATCGCCGGCGGCGCAACCGCCCATCCGACGCGCCATCCCGTGACGCTGTAGCTTTTGGATAGGCCGTTAATAGTGATGGTCCGTTCGCGCATGCCGTCGAGCCGCGCAATCGAAATGTGCTCCGACCCATCGTAGAGAATGTGCTCGTAGATTTCGTCGGTGATGGCGAGCACGTTGTATTCGACACAGAGGTCGCGAATCAGTTCCAGTTCTTTCTGGCTAAACACCTTGCCAGTAGGGTTGTTGGGCGTGTTAAGAATGATCGCTTTGGTGTGATGGGTCGTGGTCTGGTGTTGGAATGCTTCGCGCAATTCCTGTTCGTCGAACGTCCACTCGCCTCCGGCAACCTGCGGAGGACGCAAGCTGACGAAGCGCGGCTTGGCTCCGCTGAGAATCGCGTCCGGCCCATAGTTCTCGTAGAAAGGCTCGAAGACCACGACCTCGTCACCCTTGTTGCACACCGCCAGCAGGGTTGCGATCATGGCCTCGGTCGAGCCGCAACACACTACGATTTCTTTTTCCGGATCGACCTCGATCCCCTGCCACTCCCGCATCTGGCGGGCAATCGCAGCCCGCAAGCTCTGTGCGCCCCAGGTGATGGCGTACTGATTCACGTCGGCGGCGATCGCTTCCTGCGCGGCGCGCTTGATTTCGGCGGGCGCGGGGAAATCGGGGAACCCCTGCGCCAGATTGACGGCGCCATATTGCATCGCCTGCCGCGTCATCTCACGGATCACAGACTCGGTAAAATGCTCAACCTTGTCGGAGAGGAAATGCTTGGGATGGGGTGAAGCTTGGGACATGGAAGGTAAGGCTAGCACAAATTGATTTCAC
>PMBA01000235.1:2274-2814 GCA_003152795.1 Acidobacteriaceae bacterium | reverse complement strand
CCGAATTCGCCTCAAAGTCGCCAATCTCGGCCGCCGCCGAAGCCGAGGGCAGCAGCCGCGCATCAATTTCGTTCCGCGTGTCGCCGCTGCCCAGTCCCCGCAACATGGCCCGCACCAGTTCGCGCAGCCGCACCGTATCGAACATCGCGACGCACGATCCCGGATANNCGCAAATTCAGCCCGCTGTTGTCGCTGAAAATTCCCGGGCGCCCCAGCCCCGCCGCCAGAAAAGTGATCCGCCCCAGAATGCTCCCCGAAGTCAGGTTAATAATCCCCGAGCACTCTCCCAGAAATCGCACAAAAGATCGGTAGCCCCGCTTTCTTTCCAGAACAAACGGCAAGCCCAAGGCGAACTCCAGCGACTTGTATCTCTCCAGGTCCGTCGAGTTGTACACGAACGTATGAAAAGAAATTTTCTCGCGCAGCGCCTCTGGCAGTTCCTGCCAGACGTCCAGCAACACACCCTTCAGCACAAAAGGATGGTTCTGCGCCACATCATGAAAGCTGATCGGAGCCTGCACCAGAATCTTGTGCTTCGTG
>PMBA01000235.1:0-2236 GCA_003152795.1 Acidobacteriaceae bacterium | reverse complement strand
TCGCGCGAAAGAATCGCTGGCGGCCCCGGAATCACCGCCACCGCAGGATCGCCCGCGTCCACCAGCGCTTCCAGATAACGCAGTTGCGGCTCCGAACTCTGCAACTCGGCAATGATCAGGTCGTACTTGCCAGAAGGAACTTTTTCATCTTCGAGCAGAAAATCGAATTTGTCGGAGAGCATCAGCGCCAGACAGTAAACGTCGGGATAAATCACGCCCTCAAAACGCATCTTGAGATACTTCGCCACCAGCCGCTGCTTGCGCCACCACTGGCTCTGTCCGCTGACGAATGCAATCCGCAGTTGCCCGCTCACGTGGTCAAGCTCCTCGGATCGGATGGAATTGGGATGGCCAATCCGCACTCCCGCAACACCTGCGCCGCCCGAACGTCGTACGTCTGTCCCGCTGCCAGCCGCGCGCCGTTGCTCCGGATGCGAGCCCGCAAGTCGGGATCGCGCAGCAAAAGTTCAATCTTGTCGTCCAATTCCGCTGGCGACCGATAGTAAACCGCCGCTTCGTTCTCCGGAAAAAATTCGTCCTGTGCCGCCGAGTAGCGCGCCAGCATCACCCCTCCGCTGCCCGGAACTTCAAACGTCCGCATGTTTGGGCCGCCAAGATTTTCCGCATTAAGCACGTTAAGCGACACCGGTGCGCGAGCGTAAATATCGCCGCAAGCGCTGCCCCAAATCGGAGGATGAGCCCGATGCTGTCCCGAAAGCCCACGCCACTTCCGCGGCCAGTTATTCCCCCAGATCGCGATCGTGTGTTTTCGGATCGCCGCCACTTCCGCGCAGCGAAAGCGCGTGTAAGTTGCGACAAAAGCCACCTCGTGGTCGCTATGGCAAGCGTCGCAATGCAATCCCTCAGGAACAGCCTGCGGCCGCGAAATTTCCGGATCGACCGCAAACGGAAGATACCTGGCCTCGACCCCATCGCGCCGAAGCCGCTCCACCAGGCTCCGCTCCCACATAAAAACCATGCTGTACTGCCGCATTACCTCAATCAGATCGCGCCGCAGCGCCGACGCTTCCCGCGGATCCCAGCGAATGCCGATATAAGGATGATCCGGATAATGGTTCACAAACGGCACCCCGAGCGATTTCCGGATCCGCCGAATCGTTTCGGGATGAAAGAACGAACACTTCACCGCAAAGATCAGCGCCGGACGAACCCGCTCGGCGACCTCGACCGCCTCACGATTGACCGCATTCCACAAGGATGACCGCAACGCCCGCCGCAGAATGCGATTGCCGGCAAACCGGCTCGCGCGCCTAAGCGCCCGGTCAGAATCGAACCGGACCGCCTCCATGCCCAGCCGCTCAAAAGCCCGAGCATAGCTTTCCGCCAGCGCGCCGTCGTTCGTCGGTCCGATCACGAGCACTTTGTTATTCATTGGCGAAGAGGCTCATGCAACAGCACGCTATCACGGCGCAGAACCGCTTCCGCGCTGGAGATGGAAAAGTCTCGCACAAACGTGGCGCGGGCATGATTGCCAAGCTGTTCCCGGAGAGAAGCGTCCCCCAGCAGTGAGACGATCGCAGCGGCGAAATCGTCAGGCGCGGTGCGGACCAGCATGTCCTCGCCGTCGGCTATCTTGAGGCCGTCGATCAGTTCGGGCGAAGCCACAATCGCCTTGCCACGCGCCATCGCCTCGATCACTTTCAGCGGCACGCCGCCCCGCAGGAATACGGGAAGCGCCAGAACGGCGCAATCGTCCATGAACCGCCCTGAATCTGCGACCTGACCGAGCACNNCCGGCGATCCGAAGAATAGCGTTCGGGTACTGTTCCAGCACGCGCGGGAATACCTGCTCCGCCAGAAAAAGCACCGCGTGCAAGTTCGGAGTGTAAGAGTAAGTGCCGATAAATCCGACCACCGGTTCTCTAGCGGCAGGCGCCGGACGAACCGTATTCTCGTCCAGACTGTTGGGAACGACAAGCACGCGGACGCCCGAAGAAATACGGCGAAAGTCTCCGGCTTCGGCGGCGGAGGTCGTCCAAAGCTCGCTGCATTCCTTCAGGAAAACTCGCTCCTGGGTCCGAGAAGCCAGGTAATTCGCGTAAAGTCCAAGCCGCCCTCCGCGGCCTTTGAGGGTTTTCAAAAACGAAGCCGTGAGATTGGTGAGCACGTCGGCGGCGTCGATGATCACGCCGAAGCCTTGCTTGCGGAGTCCAGCGGTGTAGTGCATGAGCATCGACGGCAGAACCACGAAATCCGCCTCGACCCTTCGCGCCTC
>PMBA01000303.1 GCA_003152795.1 Acidobacteriaceae bacterium | reverse complement strand
CCGGGCGGCAGCAGGGAAGAGGGCGGTTTGAAAAACAGCAGCGGCTCTTGTGGAACGTCATGGCCGAGTTCGGCGGCGTGCTCGCGATAGTTGCGGCCGACGCAGACGATCTTGGAAGGTTGCACCGGCGGCAGCAGAGACGCTTGTGCGAGCGGGATGCGGTCCATGCGGCGGCTGGGAAGGCCTTCGACATCGCCCTCGCTACTCTGCGGCGACTGGAGGAGCAGGCGAGTGATGTTGTCTTCGTTGTCGCCCCCGTTGCCCGCGACCGACTCGACCAGGCCATAGTGGGCGGAACCGTTGAGATGGAAGCGGCAGAATTTCATCAGAGCAATATCTAAACACAATTTCTAAACACAAGGGGCAGAAAGATCACGAAGGAAAAATCTGCGGCCGTACGCCGGCGAGGCCGAACTGCGCTCGGCATGGACGGGCGAGGGCGCCCGTCCCTACACGAGCATTCGCTAGGGGACGGGCTCGCTGGTTTCTTCGGAACGCTGGCTTTCGTTTCCCCGCACGTCCACAGCGGACACAGAGTAGGTATAGGTCTTGCCGGAGGCGACGGCGCTATCGCGATACGACGGCGATGGCAAAGGGTTGGAGTTCAGCTTGAGGGCGGCGCCACTGGATTCGCCGCGATAGACGTTGTAGCCGGCGAGATCGGCATTCGTCACCGGAGCCCAGATGAGATCGATAAATGGCCGCTGTCCTTCACCGGAGTATGCCGCCTGCAACCCAACGGGCACGGAGGGCGGAAAGACGTCGTGAGCGATGACGCGCACGGGTGGAGTGTCTTCTCCCTCCACCTGCACTTCGCCGCCGGGCCGTTTGAGGATGCTCACGGCGGTGACGTGGTAGAGGTAGGCCTTCTCCCATTCGAAGCTGGAGTCGGTGAAACTTGCCGGACCGGATTCGGCCAGGGGAATTTCGCCGGCAACCGTGTCTTTACCGGAGATTTCGTCGCGCCGATAGATGCGATAACGATGTTGAAGGGCGGGGCTCTGGATTTCGGCGGCGCTTGTCCATGTGAGCACGACGCCATCGCCGGTGAGTTCGGCGGCCAGATCGCTTGGCGGAGGCGGGGTGAAGACGGCGGGCACGTGCACACGATTCGATAATCCGGCTCCGCGGGCGCTGCGGTTCAAGATCTCGACCGCGTAGATGATTTCGGCGGCCGGGTCGGGCGTTTGCAGGGCAGGGGGCAGAAGGTCGGTGTAGGTCTGCGGGGCGGGGAGGCCGGGGCCTGACCTCGACGGGGCGACAGAGGGTGCGGGCAAGGTGGCAGCGGGATTTCCGCACTGGGTAATCTCAGGTTCGATGGGGTCGGGCTGGAGGCTGCGGCAGACGAGGGTCGGGCCGAGATAGCGCACGATCTGGCGGTCGGTGGTGAGTGTGGGTCCGGTCCATCTGAGGGTGACGCGATTGCCTTTACGGGTGGCGCGCAGATCGGTGGGCGGCTTGGGGAGTTCGAGCGACGGCGGCAGCGGCGGTCCGGTTTGGGCGCAACTGGCCAGCAGCAGGCAGAGGGCCGTGGGCGCGAGGAGCTTGCCAGGATGTAGTTTCATGCGGAAAAGCTAAAGAGTATCAGAGCCGGTCGCCGGTACCCAGTTGCCAGTTGCCAGTACCCAGTACCCAGTACCCAGTGCCCAGTGCCCAGTGCCCAGTACCCAGTGGACCTCGTTGCGAGCTTTTGTTGCTTTCCCCCGTGTCCTCTGTGTCCCCTGTGGTGAAGATTTTTTCCCGAAGCCCAGGAACACATGGGTACTGGCTACTGGGTACTGTACTGTCTCACCCCGCCAGTTCGCGCACGGCTTCGCGAAATACTTTGCTGTGGTAGTCGACGTCCTCGGGAGTGGTTGCCGGGGACATGAGCGCCATGTTGTGGAAGGGCGTGAGCAGAATGCCGCGATTCATGGCGTAGAGATGCATGAATCGCTCAAGCTCGAAGTCCATGGCGTCGTGAGCTTCGGTTCCGTTTTTGGGTTCACCGGGGCTGAACAGATACTCGGCGCGGCAACCGAGGCGGGTGACGTGCCAGGGGAGACCGGAATCCTGGATAATTTTTTGCACGCCGGCGGTCCAGCGCTCGGCCATGGAGATCATGCGGTCGAAGGCTTCTTTGGTCAGAACCTTGGTGAGGGTGGCGCGCATGGCCGCCAGGGAGAGGGCGTTGGCGGCGAGAGTGCCACCGATTCCGCCGGTGTCGCAGTCTTCGAGGCTCTGGCGATCGAGAATCATGTCGGCGACCTGTTGGGTGAAGCCGTAGGCCGCTCCGGGGACTCCGCCGCCGATGGGCTTGCCGAAGACGAGGACGTCGGGGTCGAGGTTTTCGGCGCGAGTATAGCCACCGGGGCCGGCGCAGATGGTGTGCGTCTCGTCGATGATGAGGAGCGTGCCGTACTCACGGGTGAGGTTGCGAAGCGCCTGATGGAAGCCGGGGGCGGGATGCACGATGCCGACGTTGGTCAAGGCGGGCTCGGCCAGGACGCAGGCAACGTCGCGGTGCGCGAGCGCCTGTTCGAGAGCGGGGATATCGTTGAATTCGACGACGCGCGTGGTCACGGACGGATCGACCGGCGGGCCGATGTTGCCGCGTCGCGCTCCGGAAGTGCCATCGGGATGAAGCGTGATGAAGGTCTCGTCCACCGTGCCGTGGTAACACCAGTTGAAGACGAGGATTTTCGCGCGGCCGGTAATCTGGCGCGCTAAACGAATCGAGAAGCGGTTGGCGTCGGTGGCGGTAAGCGCAAACTGCCAGTAAGTTAAGCCGAAGCGCTGCTGCAGTTCTTCGGCGACAACGACGGCGTCTTCGGACGGGAGCATGAGGGTGATGCCGCGTTTGATCTGCTCCTCGATCGCTTTCACGGTGGCGAAGGGAGAATGTCCGGTCATGGCGCCGGTGTCGCCGAGGCAGAAGTCGACGTAGCGATGGCCGTCAACATCGTAGAAGTGCGCGCCCTGAGCCTCGCGGACAACGGGAGGAAAAGCGCCGGCCCACTTCACCATCCAGTTCATGGGAACGCCGGAGAGCAGCGACTTCCTGCCCCGATCATAAAAAGATTTTGATTTCGGGCGTTCGTCGACGAAGCGCGCTTGCTCGCGTTCCATGAGGGACTTCAGACGGGTGCGGTCGATGGCCATGATGCTCGGATTCTCTCAGAGACAGCGCTGGTTTTTGAACCTGTAACTCTGTGGATAACTAGTTTGGTCGAGGGGTACCCCCCTCCCCTATCATTTTTCGCAAAGTATTCAATCTAAGAGAGATAAATATAAAGTATTCATGAATAAGGACTTAACTGAATCGCCTACTGTTGAAACCCATTGGAATCATAGAGTTATGTCTTGTCCGTGATTGGCATACCTCGCAAAGTATTCATTTTAATAGACATATATGTAAAGTATTGCGGAATAAGAACTTATGGGTTGGTTTTCGGATTCCTAGTGAAATGAAAAAAGGCGCGGGATGATCCGTGCCTTGTTCTGCTACTCATACTTCTATTATAGCAATTTCGACATAACTACCCGACAGAGATGCCGACTTTATATTTCCAGTGACTGCATTGGGTTATGCGAGAAAACGTCTGAACGGGGGGTTGACAGAATAAGTAGGTCCAGGCAGGCAGAGGGTTGGTAGCCAATGATCGCCTGAGTTCAACAGTTCCTGTAAGAAATGGATTCTCGAAGCAGAATCACGCATCGTGTTTATAGAGTCAAAATCCTTAGGGGGACGGGGCGGTGGAATCCCACCTTTCGAAAGGCGCGAAACGTGGGGCACCCAGCCCTTTCAAAACAACTACAGAATGTAGCGGGAGAGGTCCTGGTCTTTTACGATCTCGCTCAGCATCTTCTGCACGTAGGCCGCATCTACCTTGAACTCCTGGCCTTTTTTTTCAGGCGCCTCGAAGCTGATCTCGTCGAGCACGCGTTCCATGATGGTGTGCAGGCGGCGGGCGCCGATGTTTTCCGTGCCTTCATTCACTCGAAAGGCGAAGCGCGCTACTTCTTCGAGCGAGTCGGGTGTGAACTCCAGCTTTACGCCTTCGGTTTCTAGCAGCGCGATGTATTGCCTGGTCAGCGAAGACTTTGGTTCGGTCAGGATGCGGACGAAGTCTTCCATGGTGAGCGATTGCAACTCCACGCGGATGGGGAAGCGGCCTTGCAGTTCGGGAATCAGGTCGCTGGGCTTCGACACGTGGAAAGCGCCCGCGGCGATGAACAGGATGTGGTCGGTGCGGACCATTCCGTAACGCGTATTCACCGTGGTGCCCTCGACGATGGGCAGAATATCACGCTGCACGCCC
>PMBA01000341.1 GCA_003152795.1 Acidobacteriaceae bacterium | reverse complement strand
CGTTGCCCAGCAGCACGCTGACCGTGCTGGCGTTGAAGTTCGCCGTCGCCAGATCGAGCCTGCCGTCGCCGTTGAGGTCGCCCACGGCCACAGAGGACGGCAAGGTGCCGGTGAGCAAGTCGGCCTTGGCGGCAAAGCCGCCGGCGCCGTTGCCGAGCAGCACGCTGACCGTGTTAGCGTTGAAGTTCGCCGTCGCCAGGTCGAGCCTGCCGTCGCCGTTGAAATCGCCCACGGCCACGCAGTGCGGGCCTGAGCCGGTGGCGAAGTCGGTCTTGGCGGCAAAGCCACCGGCGCCGTTGCCCAGCAGCACTGCCACGTTGGCGCTGCCGAAATGCGCCACTGCCAGATCCTGGCGCCCATCGCCGTTGAAGTCTCCCACCGCGACCGAGAAGGGTTCCATGCCCGCACTGTAAGTCTCCGATGCCAAAAACGATACCGCTGTCGGAGACGCGAAGGCTGTGCTCAAGCAAAGGATCAGGAGTCCAGCAACGATGCCGATAAAGCGTGTGCGCATAGGGTTTGTTCCTTTTCTGATAGCCGTAGAGGCAAAGGTGCTCGTTCTCGAATTAGCAGATTCGGGACCCGAAGTGATGTCGTCGCCCTGCACCGTCATGACAGGTTCCTAGAAACTCGATTATTAAATGGGAATTGGAGCCCCAACGAGTGGCTGACGACTGTCAAAATCCTGGAATCAGCATCAACGCAGGGATAAAATCGTGAATCTCGTGGGGATGGAGAGAGGGAGTTCTCGTCTACTATGCCACTGATGTGGGTGTCCCGGAATAGCCTATCAGTGGCCCCTTTGTGGAACAAAGGTACCGTGACCACTGCTCGCGAATGTTCGCGGTTAAAGATACAGGTTTTGAGCATTGCGGCGCAGCTGCGGGGCTCGCTTCCTCTGCCTCCTCACACGGGAGCTATTTTGCTGAGGTGGCTGAGGTTTCGCGCCAGGAAGGTATTTCTTCGCACTCGCTCGACCGCTGGTGTCGCAGCGCGGCCTACGCGGGCTAATGCCGATCTGCCCGTGGAAGTGCCCGCAAGTTACGATTCGAGCTATTACGCGATAACCCCTGGATTGTCGGCCAACCTTACCTTACCGGGTAAGGTAAGAGTTGGCCGTCATCCAGGCACAACGGCCAGAAACACACGAACCAGATTCAAACGGGGCGGGGACGCGCCCTTCCCCGCGGCAGGCTGGATCTCGAAACCGAGGATTCACGAACCCATGTTATAGATCATTAGAGGAACGCCTAACGGAAATTCTCGACCAGCATGAGGACGCTGCCCGATTCGTCAGACTGCGGGTAAAGAATCGTGCGGCCGTCGGGGGAAACTGCGATATGGTTATTTACGGGCATCTGAACTGTCAGGACTTTCCTGATCTGGCCGCTAGCGAATTCGTAGAAGCAGATGTCGCTGTGCCCCATTTTGTCGGGAGTTCTAAAGAAGTAAATCCCCTCTTTACCCACAGTCCATTGGCCTTCGCTATGCACGGAATCGAGAACCCTGGTTTCTTGACTGCCATCGACCTGGGCTCTCCAGACAGTCACGGCTTCCGGCCATCCCTTCATGTAATAGAGAAATTTGCCGTCGGGTGACTCTTGCGGGGAGTCGCCGGAATTCCGCGTGATCTGAACCGCCTCCCCACCGCTGGCGGGCATCTTCCAAATTTCCTCCCGGCCGGTACGGGTTGAGGCAAAGTAAATCCACTTTCCATCATGCGACCAATATGGCCACTTGTCCTCCGCGGGATCTGTCGTCATGCGCCGGGGAACGCCCCCATTCACACTGACGACATAGATGTCCTCTTTCATTCCTTTCTGTGCAACCGTAAGAGCGATGTTCTGGCTGTCCGGAGACCAACTCGGGCCGTAGATCGCAGCCCCGCCAAACGAGGTCAGTTGCACCGCCCTGGATCCGTCGCTGTCGCAGATCCAGATTTCGTCCGTTCCTGATCGCTGTGACATAAAGGCGATCCGCCGTCCGTCCGGAGAATAAGCTGGGTATTGTTCGATCTGCGTGGAAGAAATGAAACCGATCGGCTGGCTGGGCTCTTTACCGGGCCCCTTCAAGTCGACGCGCCAGATATTCAGGTCATACTGAAACACTTCAACGGCCAGACGATTTCCGAGCCGCGAAATCGTCGGCCAGGCGGCAGCGATTCCAAGATCGAGCCTCCTGGGAACTGCGCCCTTGGATACCGCAAGCCGCCAGAGCCCGAAGTTGGTTCCGGTCCCGGAGGTAAATACGAACTCACGGCCATTGGGCAACCAAGCCGCGCCGAAGTTTGTCATACCGGGCGACTCGATCTTTTCCTCCCTGCCCGACGGCTTGTAGCCCGCTCCAAGATGCAACACCCACAGACTCAAATTGTAGAAATCGGGTGAAACCCGCGAGAAGATCAAGGTCCGGCCGTCTGGAGAGACTGCCGGCGTCACATCGCCGACTTCGCTACTTGGCGGGTTGGTCAACTCGATCTGCTCTCCTGTTTCTGTCGAGAATAAATGCAAGGCCCAGACACGCTCGCCGCTTTTCGGCGTTGGGCAAACAATCCACTTCGAATCCGGAGTCCAGGACAAGTACGGGCCGTAGATCAAAGCCTGCCGCATTGATCCCTTGATCTCGCTCAGAATTCGCTCCGGTCCTCCTCGCTGGGGTACGATCACGATATCGGTCTGGTCGTGTGACAACTCCCGCAAGAAAGCGATGAAGCCTCCATCCGGCGACCAGGCAGGGCTGTAGTTCATCGCCACATCGCTGGTCAATCGGAAAGGCGGCTCTACGCCGATTTGTTTGACGTAGATATCGAACTTATCCTGTTTTTCCCCGTTCCAGGAAAACGCGACTTGCGTACCATCCGGCGAAAGCGTCGGCGATTCCTCATCGCCTGCGTAGCTGGTCAGCGGAACTGCCACCAACGGCACCTCCGGCATTTCTTTCTTCGATCGAACCAGCCACACTCCAACGGTTGCTATAACCAGTGCTGCCGCTACGCTTAGGGCCCAGGTGAGGCGACGACGAGGCTTCGTCTTTGCCACAGCCGCGGCTCCCAAAACACCGGACTCGGACTCCTCTTTCAGTTCCTCCAGCACGATCTTGACGTCGTCCATGTGCTGGAAGCGCTGATTGACCTCCTTGCGCAGACAGCGGGAGATCAACTTCTCAACCTCTCTGGGAAGGCCATCGACGAGTTGACTTGCCGGCTGCGGATTGTCCTTCAGAATAGCCGCCAGGGTCGAGGCTTTGGTGTCAGCGTGGAATGCTTGTTTTCCAGTGACCATCTCGTACAACACCGATCCGAAGCTGAAGATGTCGGAACGGGCATCGACCTTCTTGCCCTCCGCCTGCTCGGGAGACATGTAGGCAACGGTGCCGACGATCTTGCCCTCCTCGGTCGTGGGCCGCAGGGTGCGCGTGGACTCGTCGTCGCCAGCAGGAGCGGCTTCGGTGAGCTTTGCCAGGCCGAAGTCGAGAACTTTCACCAACCCGTGCTCGTTCACCATGATGTTTCCGGGCTTGAGATCCCGATGGACGATGCCGGCGGCGTGCGCCCGAGCGAGTGCATCGGCAATCTGGACGGCGTACTTCAGAGCATCATTCAGCCGTATCCCGCTCCGGGGAATCAGGCGGTCAAGCGTCTTACCGGAGACAAACTCCATCGAAATAAAGTCAACACCCTCGACCTGGCCGATGTCGTAAATGGTGATGATGTTGGGGTGGTTCAGCGACGAAGCCGACTTCGCTTCCTGCACGAAGCGCTGCTTACGTTCGGGGTCGGCGACTTTGTCCGCGGGCAGAACTTTGATGGCGACCTGACGACCGAGGCTGCTCTGGATTGCACGGTATACCTCACCCATCCCTCCAGACCCTAACGGCGACTGGATTTCATAGGGGCCGAGTTTCGTGCCAGAGGTGAGGACCACAATGCGCGTAATTATAGCCTGCGCAGCACCTTGCCACAGGACGCGACGATTGCGGACGGTTGGTCGGCAACTCTTCCCTTGGGATTACTTCCGGCTTGCCCGTCATCCGGGAAGAATCCATGCTAAACGGCAGCAGTGCTATCGACTGGCCAACATAGGTAACAGGCTAACGAACGTCGCCTGTTGCGAGAATCTGTTTCAGCTCCTCGGCCCAGTGAATAACCAGGCGCAGACTGCTTCCTTGCGAACCGCGGCGCAACATAATGAACCGCCCGTCGTGGGTCACGTCGTAGTTCGGGATCGAGGCCCCCTGCCCGAAGTCATACTCGTCCGCGAACAAGGGGGTGGGTTTCCCAAATGTAGGTTCGGCACCAGACGAGTCGACGGCCACCGCCATCAGGTGCAAACCTCCACGATAATAGATTTCTCGCCCCGTACTGCTCCACCGCGGCTGCACCGCACCGCCTTCCGAAACCTGCCACTGCCGATCCATCGCGGGATACCGCCGTACGTAGATCTCCGCTCGCCCTGACTCGTTCGATTGATAGAGCATCCAGTGCCCGTCTGGCGACAATTCTGGTGCCCCCTCGTACGTCGGCGTCATCAAAAGGGCTTTGGGCTTGAATTTGCCGCTGATCGACATCAGGAAAATATCTCCCGACGTTTCCGGTTGAATACGAACATCCAGAAAGGAATCGGGATCGGGCCCCGGTGACGACGGATAGTCGTTGATCAGTCCCGCCGGCACCGGCCTCCCCTTGCCGCTACCGTCAGCGGCCGCCCAGAATGGCACGCGGAAGCGCCGAAACACGACGCCTTCGCCATCGGCCGTCCAACTGGGGTATGCTGTCCCCATCTCCGCCGCCGTGAGCCTGGCATGTGTCCCGCGCAACAGGTCGAGCGTTTCAAGGACGCTCCCTTGGCTTTCCATCCCTTGGCTTTCCACCAGAAGTCGGCGTCCATCCGGCGAAATCCGTGGCATCCCATAGCGATTCGGCGGCAGGCTCAGGGCCAGTTCCGACCCGTCACGGCCAACGGACACCACACGCTTGGAATCGAAGTCCGCTGGTACGAAGACCAAAGCCCCGGTGGATGACAACTGGAATCCCAGACTCCCCGAGCCCACCGAGCATACTGTGCCGGCCGGCATCACGGGCACGGTGGCGCCCCTTGTCGTCGCGCTGTTCTCGTCGAAAGGCACCGCCCACACCGCGCCGTCACGTCCAAACAGCAGATGACCTGTGGGCGACCACACGGGAGCTCTTGCGTGCTCAATTACGACCGTCCTCTTCTGGCCGTCAACGGACACCGCTTCGATTCGTTCGGCGCCGGTGTCGGTGGTTAAACTCGAAAACAGCACGACGCGCCCTCCCGGCAACCCCACCGGATCGGTGTGCGATACTTCGCGCCGAGCGGTATCGAGCACCGTTAACTGTCGGGTCGCGCCACCCTGAGCCGGCACAATCCATAACGCTCCTCCGCGGGAGTAGACAATGTCCGTTGAGACCCAGGCCACCCTGGCTTCAATATCGGCGCCCTGCACCAGGACCGCTCGCTGGTGGTCGGCCAGCGACATTCGAGTGACTAACCCGCTGGCCTGGGTAAATACGACGCTCTTGCTATCGGGGGAGAACGAGGCGGCGCTTGCGCTCGTCGTGTTGCTGATTTCGTCAGCCTCCGGACGGTCGAGTCGTCGAATGTACAACCGCCGCACGCCCTCACGAGTACCGATCATCGCCACACTCTGGCCGTCTGGCGAAATCGAGGGTCCTCCCTGCAACCCGGAAATGGGTTCGACATTTGGCGGATAGACAATATCGAGATGCACCACCTCGCGCGAAGCCGCGTCGGAGCCATGACGATGCGCAAACGTCCATGCCGCAACAGCGATTGCAACTACAGCTATGGCCCACGGCAGTGCACGCCAGAGCGAGGTCGGCGGGGCTATGGAAACGGCTTCCGGCGCCGCATGCGTTGCATCGTCCAACATGGCATCATCGAGCGCGAGCCGCGCTTCGCCAATGTCGCGCAGACGCCGTTTCTCATCCTTCACAAGGCAGCGCTGCAGCAGCTCACGGACGCGCCGGGGCACGTTCTTCGGAAGCGCGTTCCAGTCTGGCTCGGCGCGGACCACGGCTGCCATGATGTCGGTCGCAGTTTCACCGACAAACATCTGACAGCCCGAGAGCATCTCGAACAGCACCACGCCAAACGACCAGATATCCGCGCGGCGGTCCACAGCCTTGCCCTTGGCCTGCTCGGGCGACATGTAGGCCGCAGTGCCGAGAATGATCCCGGCCTTTGTAGCATCTAAGGTCAGGGTAGGAGAATTGGAAATATTCCTCGGCGCAGCGTCCCCCTGCAGGGCCTTGGCCAGCCCGAAGTCGAGCACCTTGACCTTGCCATCATGCGTGACTTTGATGTTGGCTGGCTTCAGGTCGCGGTGAACAATGCCGCGCTCGTGCGCGTATTCGAGCGCTTCCGCAATTTGCTTTGCGATGGGCAGCGCTTCTTCCGGCGGGATCGCGCCTTGCCTAATGCGGTCGGCGAGCGTCGGCCCTTCCACCAGTTCCATCACCAGCGCACGTACGCCCCCACTGTCTTCGAGGCCGTAGATGGAAGCGATGTTGGTGTGGTTGAGCGATGCGAGAACTTGTGCCTCACGCTGGAAGCGGGCCATCAGCTGCGTGTCCTGAGCAAATTCCTGCAGAATCACTTTCAGCGCGACATCTCGCCCCAGTTTCGAATCTGTGGCGCGATACACCTCGCCCATTCCGCCCGCGCCCAGGGGCGAGAGGATNNCCTTGGATTACTTCTGGCTTGCCCGTGATCCAGGAGTTATCCACTTTTCGATCGGCCAATGCTGCATGTAAAGGGGGCGCAGTAGCGTAACATAGCGAAAGTGCGTTGGATCGCGGGGGCCCTTCCCTACTACGGTATCGGACTGCCTTCCAGCAGGTGCGCTACACACATCCG
>PMBA01000407.1 GCA_003152795.1 Acidobacteriaceae bacterium | reverse complement strand
GACTTCGTCTTCTTGGTCTTCTGCTCGCCAGTGATGGGATGCCCGCAATGGCCACACTGGATCAAGTCACCCGCGTAGGTCAGGGCGTGCGACTGGTAGACGTGCCCGCCGAGCAGGGCCTGCACGCGGTCCCAGGTCGCCCGGTCGATCAGCGGCTCATGCTTGCCGGGATACCACTCACCTTTGTGGAGGATTTCGCCAATGTACGCCCGATCGTTGAGGATCGCGTGGACCGTGCTTCGCGGGAACTTCGGCTGCGACGGCCGAAAGATCAAGCCTTCGGCGTTGATCCGCTCGACCAGGCCGTCAAGCGTCAGGTTTTCGTAGGCGTAGAGGTGGAAAATGCGTTGGACGTTCGCTGCGGCCTGCGGGTCAATCTCGATCAAGCCGCGACCCTCCTTGCGGACGTTGCGGTAGCCGTAGGGACCGCGAGAGACGAACCAGCCCTCTTGCACGCGACGCGACAGCCCCTCGCGGACATCGACCGATTGCTGCTCGGTGTAGAAGCTGGCCATGTTGGCGAGCGTCCGCCGCATCATGCGGCCGGCGGGCGTATTCTCGGTCGGTTGCGAAACAGAAATAAACGGCAGGTCGTATTCCGACTCCAGCCGTTCGAGTTCGACGTAATCGAAGAGATTGCGGGCAGCCCGGTCCACCTTGTAGAAGAGCAGGCCATCGAGGAAGGCCGCATTCTTCTTGGCGTAGGCCACCAGCTCGCGGAACGTCTTGCGTTCATCGCCCTTGCTGGCCGTCTCCGCGATGCGGAAGAGCTTGGCGATCTCGCCACCCGCTTGCGTGGCGTAACGCTTGAGCGCGTCTTCCTGCACTTCCAGCGAAAAGCCTTCGCGTTCCTGTTCCCGACTGCTCACCCGTGCCAACGCGACGAATTGTTTCATGGCGACGACCCCGAAGATAAAGCCTGATACAACCGACCCACCGCCTGGATCATTGTAACGACTTCCTCGGGTGTCAGCATAGCCGGGTAGTACGGTTGCCAGACGCGGATCGTCTGCTCGATGAGTTCAGCGGTGATCCAGTCGGGGGTCCCGGCCGGAACGATGCTCGGGCGAGCACCTTCCGTGACTTCGCAATCTTTCTTTCGATTGCTTCGGGCCATGACTGGAATCCATTAACGCCAAGGAAATCGCTTCGTGACTGGCGCGCACGGTCCACCGTGCCCCGCCACGCGGGAAGAACAAATCGCACAAGAGGGGTTGCTGCTCAGCGACCGCGCAGCAACCCCTCTCGCTGGTAGCGTTGCAATTCTTCATGGGAGATGACCCACGAGGTGTGGGCACCACGACCGCTGTGCTTCTTCTCCGCCTTGATGCGACCGGATCGGCACCACTCGCGGCAGGTGAACTCAGAGCGGCCCACGGTCCGGGCGAACTCCTCGACGGAGTACCACTCCCGCACCTGCTGCCGCTCGACCAGTACGACGAGCATGGCCTCAATCTTTTCAAGGCGTTCTTCGAGCGTCATGGCCGTATCCTGCTATTCCTCTTTCCGTGGTGACACCCGTGAAACAATCGCCTCATTTCCCTCTGAACCAGTCGACAACGGCGAGGATGGCGGTTATCCACAGCACGATTGTTCCAGGCACAAGTCCAAATGGGATCCGATAAAGAAGAACCCCGCATAGCAGCAACCCGATTCCAAAACCGATTCCCCTCCACCCGCCAAAATCGTAATTCAGATGGTCTAACCATTGTTCCAGGGTTCGTTTACGATTGCCGGCAGATTTCTCATCGAAACTGTCTTTACTCATGTCACTGCTCCTTCTTGCTGCGACCGGCTCCCGCCGGTCAGACATTGCCACTTTGACCGTTCGATACGTTACGATTCCATTACGCCGTGGGCTTTTGCTCGGGCTTTCGCCCAAGCATCGGAAGCAACACATGCTCGGTAACCGCCTTGACGGCTTCCGGGTTGCCNNGGGGCGGGGAAGGCGATCCCTGCCCAGCGTCGTTTACTTGAAAAAGCGCTCGATCAACCGACACGCTTTGGCTGCCGCTGCCTTCTTCGCGGCATCCTTGACCTCGGGATTGTCGGTGGCGACCTTCTTCGCGCAGATCATCAGAACGGCGAGAAAAAGTATCGTATAGCCCACAAAGTCATTCGTTGAGTATGCAAATAACATGACACACCTACCTTTCTTAAAATTGAAGAATGGAACTCGTTGGGTTAACATCGACCACGGTTAACAGTGACCGCTTCTGTTGCTTCCGGCGTTACATCTCCCTGCCACCTTGCTCCCGTTCCTGCTGCGGGTCCATTTTCTGGACCTCGTGTTGCCGGTCGCCCATATCCAGCTCGGGCTCGGGCGTGTACTGGCCAGGCCCGTAAGGAGTGAAGGCGGCTCCGTTGAAGAGCGTCTGCGCCATCTCCATCGCCCCTTGCGTGCCGAGCCGTGACAGTTCCGCCTTGACCTCCGGCCCGAAGTTTTCCATTCCGGGAGCGATTGTTTTCATCACTTCCTCCATGACCTCCAAAAAGTCTCGCTTTGCCATGACTCACCTGCCTTTCTCGGATGATGAATTCGTTGCTTATCGTGGGCCGCCATTGCTGCGCGGCGGGCGGTCAACGCAGGTTTCCCGTACACACCATGACGAGGAATCCCACCGTGATCAGCAGCAATATCAACGACCCGGCAACGACATTCGCCATTGCCTTGAACCGCTCCCATCGCCCCGGTTGCCGCGCCAGATTGCGTTCTTCAAAGTAGCGGATGCGCGTCGTCCAAATGGGCAGCACTCCCGGTGTAAACGTGATGACGATCCGATCCGATAACGCCAGGATTTCTTCGGGCTTTAGCAGTTTCCGGCCCTGCTGCGCCCAGTTGTCGCTCGCATTNNTTATTCGAGCTTTGCCATGATTTCCCGGTGCTCGTCCCGCCGCTGCGGACGACGATGGTTTCTTCTCCCAGCCGGTTGCTTACGTACTCCGCTGTCGGCATATCATTGATGCCAAAAAACACCTGGCTGACATTGCTGAGCAACGTCTGGTCTTGCCCATCCGGGAAAGACTTCCTGAGTTGCGAAACCGACTGGAAATAAAACTGGAGCCGGACTCCGTATCCCCGGTACTTATCCACCGCGTCGTCGAGCGCCTCCATGTGGCCGAGGCTCGCCGCTTCGTCCAGCACGAAATGCACCTTGTTCCTTTCCTGCAATCCTCCCCGTACTACCGCCCGGAGCAGCGAGCCTATCCACATCCGCAGCAATGGCGATTGTGCCCGCTGGTGTTCCGGCGGAAGGATCAGGTAGACCGTCATCTTGCCCTTGCGCAAATCCGCCGGATCGAAGCTGCTCGTCTTGGTGCTGTCGCAGACGGCCAGGGTATCGAGGAACCGCAGGAAGCGAGTCGTCGTGGTCAGCGTCGAGCCAAGCTCCTTATCCTTGAAATGGGTGAGTTGGTTTCCCATGGGGGCCAGCATTCCGTCCCAGGCGTCCGAGGCGCACATCAGCTTGATGGCCATTTCGAGTTTGTCGGGACTCGACAGCAGCGTCCGCACGGTTTGCAGCGACCGGTCGTTGGGCTCGCCGTAGTGGACAACCAGCGCGATCAAAGCCGAAATCCACGACTCGGCGGAATCAACCCAATGCGGGTCCTTTTCTTGTCCGGTACGAATTACCAGAGCCTCGGCCAGGTCGCGACATTCATCAATGGCCGTCGGCGAATCCTTGTCGATGAAGTCCA
>PMBA01000292.1 GCA_003152795.1 Acidobacteriaceae bacterium | reverse complement strand
ACCTCGGCTCCGGCCCGGCTGCCCGTGTTCGTCACCTTGAAACTCAGGCGGACGTTCTTTCCAGCTGTCACTTTGAGATCGGAATACCCGTACGTAGTGTAAGAAAGACCGTAGCCGAAAGGAAATAAAACCTGTTTCCGCTCCGCGTCGTACCACTTATATCCCACTTTCAGCCCCTCGTCATACGCCGTCTGGAATGCGGGCAGGCCGCGCGCGATTGTTTTCCAGGCATCGGGATCGCCATCTTTCGTAGTTGACGCCACCGGAGGCTTAACGATGCTGAGATGCGGAAGATCCGCCTCACTCTTCGGGAAAGTAATCGGTAGCTTTGCGCTCGGGTTCACCTCGCCGAAAATCACGCGCGCTACCGCCTCGGCGCCCCGGCTGCCGCCATACCACGCTTCCAGAATGCCGCTCACCTGATCGGACCAGGGCATGGTTACGGGGCTGCCGGTCTCGAGCACGACGATGGTATGCGGATTTGCCGCCGCCACCTTGGCGATCAAGTCATCCTGACGCTCGGGCAGCGCGAGGCTTTCCAGATCCATCCCTTCGCTCTCCCATTGGTAAGCGAACACGATCGCCACGTCCGCCGTCTTTGCCAGAGCGGCTGCTGAGGCGGGATCCGTACCCGGGTCGTACTGCACGTTCGCCCGCGGCGCCTTGGCTCTGATGGCTTTCAGCGGCGACGTCGGAAACCAGATGTGGGCCTGCCATTCCGTTCTGCCTTTCCCCGGCGGCATGATCGCGTTCCCGCCCGGGGGATCAACCTGGGCCGAGCCTCCCCCTGAGATCATGCCAACGTCGGAGTGCGCTCCGATTACCGCAATGCTGGAGACCCTGGAACTATCGAGCGGGAGTTGCGCGCGGTCGTTCTTGAGCAACACAATGCTCTGCTCCTCAATTCTCTGCGCCACCTCGAATCCGCCTTCGACATCCACAACACTCTTCTCCGCAGGATCATCGATAACCCCAGTCGCAAACATGGATCGCAGGATCCGGTGAACATGATCGTCCACTTCGGCCATTGGTATCTTGCCGGACTCCACTGCCTTCTCCATGGTGTCGCCATAAAAAATCTCGCCGGGTTCCTCGTGATCCAATCCCGCGGCGGACGCCTTCGCTGTACTGTGCGTTCCCTGCCAGTCCGACACAACAAAGCCCTTGAAGTTCCAGTCCTTCTTCAACACATCGGTCAACAGGTACTTGTTTTCACAGGCAAAATCACCCTGCACGCGGTTGTAGGAACACATCACCGCGGCAACGTTCGACTCCCGCACGCCAATTTCGAAGGCCAGCAGGTCGCTTTCTCTCATCGACCTCTTGTCAATGTTCACGTTGACCGCGTTCCGCCCGCTCTCCTGATCGTTGAGCGCATAGTGCTTTATGTCGCCCATGACATGCTGAGCCTGCTCGCCGCTCATCACTCGCCCAACCATCTTCCCCGCCAGAATCGGATCTTCGCCCATGTATTCGAAGGTGCGTCCGTTGCGCGGCTCACGCGCCAGATTCATTCCCCCGCCCAAAGACATGTTGTAGCCCTGAGCTCGCAGCTCGCGCCCAATCAGCGCGCCATACTCATACGCCGCATCCAGGTCCCAACTCGCCGCCCCCGCAAGATCGTCGGGCAAGGCAGTGGAATAACGGCCATTCTCCCCGCTCTGCCTCACGCCGTAAGCCGCGTCGGACATCTGGATGGCAGGAATCCCCAGCCGCGGAATTCCGACAACATATCCGGCACCGCCATTGGATTTCGCGGCCAGCGGGCTCATCGGGCTCAGGCCCTTCATGCCAGTCCCGTGCAAAAGGGAGATCTTTTCCTCGAGCGTCAGCTCCTTCACCACCAGCGCCGCCCTCTCGTCGGGAGAAAGACTGCTATTCATCCAGGGCGCGGGTGCTTTCTTGTGTTCCGCCCCGGCCTGCGCCGAAGCCGGCAGGAGCGCAAGACTGAGGATCGCGATGCCGAGCGCAAGTGGATTTGTGCGGAGTGAGTGTAGATATAAGTTCATAGTTCTCCCTTCGATCGTCTTAGTCTCAATCAACTTCATCTCGCCAGCGCATTGGCCGCGCTCGCCGCCAGAATGAATGTCGTCACCGTGTCAACCACATACTCGTTTTCGAACCAAAGAAACGGCCAATCGGCCTTGAGCTCCGGGTAGTCCGGCTGCACGATCACCACGCCAGGGATCATGCCGCCCGGAATGAACGAATAGTCCGCCCGGTTGTTGCCATAAGCGATGAGCTTGGACTGTGTTCCTACCGAGGACACGTAGGAAACGTTGGACACCGGATGCGTACCCAGCACGTAATCGAGACCGCGGAGCGTGTACTCGGGTCCAACGATGTCGGGGAACGCCTGGTGGAGAAAATACATGTGCGCGGCGAACCCAGCCACCGCACCGGAGCCGCCCCACGTCCCGGTAACGATTGGCACTCCGTAAGGATTCCTGGACAAGTCCCGGTCGAGTTCGACTTTGTAGGACCGAAGTGCAACGCCAAGGCTGCTTTTGAACTGCGAATCCATGAACGGTATGGCGCGCACCGCGATCCACCCCAGCTCGCCGAATCGCTCCTCGATCACGGGCAGAAGTTCTTGCAGACGTCTCCCGTAAGCATCTCCGCCGTGGGTTGCGACCAGAAGTTCCACCGCAGCCTTGGTCTCCTCCTCACTCAGTTCGCCTCCGGTTGTGTTGAAGGATTTGAACAATGCGGGGGGCTGCTTATGCTCCTCGTCCCATACACGGATCGCCGTTTGCAGGGACTGGTTGGCCATCTTGTCGTCAAAACCACGAAGTACCCGGCTCGCCGCGGCCAACGACGAGATGGCTGCATAGTTCAACGGCGTGGTATGGGTTGTGAACGCCCACCGGTCGTCCGGCATGCCGGAGTATTCGCCGTCCGTCTCCAGACGACCCAGGTACGGCGCATAGATTCGGCCATCGGTCTTGGAGGCCGCATCTCCCAGGTGCGTGTACTCCTCAAGCGTGGGTTCGACGATGCCGGGAATCGCATGGCCGATGACCTTGTACTGCGCCAGCAACTGCAACACCCCGTGTTCGATCTGTTGTATGGCGTCTGGAACGCCGTCCGGCTTGCGGAGTTGCACATACCGGGACTTTTCATCCACCGTTGTCTCATCCGCATTGATTCCGAAGGATTCCCAGGCCAGCGTGAGATCGGTGATTACGCTGGCCTGGGTTTGCGTCCGAATGTCGAAGTCTCCGGCGTCGTACCAGCCGCCGACGTTCAGGCCCGGGATGTGTTCCCCCGGCGCAAAAGGCGAGTCCGTGGAAGGGCCCTGGGCATATCCGTCAAAGTGGGTGTAGTTCACCGGCGCCTGCCGGGCATCGTCAAGATGCGACGCGCCATGCCAGATCCGATAACCCTCGCGGACTTTGACATGGTCCATCTGTTCCGGCAAGTAAGTATCGAGCGAAGGCTGCCAGATCCCTTCATAAGCGTTCGCCGCGATTCGGAAAGGCCCGTTGACATGACCTGCATATTCGATCGCGTAAAGGCCGGGCTCGCGCACCGTCGAAAAGTCGAAGCGGGCGTACTGATACCGCATCCATTTGCCCCACGGCGCGATTTCATGGCGGAAAACTTCCTTGTAATCTCCGTCAGGCGTTATGCGGAGCACGCGCGCCGTCTGGGGCGCGTTGTACAAAGGATCGAATTCCAGAACGGCAACTTTCATCCGCTCCGGCGTGTAGCCGACCTGGTTGTAAGCCACCACCGGCGGACGCGTCCATCCCGGGACGATATTCGGATGAATGTGCCAGACCACTGCGTTGTCGGTGCGGCCCGAAGGAATCAGGCTGCGAATCACAAACCATCCGTTCTGCGCCTGATTGCGGCCGTCGAATAGCATCAGGGGGCCATCGTCAGAGGTGATCGTCACGCGGGTGAGCGGATCCTCAGGGGAAAGCACGATCCGGTGCCCCGTCGCCAGGGGCAGCGGTTGTATGCTCCCATCTGCCTGTTTCTGCATGGGACCGTCGGGGTGGCGCGGGAAGACGCCAGACGCTTCGTCAAGGATGAAGGATTTTCCAAAGTAGGCCGTCGGCAGGAACTCGAGGTTGAATCCGGCTTTACCGGCGAGTGCGGCCGGCAGCGGCTGCTCAAGGTGCAGGGACAGGCGGAATCCATCTGCTTCGGGCTGCACTACGACACGGTAGCTCAAACCGCGGCCAGTATAAGTGCAGAAAGCAGCCAACTCGTTTTCCGATGCTCCCCGCTTGCGTTCCTTGAAATGGGGAATCGGATCCCACTGCGCAGGCGTAGGAGACAAGCGCACATCGCCATTTGTAGCGATCCTCTGCTCATGCAGGATGATTTCCAGCCCGCCCATCTTCTGATCGCCGAAAACATCGTGATAGGCGTTGTGATACAACAGGACGCTCAGTCCATGAGCCTCAAAATAATCCTGTTCGTTCAACCGCAGATCGGAAGCGCCGAGCGCAGGCACACCAAGCAACAAGAAGACGATCAAGCAAGGCCCGATACCGGCCGTTCTTCGCTTCACCCGCTCTCCTTCATGACGATTCCCACCACTCCCCGGCTTCTATTGAGGCAAGGGAGGCGGCGCCGCCGACATTTTCGACGCCAGCGGCTCATCAGCCTTCTCGTGCAGTTCGCGAACCTGGGCAAACTCCTTCTGTGACTCCGCTGCTTTCCCCATATCCTGGTAGACATGCGCCAACCGGTAATGGGCGTCGGGCTGAGCGGGATTCAATTTCACGGCCCGCTGCAGCGCAGCCACGGCCTCGTCGTACCGCTTTTGCTCGGCCAGGATGGTCCCCATATCCAGATAGGCAATACGAATGTCGTCTTTCAGCGTGGTGGCCTTGCCCAGCAGCGCCAGAGCCGCCTCCCGATGATCCCGCTTCATCTCGATATCGCCCAGATAGGTCAGCGCCTGCGCGTGGCCGGGATCGACCGACAACTCGTTCTCAAACTCACGCTTGGCCTCGTCGTACTCGTGCGACTTCCAGTAGAGGTAGCCCAGTCCGAAATGAATGTTGGGTTCGCGCGGAGCAACCTTGGCGGCAACCTGAAACTCGGCGATAGCTTCCGGCGTCTTTCCCAATCCATCCAGCGCTTCGCCAGTGAGCACGTGGGCGGAGGCCGAATCCGGATCCTGCTTCAAAATCTGGCGGAATTCTTCCAGCGCACAGGGATACTGCTTGGCCCACAGGCAGCTTTGCGACAGGACTTGATGAAGTTCCGTATTGCCCGGATCGGATTTCGCCGCAATCTTGAGGTGCTCGACAGCTTCCGCGAATCGTTTGGTGCCATAGCAGCTCAGACCCAGCAGCGTCTGTGCCTGCATGTTCTTTGGTTCCTCTTTCGACGCGGCCATCAGGGGAGGGATGGCCGCGTCGAGGCGCCCCTGCTTGAACTCCGCCAAGCCCAGATTCAGCTGCACTCCGGGCAGCTTCGAATTCAAGGCAATCGCCTTTTTGTAGGCGGAAGCCGCTTCATCGTATTTCTGCTCCCTGGAAAGCACCACGCCCAGGCTCGCGAAGGCAGCGGCATCTTTCGGATTTCGCTCGGTCACGGCCCGCCAGACCTGGGCCGCCTCAGCCAGTTTCCCCTGCTGTTCAAGGGCCATCGCCTGCGACGGGCTGGACACTTGGCCGCTCGCAGAGCTCGACAGCACCACCGCAACAGCCAGTAGTTGTAGCTTCCAGTCCTTCATGTTAAGTCGCTGTGCGCGGAGGCAGATTCGCGGAGGAAGACCCGGGGAACGATCCATGCCCAAAGAAGCAACCGATCCCTGCTCCGGTACTTCGCCACTCTTCATGACGGGGCGCGATGGAGCGGGCCGGCGCATGATTTCGATATGCGGCAAATGTTGCCCCGCTCCCAGCTGTTTCTCTGGGAGCGGGGCAAGCTCGCCTCATGAGGCAAACTAGAAGACCATCTTCAAGCCGAGTTGCAGAATGCGCGGATCGTAAGCCGCTGTGACCTGACCGAAGTTGCTGGCTCCTAAGTTGGTGACAATACCACCTTGCTGGACATTTCCTATGAATTGCGTGTGGTTCCACACGTTGAATGCGTCAGCCCGGAATTCCAGGCGGGCGCGCTCGCTGAAGGTGAAGTTCTTGAACAGCGTCATGTTCCAGTTGTCGCGACCGGGACCGCGCAGTGCATCGTGCCCCAGATTGCCCCACGTTCCAGGTGCCGGGTCCGTGAAGGCCGACGGATCGAACCATTCTCCAACCTTGTGGGGATAGGAGATGCTTCCTGTGAGGTCGGGACGCACCGACGTGTTGGGAACAATACTGGCTACCGTGGGGTTGCTATCGGTGATGTTGAGCGGCGCGCCCGACATCAACGTAACCACTCCAGACAGCTGCCATCCTCCGAGTGCCGATTTTGCGAACCCGTTCGAACTGGTCCGGAAAAGCGGGATATCGTAGATGTAGCTGACAAACGCTACGTGCCTGCGATCGAACACCGACGGCCCCATATCGTACTTCCACCCGGCATACGGATTCGAGACTGGGTCAAGGTCAAAGCCGTTGCCCCCGCCGGTCGTCGGGTCCATCGCCTTCGACAGCGTGTAGCCGACCTGAAGCTCCAAGTCTCGCGCCACGTGTCCACGCAGCGAAGTCTGGAGTGAATTGTAATGCGAGTTCCCTTCGTCGAAAGCCAGTTTGATGGAGTGGTAGCCCAGATACGGAACCACCTGGTTGTAAGAGGGCTGCGCACCTGTGCAGGTAGTGGAGTCAGTGAGACAGGGTAACAGCCCGGCGTCCGGCAGATTGATCTCGCGATAGTCGTTCTGGTGCCGGTTCGTGTTGCCAACGTATGCCACCGACAATACGGCTTTCGCTCCCAATGCCTGCTCCACGCTAAAGCTGTACTGGGAACTTACCGGCAGCTTGTAACTGCCGCTGCTCACGCCGGTAATGCTGGAAACGACGATTGGCGCCGGCGGTACTTGCGCGCCGGTGACTGCGCTGATATTCGGATTCGCCAGAAGAACGCTGTTGAGAGTGACGCTCGCACTGAACGGGATGTTCGTGCCGGCGTTGTACATGTCATTGCCCTGAATGCGTTCGTACATGGTGCCATAGCCGCCGCGGATCACGGTCTTGCCCTGGCCAGTGAGATCGTAGGCAAATCCAAGACGGGGACCGAAAGCCGCCCAGTGGTTGTTCACCAGACCCTTCGGGATCCCATTCAGTCCGTCAATGCCTATCCCGTTAACATAGAACTGATAGCCAGCCAGGATCGGATTGGAGCTGGTGCCCAGCCCGGGACTGGTGCTGCTGATGGTGCCATCCGGATTGAAAATCGGCAGCGCGCTCTGATCGTAGAGGTTGGGGTAGAAATTCGACATCCGGTGGTTCGCTTCGTAAGTATGCGGGACTCCATCCCAACGCAAGCCAAGATTCAGAGTGAGTTTCTTGTTTACGCGCCAGTTGTCCTGAATGTAGGCGCCCCAGGAAACGTTGTTCCACTGGCCGCTGTCGTGAACACCGTCCTCCTGATACTGCTGGGTAAGTCCCAACAGGTAGTCGGCGAAGTCAACGCCGGTGTGTGCCGCGCCC
Organism: Acidobacteriaceae bacterium; assembly: GCA_003152795.1. Lineage (GTDB taxonomy): Bacteria > Acidobacteriota > Terriglobia > Terriglobales > Acidobacteriaceae > Acidiflorens. The sequence continues at coordinate 41,754 of PMBA01000292.1, read as the reverse complement.
GCGTTGCTGGTAAACGAACCGTCGAATTTGAAATTGCCCTGAGTGCTCGCGAATACGTCCTGGCTCTTCTTGTACAGCGCCCAACTGGCGCCCATCTTTAACTGGTGAGCTCCCCTGGTCCAGGAAATGTCGTCGCGGAGCTGGTAATCGTCGTACTTGTTGATCCACGGCGTCCAGTTGGAACTATACTGCGCGCCCGTCTCGTTACTCAGATTGATCGTCGGAATGCGGCTGTCGAGGTTGGGCCCCGTAAACACCCGGTTAAAGGTGAAACCGCTGGGCGCCGCCAGGGCAGGCGTGCCTTGCGGAATGATGTTGATGCGGTTGCCGTTGTAGTTAAAAGCAACCTCGTTGAGCAGATTCGGGCGAATGGTGTGGATCAGGTGAATCACGCCGCTGTACGAGGGATTGCCGAACGTGTTGCCGACGGTGGGAACGTTGTCGCCGCTCCACATCGTGGTCCCGAAAGTTTGCAGAATGGATTCATCGACCCAGTGTCCGAAAATCGCGAACTTGTCGTTGAACGAGTGATCGACCCGGACAATTTCTTCCCGCACATTGGTTGGAGAGTTATTTCCACCCGTGAAATAACCCGGATTGGCGGCGTCATTGTCCTTGGGGAAAATACCCGCGCCCAGAAGCGCTGTGGCGTTCGCGGCGATCATGCAGTCCGGAATGGTGTTCGCCGGGAAAGCATTACCCGGAACGATTCCGGTGGGAGCCACGCCGCCGGGGCAATTCGCAAACAAAACAGCAGGCGGAACCGTGCTCGGAACGTAGATGGGATTGCCGGTAGCGGAGAATACCGCGCCCGTGCCCGTGCCGCTAGCGTCCGGGTACTCACTGCCCAGCGGAACCAGCTGGTGAGTCGAACCCCCATTAACGATCCTGCGCCACTCCATATTATAGAAGAAGAAACTCTTATGTTCCTTCTTCCAAAAATCGATTGGCCCGCCGACGTTAAAGCCGAAGATGTTGTATCTCAGCTCGGGTTTGTTCGTGAGGAAGAAGTTGGTAGCATCCAAATCGTCGTTGCGGAAAAACTCCCACAGTGATGCGTGATAGGCTTTCGATCCCGACTTGATCACTGTCGTCATGGTGGCTGCCGAAGACAGCCCATATTCCGCGTCGTAGTTTGACGTCAGCGTGCGGAATTCGGCGAGCGATTCCACCGAGGGCATGACGGCGAAGGTTCCGCCGCCGCCGCGGTCAGCATCTTCTCCGCCATCGAGCACGTACAGGTTGTGCACTGGACGATTGCCATTAAAACTCACATTGGCGTCGCCGCCCACCGGCGTCGGAGCTTGACCGTCGCCCTGAAGACTGCTGGATCCGGGCGTCAGGTTGATAAACGTGTAGATGCTTCGTCCGTTGGTTCCGAGGTGAGCCAACTGGTCGCCGGTGATGACCTGGCTGATTTCACTGGTATCCGATTGCACAGCGACGGCAGTGGCTTCGACGGTTACCGTCTCTTGTGTCGTGCCCACCTGCATCTGGAAGTCGATGCGAGCGCGGTCGCCCACCTGCAGCAGGAGGTCCCTGCGCTCGACCGCTTTGAATCCCTTCGCTTCCACGCGCACGGTGTAGTGACCGATATGAATGTCCGGCGCCACATATTCACCTTCACTGCCCGTGGTGAAGTTGTGCACCTGGCCGGTTTCGCGGTCGGTGATCACAACCGCCGCACCCGGGACCGCGGCTCCCGAGGGATCGGTGATGGTTCCTACAATGGTGGCTTCTTGACCGAACGTGTATAGAGCGGTCGCAAAGAGAAACAGAAAAAGAGCCGCGCAATAAAATCTGTTCCGGTGTGCTCGGGCTCCGGCAGCGCTTCCAAAAATCCTCATCATATAATTCGTCCCTTCTGAAACCGGCATTTGATCAAGACACAAAATCGTTATTCTTAACGTTTGTTAACGTACACGCTAATCGGAAAAGACTATTTAGACCCTGTCATCTGCGCTTGTCAAGCAAAATTTGAATTGTGCGCAGCGAATTTTTAAATCCAAATTTGCGTATCCGGAAAACCATTTTTGCGTCGCGCTCTATATCCAGAAAACCATAGTTTATGCCCATGGCTCGGGGGCAAACAGAATTTGGGATGTCCGTACCTGAAACGCCAGGAGGGGAGAACAGAGCAGTTCTTTCGGTTCGCGTCTTTCTAGTCGTGCGCCAGGGCGGGCCTTTGAAAAACCGAGTCAGTTAACGTTACCGGCGCGAGTTTCATCTCCCGAAAGAGTTGCAGGTTCGATGACATCACAACCCCGGGACTGAGGTGAACCGTCGGTGGAAAGGACGCCTTGCTCATCAGATGGTCCGCCATCAGTCGAACCGCGATTTGGCCCTGACGGTACGGTTGCTGGTAAATCGACGCGGAAATCGTTCCCTTCTGAAAGTAAGGAGCCATTTCCGCGAACAGGTCGGTCGCGATTAACCTCACCTTGCCAGCCAGACCTCGCGCTCCAAGAGCACGGCACACAGGAAGACAATTGACCGTATTCACGTACAACCCGGCAAGCGAGGGCGCGCGACCAAGAAGTTCGAACGTCTTTTGAAAACTCTCGTCTTCGTCCTCATGTCCTTCGATGATGCCGATAATCTCCCCGCCCGGGCAGTGCTGTGGAAACGCATCCGAAAAACCTTCTGTTTTCTTGCGATGGTCCATGGCCGTCAGCATACCCGCAACCACCGCGACCTTGGCCTTGGGCGGAACCGACTTGCCCATCAACTCTCCCGCGAGACACCCGTTCAACCACGGGTCCACCGAAACGATGCTGGAGCGGTGACTCTCTGGGGCATCGGTGGAAACACACACCACGCGGATTCCCTCTTCCTCCGCGTCATCGATTAAAGGCGATAGACCCTTGGGGTTTCCGGCGGCGACAATGATTCCGTTGACCCCGGTTCTGAGGAGATCCTTGAACGCTTTGGTGTCGTCTTCTCCAAGGGTTCGCACCGGGCGATACTCAAACTGGATACCAAGCTGTGCCAGACTTCGCGCTTCGTCGAGCACGCCGCTCCAAAGCTGATCATAGAAAAAATGGATCTCGCGGGGCATGCACACGCCAATGCGCGCGCTTGCCTTGGCTACGGACAATGCGCGCGCTGCCAGGTTTGGGGTGTAGCCGATTTGCCGCGCGATTTGGAGGATCCGCTGGCGGGTTGATTCCCGGATGCCATCGCGCCCGTGCAAGGCGCGGTCTACGGTACCAATCGAGACGTTTGCCAGTTCGGCAAGCAGGTGAATTCCGCGTCTCTCTTTTTTCTTTTTCATCTCCAGTGCCCGCCCTCGCCGTAACCTCGCTCACCATCTTGCGCGTTGCCGTGTCCGCGGAGCATTGGGGTCGCCACGGTTTGTTTTCCGTGTACGTTTCCGATGTTATACTCCTCCCGCCTTCGGATTGCACGGAAATCGCAGCCAGGGAGCGATAAATCATGTTGAATCACCTTCGATTCCTTTTCATTCACCTTCTCCTGATTCCATTCGTCCTGATGTGGACTGCGCTTGCGCAGAATGAGCAATCTCCTGCAGTTCCACCCTATTTGGATCCCGCACAACCGCTTAACCTACGGGTTGATGATTTGATCTCGCGGATGACGCTGGAAGAAAAAGCGTCCCAACTGGTAAACCAGGCGCGCGCGATTCCAAGATTGCAGGTTCCCGCATACGACTGGTGGAGCGAGGCCTTGCACGGAGTCGCCAACGCTGGAACGGCCACCGTATTTCCCGAACCCATAGGATTGGCGGCCACTTTCGATGCGCCTTTGATCCATGACATGGCCGTCGTGATCGGCACCGAGGCCCGCGCCAAACACAACCAGGCCGTTCGCGCTGGCCGGCGAGACATCATGGAGGGCCTGGACTTCTGGTCGCCGAACATCAACATTTTCCGCGANNGGCCGCGGCCAGGAAACTTACGGCGAGGATCCATTCCTTACCGGACGAATGGGCGTGGCATTCGTCACCGGTCTGCAGGGCGACGATCCGAAATACTACCGGGTGATTTCAACTCCCAAGCATTTTGCCGTGCATAGCGGCCCGGAACCATCGCGGCATTCCATCGACATCCAGATATCGAAACATGACATGGAAGACACCTACCTTCCAGCGTTTCGCGTTACCGTTACCGAGGGGAAGGCCGGGTCGGTGATGTGCGCGTATAACCGCGTGAACGGCCAGCCCGCATGCGCCAGTACTTTCCTGCTTCAGGATCAGTTGCGGGGCGCGTGGAAATTCAATGGCTACGTCGTATCCGACTGCGACGCCGTGGCTGACATTTTCAATGGGCATCATTTCACGAAGAGCATGGCGGAAGCGGCCGCAACTTCATTGAAGACCGGGATGGATAACGAATGCGCCGACTTCTTCACCAAGACTGGCGACAACTCCGACTATGTGAAGTTTCTCGACGCGGTGAAGCAGGGCCTGCTCACGGAAGCCGACATGAACGTTGCGCTCAAGCGTCTTTTCACTGCGCGCTTCCGCTTGGGCCTTTTCGATCCACCGGACAAAGTACCCTACGCGCAGACTCCGGATTCGGAGATCGATAGCGAGGCGCACCGTGAACTCGCGTTGAAAATGGCGCGCGAATCGATTGTCCTGCTCAAGAACGATGGCGTGCTTCCCTTCGGCTCGAAGATCGCGAAGATCGCGGTCGTTGGCCCCTTGGCGCAATCGGTCGAAGTGCTGCATGGCAACTATAGCGGAACCGCTTCGCGAGCCGTCAGCGCACTGGAGGGTATTCAAAAGCAGTTTGGCGCAGCCCAGGTAAGTTTCGCGCCGGGCATGAACTTCCTGCGCCAGCAGTCGGTGATCCCGGAAGCGGTGCTCTCGACGAGCGATGGGCAAGCCGGGGTCAAGGGCGAGTATTTCGCCGGGGAGGATTTTTCCGGCACGCCGCAGAGTGTTCGCGTGGACAAGTATGTCGACCTGCAACTCTTCCATCCGGATTCCTCCGCGCTCGGACCGCCTGATGGCATGAAGGACTTTTCCGCGCGCTGGACTGGCTTTTTAACGCCGGCAACATCGGGCACGTACCAGATCGGGCTGCAGGGATCCAGAAACCGTCTTTGGTTTGATGGAAAGCTGATCGTCGACGACCCGGAGTTGCACGACGCGAGACCTTCGATGACGACCGTGCCATTGGAAAAGGGACACCGTTATGCGGTGAAGATCGAATATCTCCGCGGAGGCTTCGGGACCAAATTTTCCTGGCTGCCAGTGATCGAGAATCCGATTGCCGAGGCAACGTCGATCGCGAAAACAGCGGATGCAGTGGTGGCCGTGGTCGGCATCACGTCAAAACTGGAAGGCGAAGAGATGAAGGTGGACGTACCCGGCTTCAAGGGTGGAGACCGAACCAGCCTCGATCTGCCCAGAGAGGAGGAAGATCTTCTCGAAGCGCTCCAAACGACCGGAAAGCCGGTCGTCGTTGTCTTGATGAATGGCAGCGCCCTCTCGGTGAACTGGGCCGCCCAACACGCAAACGCAATTCTGGACGCGTGGTACTCCGGCGAGGAAGGCGGAACCGCGATTGCACAGACGCTGTCTGGAGCCAACAATCCCGCGGGTCGGCTGCCAGTGACGTTCTATAAAGGAGTCGAGCAGTTGCCGCCCTTCGAGGATTATGCCATGAAGAACCGGACGTATCGGTACTTCGATGGACAACCGCTCTATCCTTTCGGCTACGGGCTGAGTTACTCCAGATTCGCCTACAGCAGCCTTAAACTCTCGGCCCGCGAGTTGAACGCTGGCGATCCGCTCAGCGTTGAAGTGGACATCAGGAACACCAGCGATCGCGCCGGAGACGAGGTGGCAGAACTCTACCTGCACTTTCCCAAGTCGGCGAGCGCTCCGATTCGCGCGCTGCGGGGCTTCACCCGAGTTCACCTGGGCGCTGGTGAAAAGAAGCATGTGGCTTTTACCCTCCAGGCGCGCGACTTGAGCGAAGTAAACGAGGCAGGAGATCGAATTGTCGCCACCGGTACTTACAGCGTCAGCGTGGGTGGAGGACAACCGGGGACTGGCGCTCCGTCAGAGGAGACTTCCTTTTCAATTCGCGGCGAACAGAAACTGCCGGAATAGGCGGCGGCAGAGAACCAGCGTCTGAAGAGGGTACACTGGAGTGCGGAAGCGGCCTCGCGGCGCGCTTCAGAACGACTCGAGGACGCAGCGTGAACCGGCGATGAAGAACTGGAAGTTGGGATTCACCATTGCCGCATGGTCGCTGCTCGCACCATCGTGCCTGCGTGTGCCGAGCCCATTTCTTCCGCCGGCCTTTGGACAAATGGCGCGGGCGGAAACGGCGGATAAGCCGCGCGAAAGCCCCATCCAGTTCGCCTACCAGCCCATCGATTTCCAATTAGACAGTTGCGAAACGCCCGTGCGCCATGCGCCGGAGACCATGGCTGGAGGCGTGGCCGTCTTTGACTATAACAACGACGGCAAGCTGGACATCTTCTTCACCAATGGCGCCGATATCGACACGCTCCGCAAGTCATCCCCGAAATACTCGAACCGCCTTTTTGAAAATGACGGCAAGGGACATTTCATCGACGTCACGGCCAAGGCAGGCCTGGCGGGCAGCGGCTTCGACATGGGCGTTGCCATCGGCGACTACGACAACGACGGGTACGAAGACATTTTTGTCGGCGGCGTGCATCACAATGCGCTCTACCACAACAACGGGGACGGAACCTTCACCGATGTGACCGCCAAGGCAGGACTCAATAAGCCCGATGCCGAATACGGCCCGCTCTGGTCGGTCGGTGGCGTTTGGGTGGATGTGAATAACGACGGCCTGCTCGACCTGGTCGTCATCAACTATCTCAAGTGGGATGGAGAGCACGAACCCGTCTGCCAGGACGAGGGCCATCGCGACTACTGTCACCCAAAAATGTATAAGCCAACCCCGAACCAGTTATTCCTCAACAACGGCGACGGGACGTTCAAGGATGTCTCGGTCGAGTATGGATTGCGCGCGCACCCGGGAAAAGGCATGGGAGGAGCGGTGGCTGACTCTACCTTGGACGGCCGCATGGACCTTTTCGTCACCAACGACAAGCTGTTCAACTGGTTCTTCCGAAACGCAGGCGGTTCGCGTTTCGAGGAAATTGGATTCGACGCCAATGTGGCCCTGCGCGAAGACGGTGTCTTCATTTCCGGGATGGGCGTCGATTTTCGCGATCTGGACAATGACGGCTATCCCGATATTTGCCTGGTCGCGCTCGACAACGAAACGTTTCCGATCTACCGCAATACCGGCAAGGGAGGCTTCGCGGAAGTAACCGAATCGAGCGGCATGACCAGCCAGAGCTTGCCGATGGCCGGCTATTCTCCGACGATCGCCGATTTCGACAACGACGGCTGGAAAGACATCTTCGTCACGCGCGGCCACGTTCAGTCTCTTTTATCCGCGCCTCGCATTACGGTGGAACAACCGAACACCGTTTTCCGCAATATTAGCGCGACGAACAAAGGCGCCATGAAATTCGCGGCATTGACCGCCGAAGCCGGACTGACCTCGCGCCCCCCATCCCGGCATCGCGGCTCCGCCATCGGCGACCTGAACGGAGACGGGCGTCTCGATGTAGTCGTGAGCGCAATCAATGCTCCGGCGGAGATCTGGATCAATCAGAGTCCAGGCAACAACCATTGGCTGGAACTCAAGCTGCAGGGAACCAAGAGCAATCGCGATGGCATTGGAGCGCGCATCAAGCTGGTCACTAAGAGCGGTACGCAATATGACCACATGTCAACGGCCGCGGGCTACGCGTCGTCCAGCGCCGGCCCGGTCCATTTTGGCTTGGGAACGAACGCCTCGGCGGATCTGGTCGAAATCCGCTGGCCCTCGGGCAGAGTGCAGCAACTGCGCGACGTCGCGGGCGACCGCATTGTTTTGGTCAAGGAGCCGGCGCAGTAGGAACGCAATCGCGCGTTAGCGAGCAGACTCGGTGCTGCTGCCGCGATAGCTCTCCGGCGGTCCGAGGTAACTCGGTTTCACGCCACCCAGATCGACGATCAACTTCTGCAGGACGATTCCCGGATCCACCATCCAGAACTTCAGCGTGTGATAGCCCGGTGCCGCCAGGGTGTGCTCGGACTTCACCCTACGCACGCTGTCCGCTACCGACTTCTCCCAATCCGGAAGTGAGTTGCGCGCCAGAGCATCGATGATCTGGGGCGGCTGGTCATCAAACGAAATCGCGTATCTCAGGCCTCGCCCGGGCACAAAATTCAAGGTCGGAGCAAGGATGGCTTCAACTTCAACCTGCCCCGCGTGGAACAGATACATCTGGTACTCGAGACATGGAGAGTCGGGAGGCGTCAGGGTTCGGGAAGTGACGGGAAAGATCGACATGGAAGACAGCGTCCGGCCGTAGTCCGCGATCTTTTCCCAGCGCGCTGAATTCGCATCAATTTTCTTTGTATAGTGCTCAGCTTCGATAGAGACATAACCGTTCGCTTCGACAAAGCCGCGAACCGAATCTCTGGGGGGTGTTTCAGGATTGAATGCCTCCACTCTGACAGTAATTCCAGCGTCACCAGCAGGTCCCACAATCGTCACGGAACCTTCCGACAAACCCTTCGGCGCCTGCCGCCAGTCGACGTTCACCCAAAGGCGACGTTCTTTTTCTACCGAGCCTCTTTCTATGGAGCCCCGCGTTCCATCCAGCACAATCCACGGCTCGTTAACCGTGGCCGTGAATTGAAAGGGAGCTGTTCCGCGATTAAACAGGTCGATGTAGCGCCGTTGCCGGTTGAACCCGTCAAATTGCGGAAGCGCTGGTTCGCCGGACGGGCCCGGCCAGGCCGCGGTCGAACCTTCGACCGCAACGCCCAATGCGGCGGCGCCCGGGACTTCAATCTCAGCCACCTTGGGCATGACGTTCGACGACGGCTCGTTCCACGAGGAATACCCGATATGGGTCTGGTCCATCATGTGGTTCCACTTGCCGTGCGCGAGAGTGTGGTTGTAGAAATCCGAAAGCGCAGCGTCCGCATGAAACAGCGCGCGGGCCTGCGCCGCCAGGTCGTTCGTGCTGGCCCGGCCCTGGCTGGCGTACCGCTGGTTCTTTCCCGCCGCCACATAAAGCTCAGCGACTTGAGCGGAGGCTTTTGCCGGGTAGAGCACGAGCTGGAAGAAAGCGTCCCGCGCATTCTCCGGCAGCCTTCGATAGATGCGCTCAGCTTTCCCAACAGTTGATTCCCACTCGGCGACAATGTGGTCCGCTTCCCCGTAGTCCACCAGGCTGAAAGTAGCAGGTTCAAGAAGTTCAGGTTTCCGCCGCCCGTTGTATTTTGTGTATGCGGAAATGACGTCGGCAATCTCCGCGGCATATCTCGGTCCAAACTCTCGCTCCGCCCAACTCCTGGTATATTCCCGGATCCTCTTCTGGGACCACTGGCCGGGATTCCATGCCAACGTCAGGAAGAATTCGGTCGGGAACTCCATCGGCTTGAGATCGCCCACGTTGATAATCCAAATGCGATCCGCCCCATAGGAGTGCGCCAGGTTCATCTGCTCCCACACTTTTGTGATTGGAATGGTGTTGAGCCATTTGTAGGAGCGCGGATCTCCCACGTAATCGAAATGGTAGTAGACGCCGGCGGCGCCGCTGCGTTTTCTTTCGTCGGCGGTTGGCAGCCGGCGGAGATTACCCCAGTTGTCGTCGCACCAGAGCAGAGTCACATCGTCTGGAACCCGCATCCCATGCTCGTAGTACTCCTGCACTTCCTTGTAGAGCGCCCAGAGCTGGGGCACTTTGGACACATCCGGATTCACATGATCGGCGATGATCTTTCTCTGGTCGGCCACGATCCGCTCCAGTAGACTCACGTTGGCCGCTATGTTGCCCCCTTCCACCATGGGCAGGTCGCCATCGCCACGCATGCCGATGGTAAAAATGCTTTCGTAGTTTTTGTTGCGCTCGGCACCCTCCTCCCAGAATCGGCGGAGAACTTCCGGATTGGTCACGTAGCTCCAGGGTCCAGTGCCGTGCCTCTTCCATTCCTGTTGCGCTCGCAGCATGGGCTCGTGATGCGAGGTTCCCATCACGATGCCATATTCGTCGGCCAGCTTGGGGTTCAGCTCATCGTCCTCGTTGAAAGCGTTGTTCCACATGGCCGGCCAAAGATAGTTGGCTTTGAGCCGCAATAGGAGCTCGAAAATTTTTTCGTACATCTGGTGGTTAAGGATTCCGAACTTCTCGCGCGCCCAGCCAGCCAACGCGGGGGCCTCGTCGTTCAAGAAAATTCCGCGATATCGGACTGCGGGAGGTTCTTGGACGTACTTGCCGGCCTTCACGAAGAGAGAGTCTTTGTGAGCAACTGGAACGTCAGCCCACCAATACCATGGAGACACTCCCATCTGCTCAGAAAGGTCATAGATGCCGTAGATCGTCCCCCGCTTGTCGCTGCCGGCAATAATCAATCCGACTTCAACGCCGGGCATGGGCTTCGGAACAACTTGAATGAGGAACGACTCCCACTGACCGGCGATAGCGGTTACATCGATCTTCCGTTGCCGGATGAGGCGGTCGATCACCGCATTTTTCCCGATCGTGCCGACCACGATCGCATTTGATCCAAGATCGCTTTCTGCGTCGGCAACCCTGGGGATGCGACCCGTGACCCGGGCCACGTCCGCTTGCAGGTCCCGGGCGGCGCGCAGCACGCCTGCGTAATCGTTGGGGTCTGCATAAACGCTGGCGAGGGTTCGGCCGTGCGCGATGGCAAAGCTGCCCGGCCGTGGAACCGTTTCCAAGTAGCGAGCCTGACCCAGAGCGAAGCTCGGTTGAACGGAACCGAGAAGACACCAGAGGAACAGAATCGTCCTGCCGAGAGAACAGTCGTTGGCCATCGGAGAACACATAACCGCGACCGTCGCAAGTCCCCAAGCGCACGGGTACACATCAAACGATCGGTACTAGCGCGCGCCGAGAAGAATATCAACCGTAATCTGATCGAGTCGCTCGTACGGCAGACGCTTTTTCGCTATCGCGGCCTTGTCGAAGCTATATCCGAGCAGAGCTGCAGCGCCCTTCCGCGAATACTTCTCCACCGGCGGAGTATGGTCTGTTTCCGCTTCGATCTGCTTCAGAATCGCCCGGACTTCCTTGTCCGCGTTCCACTGCTCCGCCTTCTCTTTCAGAATGAGATAGGTGCGCATGCAGCCTCGGGCGAAATCCTTCACGCCTTCATAGTCTTCGGTGCGGTAGGCATGAGCGTCGAAATGGCGCGAGCCCTCATAACCGACGTCTTCCAGGAACTTCACCAGCCAGAAAGCGGATTTGGGGTTGTGCGAGCCAAAGCGCAAATCCTGATCGAAGCGTCCCGGCGCCTGGTCGTTCAGATCGATGTGGAAGAGTTTCCCTGCTCCCCATGCCTGCGCTACTCCGTGCATGAAGTTCAGACCCGCCATCTGCTCGTGGGCCACTTCAGGATTGACCCCGACCATTTCGGGATGATCCAGGGTAGGGATGAATGCAAGATAGTGTCCGGTGGTTGGGAAATAAATATCGCTGCGTGGTTCGTTGGGCTTGGCCTCCAGCGCCAACTTGAAACCGTATTTCTTGTCGACGTTGTACTCACAGAGGTAATTAATGGCATCGCGCGCGCGCTGGACGGCAACGTCGGGCCGGCGGCAACCATCCGTTTCCGCGCCGTCTCTTCCCGCCCATAGAACGAAGACCTTCGCGCCCAGTTCTGCCCCAAGGTCCATCGCGCGCATCGTCTTCTGCAGCGCATACGCGCGCACTTCCGGATCATTCGCGGTAAAAGCGCCGTCCCTGAAAACGGGATGGAAGAACAGGTTAACCGTCGCCATAGGGACGACGATGTGGTTGCGCTCGCAGGCTTTCTTGAAAGCGCTCACAATCTGATCGCGTTCCGCCGGCGTGGCATCAATCGGAACCAGGTCGTTGTCGTGAAGATTCACGCCCCAGGCGCCTACCTCGCCCAGAAGATTGACCAGTTCCGGCGGACTCATCGGCTCCCGCACTGCATCGCCAAAGGGATCTCGTCCGCGGTTCCCCACCGTCCAGAGGCCGAAGGTAAATTTGTGTTCCGGTTTCGGTTCGTATTTTCCGTTCCTTGCCATATGAGCGCCTCCATAGAAAACAAAAATCGGCTGACCAGTTAGCAGGCAAAGATCTCGCGCGTCGCACCGTACACCCGGCGATAGGCGGCATAATTCTGGTTGAGCGTAGCCACCGCTTCTGCTTCGGGCCGGACTCTCTTGGCGACGCGGACAACTGACGCGCACGCCTCATCCACCGAAGCCCACATCCCCGCGCCCACACCCGCCAGCAACGCTGCCCCGTACGCCGCTCCCTCTTCTGCCTCAACCACTTCAACTTCGTGTCCGTACACGTCGGCCTGAATCTGCCGCCATAGCGCCGACCGCGCCCCGCCGCCGCCCAGTCGCACGCTCTTTACCGGAACATTCATCTCCGAGAAAATGCTGAAGGAGTCGCGCAGACTGAAGGCCACGCCCTCGAGAATCGCGCGAATCACGTCCGCTCTTTTGTGGGAGGCGGTCAGGCCCACCAGAGCGCCTCGGGCGTGTGGATCCAGGTGCGGCGTGCGCTCGCCCATCAGGTACGGTGTCCACAAAAGCCCCTTGCAACCAGGGGGCGCGGTCGCAGCTTCTTCCGTCAATCGTTCGTAAGCATCTCGCCCGTCGTCCCTGCCCGCGCCAAACTGGTCGCGAAACCAGCGCAGGGAGAGTCCCGCCGCCTGCGTAACGCCCATCACGTGCCAGCGCCCGGGAATCGCGTGGCAAAACGTATGCAGCCTTCCCTGGCGATCCAGGGCCGGAGCATCGGTCGCTGCAAACACAACCCCGGAGGTACCAATCGTCGCGCTCACCGCGCCCGGCGTCACAATTCCCATTCCGGTCGCTCCGGCCGCCTGATCGCCCGCGCCCGCCACCACCGGAGTTCCTGCCTTCAAACCGGTGACCTCAGCGGCACCAGCCGACACCTTCCCGCAAATGTCCGGTGACTCATAGAGTGCGGGCAGCAGGGCGCGATCGATTTCGGTCGCTTCCAGCATCTCGCTCGACCAGCGCCGGTTGGCCACATCGAGCAACAGAGTCCCGGAGGCGTCCGCCATGTCGGTGGCGCGATCTCCCGTGAGTTGGTAGCGGACATAGTCTTTCGGCAACATGACCGAGCGAACCCGCTTCCAGTTTTCCGGTTCGTTTTCTCGCACCCACAGGAACTTGGTCAGCGTAAAGTTGGCCAGAGCCGGATTGCACGTCAACTGGATGATCCGTTCCGCTCCTATCTTTTCCGTCAATTCGCGGCACTGGCGGTCGGTGCGCACGTCGCACCAGATCAGTGCCGGGCGAACCACTCGGCCGCTCTCGTCGAGCATCACCGCGCCATGCATTTGTCCGGAGAAACCGAGGCAAGCGATGTCGTCCCCGCGCAGTCCTGCACTCTGCAATGCCCGTGGAACGGCCATCGTACAAGCAGTCCACCAATCGTCGGGCTGCTGTTCCGCCCACCCGACTTGCGGCGAAGCAAAAGGAACATGCTCCTGGGTCGCGGACCCAACCACACGCCCGTCCCGATCCACAATCAGGACGCGCGTTCCTCCGGTCCCCACGTCAATCCCGAGTACGTAGATAGGCTTTCTCCTTCGCGCTGGTTTTGTGTCTCCACCTCGGGCGGGCTGTAAGCGGCCAACTCACAATGTGCCAGGAATCGATACCGTGTACGTTAACGGAACCTGTTATAGTAACACCGATTCTCCGAAGTGCAAGTCCGTATTCCAATCGCTGCCGGTCATCATCAAAGAAATTTCCAGCCTGCATTTCACCGGCTTGTCGCCCTTTCGATACTCCTTCATGCCTTCCCGCCAGGCTCAAGAAAAACTCCCATATCGCAATCCCGCTCTTCCCGTTGAGCAGCGCATAGCCGACCGGTTCGCCCGAATGACGCTTGAAAAAAAATTGCCTAACTCGGAGGGAACTGGCAGAACCACCGCATAAAGCATGACCTGTTCTTTGTCGGAAAGAATCGCGAATTGCTGCCCGAGCGCGCGGGCCGATCCTGCTCCAGGATGGATGGGGGGATGTCACGCCCGAGCAAAGACCGCGGTCCTCGTGCGATGGCGGAGTTTGAGATGGATCCTCGATCACACCCGTCGTGAACGCTCTTCACCCGCCACCGCGAGAGCCTCGCGCGCTATGCGGCCTGCGCCAGCGCTTTATACTCGTCATCGGATTGCGTGGGCAGCAGCACCCAGAGCGTATAGACGCCGAGCGCGGTACCGAGCGGCACGTTGAGCAACGCCACGAAGCCCACGACCAGGGCAACGATTCGTGCCCACTCCTCTCGCTGCAGCAGGCCCCAACCGGCGAAGAAGCCGGCCGCAGCTTTTGCCAGGATCAACCATCCGAAGAAGCTGATGAGAGGCCTCAGCCAGACCGTGACTTCGGGCGGTGGGCCGTTCGGAATGTGGACCACGCGGCCGAAGATCGTCTGCGCGACAATGATGACGACCACTCCTGCCACCACGTGCAGCGCCGAGTACGCCATCCAGAGAATGCCCAGCAACCGGACATGCTCGCGAACCCGGCTACGCTGCAGTTCGATCAGCCCGAGCACGGTCTTGCCGCAGCGTCCGCAGCGTGGCTCTCCCGCTTGCAACTGCCCACCACATTGATCGCAGAACATTGCGTCTCCTTCAGAGCTCAACGCTCTGGTACACCGTGTTGTACGGATGCCGAGGCACAGTGGTTCCAAACCAAGTTCTCACTTCTCAGTTCTCAGTGAACCCCATTCGCATCGTCCGCCTGCTGAGAACTGAGAACTGTCCTCCAAATCGAAAAGGCCACCCGGCAACTTGGGCGGCCTTTTCTTTCAAGGGAGAATAGTCCCAACGGAGGTTTTATCCATCAGAACTTTCTGCGGGAATCTTATGAGCCTTAAAAGCACAGTGTCAAGCAAAATTTATGACTTAAATAGTCTTATTTTCAATAAGTTACACGATACGTCCACAAGTCAGCAAATGGGCTCGAATTGGAGGGAAATAGCCGTTTTTCGACGCTAACGACATTCGATTGAGTCACTTACCGCTCCCTGGGCACCGCCCGGGGCTCGTCCTCCAGGTGCAGAGAGATGAATTCCATGGCCTCCCGGCGATCAAACACGGAGTCGGGGAAAAAGCGCTTTATGACCAATCGCAGCCCTCCAAACGCGATCCCCGCAACCAGCGCCAGGCCGACCACAATTCCGCAAAGAACAATCGCGTTGAACAGAAAGTTCGCCAGATTGTCCTTCTTGCTCACGTACGTGTTTTCATTCCACGTCACATCGGCGTCGTAGCTGATGGACGACATCAGCGCTCGCGCTTCGCCTTTTGAAAGGGGACCCGCCGCAATCACAATGATGGGGCCGGTGCGCGCGTCGAAGAACGGGCCCACATCGACAATGGACGCAACCCCCGGTTGTTGCTGCGTAACCTGGTGCGCGGCATCAATCCGGCGCAGTCGTTCTGCGGCGATCTGCGAGTTGGGATATTCGACGAGCATCAGAGTGGCATCGCCCGCGGTCACTGCATACTTGCCAATTACGACTTCCGCGTCCGCTGTGAAATCCACCATCGCACCCGGCAGCGGCGATCCGACTCGATCGAGCGTGACCGGGCCCAAAATGTACTTCGTCGTGTTTTTCTCGAGCCGACCCTGGGGCGACCGCCGCGGAAGGCGCGTGGGCAGCGAAGGCGGGTTGCTCTTGTTGCCCTCCGCTTGCGGCAGCAGCCCGGCCAGTTCCCGCAGTTGCGCCGCCGACATCACGCTCATTCTGTCAAACACCGCCTCCACCAGCACGTTTCCCTGATAGAACAGTACGCGGTTGTTCAGAAACGCCGCCTGCCCGCCAATTGTCTCCTCCCCCATTTCATCGGAATAGTAGTAAGTGAAAGCGCCATAGGCGCCGCTGGCATCTGCAAACACGGCGGCTTTGACCGCCAGATTGCGGCCGTCGTCGCGCGTGTAGGCCGCCTTCTCCAGACGCTGGAAACCGTACTCCTTCAAGACAGGCTCATTGGCTGCATCGGCAACGGTGGGATCGGCACTCCGCGTAACCGCGCCTTTCACCTGCCAGCCGGCAAACTCCGTGGGAAGAACCGGCGTTGAAGTGACAGCGGCCGAAGTGACGGCGGCTGGGGAAACAGGAAGCGACGCAGGCGGCTCAGGCGCGAAGGCCACGCCGCAAAAAACGGCGCACACAATAAAAATAAAGAAGACAACCGAGAGCTGTCGTAAGAATCTCATTCGAAAAAGGCGCACCTGCCCTGTCGAATTAGACTACCGGCAGCCCGAGAAAGTTTCCACCCGCATGCCGTCAACTGCGCCCCGGCGAGGTTGTGAGTGTAATCAGCGATTTCACCAACTGAGAATTGCTGGTGCAGAGGGCTGAAGCGAAGCTGGCGTACGGCCCGTCATTGCCCTTGGTCTTTGTCGATCTTGCTCGCCACTTTCACGCCGCTTAAGCCGCTGACGTACTTGGACACGCCCCGATAGAGCGACTCGGCGATACGCTGGCGGTGTTCCGTGGTTTCCAGTTTGCGCTCGTCGGTCGGATTCGACACAAACGAAATCTCGGCCAGGATCGAAGGCATATTCGCGCCGATCAGCACGATAAACGGAGCCTTCTTGATCCCGCGATTGCGAACGCCCGCATTGTTCAGCGACAGCCCTCCGTAGAGCGATTCCTGCACGTCGCCGGCAAACTCGCGCGATTCTTCGATCTTTTCTTTCAGCGCAATCTTCTTCACCAGATCCTGGAGTTCGTGGATCGATTTCTCCGATACCGCGTTTTCGCGCGCGGCCACTTCCAGCGCTTCCGGCGACGAGGTGAAATTCAAGTAGTAGGTTTCGACGCCGCGCGCGTCCGAATCGCGACTCGAGTTGGCGTGCACCGAGATGAACAAATCTGCCCGCTCCCGATTCGCGATCGCGGTGCGTGTTTCGAGGGGAACAAAAGTATCGTCCTGGCGCGTGTAAACCACTTCGGCGCCAAGCCTGGTTTCGAGCAGACGGCCCAGGCGTTTGGCCACGTCGAGCACCACGTCCTTTTCGAGCAGACCGTTCGGGCCAATTGTGCCCGTGTCATGGCCCCCGTGGCCGGCATCAATCACGATCTTGCCAATCTTCAGGCCGAGGGCGCGAATCAAAGACCGGTCGCCGGCCGCGTTCGGACGCGCTTCACGGGTCGCTTCCCGGCTGTCCGCGTGAAGATCCGCGGTGTCGGCAGCGACGGCCGCGGAACGGGATTTTTTTCGACGCGAAGAACGCGACGCAGATGACGATGCCGGCGAATCCGTTTTCGCCGCGTCCGCCGGGCCGCCGCCCGAGACATCGGCCGCCGGGCCTGGCGCTACTTCGGGACGGAGTTTTTCATGCTCCAGCGTTGCGACCTTCGACGGAACTCTGTCGTCCGCCTCAACGATCGTCTTCGGAATCCTGCGATTCGTCCCTTTCACCGCAACCGTCGTCTTAATCACTCCAATGCCATTCACCGGGCGCGCGGAGTCGGGCGACTGAGAGCCCGCGCCCGCTTCATCGGCAGGCAAGTCCGTTTCGACGGGCCCAGCTTTCGAAAAGCCGATCGCATTCTTGTTCTTGCTGTTCTTGCCGGATTCCGGTTGCGCTTTCCGCCCAGCAGATTTCGCGTCTCCGCCCGGCGCCGGCTCTGGCTCGCCGGAGTCCTCGCCCGATTCTGGGGAAGCCGCCACGGCTGTATCCGCTTTCATCTTCGCCATGTCTGCCTTGGAGAGGACGGTCGCCCGCTCTTGCTTCCCGTGGTTGTCCTTGCCGTGGATATCAATGATGAGCCGATATGGGTCGGGCAACAGGAAGGCGTCGTAACTCGCGAGGTCGTCCACTTCCAGCACAATCCGCGTGCGCCCGGGCTGGAATTCGGCAACGCGAATTTTCTTCAGAAAGCCATCGTCAACGTCGAAGGTTTTGCCCACTAGGGTCGAGGCGAGCTTGGTATCGCGCAGGTCGAAAAAAATCCGGTCGGGATGCGAGATCCGCTGCGAACCGAATTTCACTTCCTGCTCCACGTCAATCGCGACACGCGTGTAGTCGGGCGTGGACCAGTGGCGAACCCCGGTGACCCGCGGCAACGCGGCGCGACGGGCGCTGGCGTCGTTTTCCGACTCAACCGCTTCGTCAGCACCGGCGGTGGCGCCGGCGTTCGACCGCTGCTTGCGCGCCGCCTTCTGCGCCGTGCGCTCCATTTCGTCGGCCTCGGCATCGATCTCCTTCACCGCCGAGCGGGCGTCATCGGCCAGGCGGTTGCGCGGATAGCGGTGCAGAAAGTCTTCGAAGGTCGTGCGCGCTTCTTCGGGATCGTTGAGATCGTCCTTGTAGATCTCGCCGATTGTGAACAGGGCGTCGAAGCGGTATTTGCTGCCGGGATATTCCTTGCGCAGGAAACGATACTGTTCAACGGCGCCGCGCAGGATTTTGTTGTCGTCAAAGCGCCGCCCCATCTCGACCATTAGCTCGGCCGTCGCCACCACGCTCGGGTCTGCCTTCGATGACGCCGGAGAGCCGAAGTAGACGCGGCGGTAGGAGTCGATGACGCGCTGGTATTCGCGGCGGGTGCGCTCTCCCGTGGGACGGCCATTCAGCGCCTCCCGCATGCGTTCCGCTTTGGAAAATTGCTGACGGGCCCAGGCATCGTTGTGGTGAACGCGAGCCCATGCGGAAGCCAGCGGCAGCAGCGCAATCACCAGCGCTGCGCCGAGGCGAAGGGCGCGGCCGCCTCGATTTAGGGTCGTAAACATCATTGCATCATTCAGTCATTGACTCATTGTTGTCATCGGGTCGATGATTCAATGCCTCAATGACTCGCTCGGCTTCCGCTACCACGGCGGAAGCCCCCGCTTATTCCGTGTTGCTGATATGCAGCACGCCCCGAGCATCGCGCTCCATGCGGACCGGTTCCCGCACCAGTGTGCTAATCCGGTTGTTGAACAGGGGTTCGCTGCCGCCGTTGTACAAATTCGTGATCCTGCGAACGTAGTCCTGCGTTTCCCTGAAATGCGGAACGCCCGCACTGCGCGCCACCGCCCCCGAACCCGCGTTGTAGGCTGCCAGACTGAGACGAACGTCGCCGTTGTAGTTATCCAGCAATTTCCTGAGATGTCTAACCCCGGCATCCACGTTTTGTTGCGGGTCGAAAGGATTGGAAACATTGAGCGAACGCGCCGTCGACGGCATCAGCTGCATCAGCCCCATGGCCCCTGCGCGCGACACCGCATTGGGATTAAAATTCGACTCCACCTTGACCACCGAACGCACCAGGCTCGGGTCCACGTTGTGCCGGGCGGCCGCCCGCTCAATCGCGGCGTCGATATCCTGCTGCAGCAAAGCGCGGTTCAGAGCGGGGTGAGCCTGCGCGGCTCGGCCGTCGAGGTAGGTGTTGACCTCCGAAGCCGCAGAGCGAGCCGCCCGCATCACTGCTCCGCTGGTCGGAACCGGCTTGAAACGGTGTTCGGTTACGCTCCAATAAACCAGCGGAGACCGGGAAGGCGCTGAAGTCTCCGCCCTCGAACCCGAGGTCGCTCCACCCTCGTTGTTAATGTAAATCTTGCGGCCGGATTCGTCGGTCGTAGAAGTGATTGTTCCCGGCCGTTCGCCTGCTTGCGCGCGCGCCGGCATGGTCGAAAACAGTGTGGAAAGAAAGGAGGTCGCGGTCAGGCTAGCCATCAGCGCGATTTGCAGGCGTTTTTGCATACGGGTTTCAGTTCGGCCAAAAGACACACTTACGCTGGGGCCTACCAACCCGAGCACCTGCCAGAGAATCCAGAACCAGAGTACCGTGATTATAGGGTGCGCCGGGGACAGGAGCAATCTATCCGAAGGCTGTTGAACCACTGGAGTAATCTCCGTAAGTTACTGACAACACGCGATTTCATCGCTTCGGCGGGGTTTGGGCGCTTTCCCCTATGCTTCCCCTCTCCCCTACCACTCCCGTCAATCTTGCGGCGCGCGACCCGGCACAGCCTCCAGCCATCTACAATGACGTCTGAACCATGAACGCCCAGGCTCTCCACAAACTGTTCGACCAGGTAAGGAAAAAACGCCTCTCCCCCGACGACGCCGTCGAGCGCCTGCGCCACCTGCCTTTTGAGGACCTCGGCTTCGCCAAAGTCGACCACCATCGTGTTCTGCGCCAGGGTATGCCCGAGGTGATTTTTGCCCAGGGCAAAACCCCGCGCCAGGTGGCCGACATCTTTACCCGCCTGGCCGCCCACGAGGGCAATGTCCTGGCAACCCGCGCCTCCGAGGAGCAATACTCCGCCGTCGTC
This sequence comes from Acidobacteriaceae bacterium, assembly GCA_003152795.1. Lineage (GTDB taxonomy): Bacteria > Acidobacteriota > Terriglobia > Terriglobales > Acidobacteriaceae > Acidiflorens. The sequence continues at coordinate 21,413 of PMBA01000292.1, read as the reverse complement.
GCCAGCGTGCGCCGCGCCGAGTATCGGCCCCTGGCTCGCGCCATCGTGCTCAAGCGCGATCGCAAGAAGCGCGGCAAGGGCGTAATTGTCGTCGTGTCAGCCGGAACCAGCGACATCCCGGTGGCCGAAGAAGCGGTCGTCACCGCGGAATTGATGGGCAACAACGTTCAGCATATCTACGATGTCGGAGTCGCTGGCATTCACCGCCTGCTGGCGCATCGGGGCGCGCTCGCCCAGGCCAGTGTGATCGTTGTGTGCGCCGGTATGGAAGGCGCGCTGCCCAGTGTAGTGGGCGGACTGGTGGGTGTCCCCGTGATCGCCGTTCCGACCAGCGTAGGTTATGGCGCAGCCTTCGAGGGCCTCGCCGCGCTGCTCGGAATGATGAACTCCTGCGCCTCAAACGTCAGCGTGGTCAACATCGATAACGGATTCGGCGCCGGCTACGTCGCCGCGCTCATCAACCGCCGCTGATTCTTTTGCCGGCGATTTTGTGGCAGAGTAATTAAGGAATGCTAGCTTCCCAGGACCCGCGCCTTGCCGGGCGAGTGGCCTTCACCTATCCCAACTTCGTCTCCTATACGCTCGCGCGCTTCTTCATCGTCGTCGCGCTCGAGATGCAGTCCGTCGCCGTCGGCTGGCAGGTCTACGAAATCACCAAGCGCCCGATCGATCTCGGATACGTCGGCCTGGCCCAGTTCCTGCCCGGTTTCGTCCTGTTTCTGTTCGCCGGACACGCCGCCGATGTCTTCGACCGCCGCAAACTGCTCATCTGGTGCTACGGAGGCTTCGGCCTCTGCTCCGCACTTTTGCTCGCCATCAGTTGGCGCGCCCCGCAATCGGTTCACTCGATCTACGTCGTACTGGTGCTGCTCGGAGTCTTCCGCTCTTTCAACTTTCCGGTGAGCCGCGCCCTGCTGCCGCAGTTGGTTCCAGAAGAACATTTCTCGAACGCGGTCGCCTGGAATGCCAGTACGTTCCAGATCGCAACCATCGCCGGCCCGGCCATTGGAGGCATCGCCTACGCCCTCTTTCGCGGCCCGGAAGCCGTCTACGGCATTGCCGTCATCGTTTCCATCCTGTCCACCATCCTCACCCTCCGCATCAGGCCGCTGCCCACGTCGCCAGAAAAGCAACTCGTCGAGAAAGAACCCATAAGCCTGCGCACCGTGTTAGCCGGTTTTCACTTTATCTGGGAGAAGAAACTGATCCTCGGTTCGATCTCGCTCGACATGTTCGCCGTCCTGCTCGGGGGAGCGGTCGCGCTTCTGCCCGTCTATGCCCGAACCATCCTGCACACCGGTCCCTGGGGACTCGGCCTGCTCCGCAGCGCTCCCGGCGTCGGCGCCGCCCTGATGGCGATCATGGTCGCCCACCGCCCCATCCGCCGCCGCGCCGGCCTGACCATGCTGTTCTTCGTAGCCGCATTCGGCGCGTTCACCATCGTCTTCGGAGTCTCCCGCAACCTCATCCTCTCGCTCGTCGCGCTGTTTCTCATCGGCGCCAGCGATATGGTGAGCGTCATCATCCGCGCCACCCTCGTCCAGGTCGCCACTCCCGACGAAATGCGCGGCCGCGTCAACGCCGTGGATATGCTCTTCATCGGAGTGTCAAACGAGTTAGGTGAGTTCGAGTCCGGACTGACCGCGCAATGGTTCGGCACCGTCCCCGCCGTCGTCCTCGGAGGCGTGGGAACCTTGCTGGTGATCGCCACCTGGGCGTGGCTCTTCCCCGAATTGCGCAGCGCCGATCAGTTGACGGTGGCAGAATTGGTGCCCAAATAGAAATGTTCGTGCGGGAACGGAAGCCTTCTCCCCGGTCGAATTTTGAAGAACCCGCCGCCGCGGCGCAAACACCCGCGGAGTTTGGGGTCCTACGTTGCCCGCGTCCGCCCGGAGACAAACGCATTTCCGGCGATGCAGTAGCGCAACCGCCGCTCGGCTGACTTCACAATCCCGATCCGCGGCGTGACCGTTACGCTGCGCACGCGATACCCGTCATCCACCAGCCGCAGGTCCGAGCCCGCGCACACCAGGCTTTTCCCGTTGTCGCGCTCGCGCGTGATTTCCAGGGCTTCGGTCATCCGTCCGGGGCCGGACGAAATCTTCTTCAGCAAAGAAACCTTCTGGCGGCCGGTTCCTTTCTCTAACTCGATCCCTCGACTCTTCGCCATCTGCTCGATGCCCGCCACCGGCTCCAGCGCCCGAAACAGCACGCAGCCGGGCTCTCCGTCCGGCAGGCAGGAAACATTCAGGCAGTAGTGATTGCCATAGATAAAGTAGGCATAGGCGTGACCGGGAGGACCGAACAGTACGGAATTTCGCGCCGTCTTGCCTGCCGCTGCGTGCGCCGCCGCATCGCCTTTGCCGAGATACGCTTCGGTCTCGACAATCCGTCCCGCCAGAATTCCGCCAGGCGTTTTCCGGATCAGCAGTCTTCCCAGCAACGCCCGCGCCACCCGCCGCGGATCGCGATTGAAGAACTCGGCCTTGAGCAGAGATAGTCGACCAAGCGGTTTCATCGTGAGCACGGCGAAAGTCCACGTAACCGGAGATTGCAGAGGTCAGAGGTCAGATTGCAGAGGTACAAACGAAGTGCCTGCCACAGCCCACGGTTTCACTTCTGCAATCTGACTTCTGACCTCTAACCTCTGCAATCGTCTCAGGCCGCGCCCTGCAGGTAGGCCAGCACCTCTTCCGCATGCCCTTCCGCCGTCACGTTCTTGAAGATATGCTTGATCTTGCCGTCGGGGGCAATCACGAACGTAGTCCGCGCAATCCCTTTTATTTTCTTGCCATACATTTGCCGCTCTTTAACCACGCCGAAAAGATTCGCGATCTTCTTTTCGGCATCGGCCAGCAACGAGAAAGGCAAACTGAACTTGGTCTGAAATTTCTTCTGCGCGGCCGCCGTGTCCGCGGAAATCCCGAGCAGCACCACGCCCGTCTTCTTGATTTCCGAGTAGGTATCGCGGAAGCCGCACGCCTCCTTGGTGCACCCCGGCGTGTCGGCCTTGGGATAGAAATAAAGCACCACGGTCTTGCCACGAAAATCTTTCGAGGCAACCTCTTTGCCGTTCTCGTCCGTCGTACTGAAGTCTGGGGATTTATCATTAACTTCCATGGAATTTTTTCCTCGCCCTTCATCGTTATATCGCAACCGGATGTTCGCCGTCACCTTGGCCGTCTCGACATGGCTGGCCAGTTCGTGGCTCGTGGCCCAGGGTCCCATGCCGCAGTATGGCCGCAAGCCCGCGTCCGCCAAGGGACCGCGCGCCTTGGGATTGGTCCAGCTTTCGCCCAAAGGCAAAGCGCGTCTCACTCCCATTGCCATCATGATCGACGGAAAATTCTATGACGCGGGCTCGTATAAGGCCGCTCCCGTTCCCATGGCGCTCGACTTCGGCATCGTCTACGAAGGGTTTCGCGCCGGTCTATCGCAGGGCGTCTTTACGATCACCCAACCTGGCCAATTGAACCACCTCTGGATCGCTGAAGGCACATGGCTTCCCGCGGGGGCGATTGACCCGAACCAGCACAAGAAGTACTCGACGCCGGTGATCGCGGACGACGACAAGGATGGGCCGCCAGTGCTTCACCGCCGCAGCGACCACGACTCCGATAGCAGTTCCGACAGCAAGGACAAAAATAGCAAAGACAAAAATAAAGATAAGGACACGGATAAGGATAAAAATAAAGGCCAGCCAAAGCCCGCAACTCCTCCAGCGTCGCCGACTGCCCCGCCGCCCGCCAACTCGTCGACCCCGCCCGAGACTGCAGAGGTGCCTGCGGCGCCGGAACCCTTGAAGCCCCCTGCGACCGACGAGACCATCGAAGATCCAAATCGGCCCCGGCTGCGACGTGGGAAGCCAGACTCGAATGCGCGCCTTGAACCGTTTACCACGTTCGACCCTCTCCCGAGCACAGCACAGACCGACGCGAAGACGGCGAAAGATTCCGCCGTGGCCTTGCCACAGATCACCTTCATCCCGGCGATTTCCGATGCCGGCGGCCCTGATCCGCGTCCCTACACGTACGATGTGAAGCCTGCGGAAGAAGCTGGCTATCGCAGCAAGATGCTCGATCTGGCCACGGCGCAGCTTCGCGCTCAGGCGAACGCTGCGACCAAAGAGGCTGCGCCCACGGGCAAGAGGGCATCCGCGAGCAAATCCGCCGGCAAATCCGCCAGCAAGTTGCCCAAACCTGCCTTCGACGATGTGAGCCTCCGCATCTTTGATCTCTCCAGTTCGAACCAGCCGGTGCTGGTGCTCTCCGCCAGAACTCACCCGACGGCTGCCGACGCAAGCGGCAAATTCGAGGAGCCAAAGGAAATCACGCTAATTGCCCGCACCAACCTCGAAGGCGAATTGCATAAGCTATTTTTCTCCCAGACCGATTCGCGGCATCTCGACGTCGCTCCGCGCATGGAACTGATCGACGCCGTCGATGCCGACGGCGATGGCCGTGGCGAATTGCTCTTCCGGCGCACCTCCGATGGAGGCAGCGCCTACGCCATCTACCGCGTCACCGCCGACCAGCTTTGGCCGCTGTTTGAGGGAACGCCTTAGTTCATTTAGGGATTGATTCATTGATTCAATGACTCAATACCTCAACACGCCGCTTTCCATTTACAATTCCCCTTCCTGGAGGTGAGACCATGCGGACTACGTCTCGTGTTGCAATTCTCGCGTGTCTTTCGGTGGGCTGGTGCTTTGCCCAAGATCAGGACTTCAGCAAAGTTCAAATCAAAGTCTCGAAGGTTGCCGGCAATGTTTACATGCTCGAGGGCGCCGGGGGCAACATTGGCGCGTCCGTCGGCGAAGACGGTATCGTGATCGTCGACGACCAGTACGCACCCCTCGCGGACAAAATCCAGGAGGCGCTCAAAGGCATTACCGACAAGCCCGTCCGTTTCATCATCAACACCCACTACCACGCGGACCATACCGGCGGGAACGAATTCTTTCAGAAGCAGGCGCCCATCATCGCGCACGACAATGTCCGCAAACGTCTGGAAGAGGGTGGCCAGGCGGGGAACGGCGGGGCGATGCATTTCGAAGCTAAGCCGCAGCCCAAGGGCGCCCTGCCAATCATCACGTTCGATCACGACGTCACCGTGCACTTGAACGGAGAAGACATCCGCGCGCTGCACTTCCCGGCCGGACACACCGACGGCGATTCGGTCATCTATTTTCCGAAATCGAACGTGGTCCACATGGGCGATGATTTCGTGACTTACGGCTTTCCCTTCATCGACGTGGACAGCGGGGGCAGCATCGATGGCATGATCAGCGGCGTCGAGGGCGCCATTGCGCAGCTTCCGCCCGACGTAAAGATCATTCCGGGACACGGCCCGGTTTCAAACCTCGATGACGTGCGCGCTTATATCAAGATGCTGAAAGAAACGCGAGCCGCGGTGCAAGATGCGCTCGACAGGAAATTGACGCTGGCGCAGATGAAGGAGAAAAAGATTCTCGATCCCTGGAAGAAATATTCCGGAGACTTCATCAGCGAAGATGTGTTTCTCGAGACGTTGTACAACTCGCTGACCGGCCAGAAAAACGGCAAGTTCATCAAGCACAATTGATGCCCTTCCAGATGCGGTAGCATCAGTAACCGGTTGTAGTTCGGGGTAATCGCATGAAAACTTTTCTGCTCTCGATGATTCTGTCTCTCGCTTTTTCACTGTCGGCCTTCGCCGTGGATGGCAAGCCCGTTTCCTACAAGTCGGGCGACGAGACCGTCAACGGAATTCTCTACACCCCCGCTGGCAAAGGGACGTTTCCAGCGCTCATCGTGATCCACGAGTGGTGGGGATTGAACGACTGGGTCAAGCAGCAGGCCGAGAAGCTAGCCGGCCAGGGTTACGTCGCGCTGGCGGTCGATCTGTATCGCGGTAGAGTCGCCGACAATCCAGACCTGGCCCACGAACTGATGCGGGGCTTGCCGGAAGACCGGGCTACACGCGATCTGCGAGCCGCCTACGATTTTCTGGCGTCACAGCCGAACGTGAAAAACAATCGGATCGGCTCCATCGGATGGTGCATGGGCGGAGGCTACTCGCTCGATACGGCGCTCGCCGAGCCGCAACTGGCAGCGACGGTCATCAACTATGGGCATCTCGCAACCGAGTCGTCGGAACTGAAGAAAATCAACGCCCCGATTCTGGGACTTTTTGGTGGCCTGGATCGCGGCATCACCCCGGATGATGTGAAGAAGTTTCAGCAATCCATGGAAAAGCTCGGCAAGAAGATCGAGGTGAAAATCTACCCCGACGCGGGGCACGCGTTTGAAAATCCCAACAACAAGCAGGGATATAGGGCTGAGGACGCCGCCGACGCGTGGCAGCGCACAATCGATTTTCTCGCCTCGACATTGAAGAAGTGAAGCGTCATTCTGGCAGGCCCAGCGCGGGTGAAACCAGTTTCGGCCGCGAACGCAAGGAATTTCCACTTGCCAGACGGTACTACTCTGGTTACTATGCACGCATCTTTTTTTTCACTTTGAGTTAGCTGCGCATTTATGAATATCGGCGAGACCATCCGCAATTTCCGGCTCCAGCGAAGCATGTCACAGGGCGACATCGAAAAGCGCACTGGCCTGTTGCGCTGCTACCTTTCGCGCGTTGAGAACGGCCACACCATCCCTTCGCTGGACACGCTCGCCAAGATCGCTGGGGCGATGGATCTGGCGTTGTCGCAGTTCTTTTCCGAAGGTAACAGCAACGGCCATAAGGGGTTGCCGCAGCTCTCCGACGACGAAGTGCGCTTCCTGAGCCAGATGCGCCGCTATTCCGCGAATCTGAACGACAGCGACCGCAAGCTGGTGCTGGCGATGGTCAAGAAAATGGCCTCCAGCACGAAGTAGGTCGGCTTTCAGCCTTCAGTTCAGCCCATTCGCCCCTGCTTCGGGTAGATAATCCGGCGTACTGCTTGATTTGCCGATAAACCGGGGTGCTGAGAGCTGACGGCTGATAGCTGCCCTTGGGTACTTTCGTACCATCTCCATCGTGTCCGGCGGGAACCTCGCCATCTCCATCCTGCAACGCTAAGCTATTGACTGGGAGGCTGGGGAATCTCTGTGACCATTGATGAAGAACTGGATCTCCTCGATCAGCAACTGCGCCGGCTGAAGATCGAGTACGAGATTTTCTTCAATAATCCGGCCAAACGTCCTCCCACCGACGTCGAATGGAAGGTTCTCTCCCTGATTCGCAAGTTCAGTGACGGCACGCGGATGAGTTTTCCGCAGCGATTCAGGTACAACGAAATGGCCCAGCGCTACGCCATTCAGAGCGACCTGTGGCGAAAGAAAATGCGGATTCGCGAGGAGGGCTATCGCCGGCCCCAAGACGCGCTCCTCGCAGTCCAGGGGGTGCGCGCCACCGAACAGCGCGCAGCAAAGCATCCGGTATACGGCCTCAGCCGCAAGCCGGAAACCGCGGACGCCCAGACGCCGGCCGTCGATCGGGAAGTTGATCCGCCTTTCTCGGTACAGTGCTCCGGCGCACCCGCCGAGCGGGAGCAGGTCGAATCCCTTTACCTGGCGCTTTCCGAAGCCAAGCAAAAATCGGGAGAAAAAATCTCCGGCGACCTCGATTCTTTCGCGGCGTTCGTCAAGAAGAAGACCCGCGAGATCCGCAAGCAGCACCATTGCGATACGGTCGAGTACTCGGTCGAGATGCAGGGTGGACTAGTCAAACTCAAGGCGAAGGCGAAAATTTAGTACCCAGGACCCAGTTGCCAGTTCTCAGTTCTCAGTTCTTAGTTCTTAGTTCTCAACCTCCTTTGATTGGTCGGCGCCCGTTTATTGGTTGCCCGGTTCTGCTCGCTTTTCTAAGTCCGGAATGGACTCGTAGAACTCGGGCGTCGAAGACTGGGTACTGGGTGCTGACAACCGGGTACTGTTCGCAACTGCTAAAATCCCTCTTCACTAATCTGCAGCAGAGGTTCTCATGTCTAAAATCAAGCGCGCCATCCTCAGCGTCACCGATAAATCCGGATTGGTCGATTTTGCCCGCAAGCTTACCCAGTTGGGCGTGGAACTGGTTTCTACCGGAGGCACGGCCAAGCTGCTGCGCGACTCCGGCATCGCGGTGAAAGATATTTCCGAGCTGACCGGGTTTCCTGAAATGCTGGATGGACGCGTTAAAACGCTGCATCCCAAGGTTCATGGCGGCATCCTGCATCGCCGTGATGACAGCAGCCATCGCGCGGCGGTTGCCGAGCATGGCATTCCGGCCATTGACATGGTTGTGGTCAACCTTTATGCCTTCGAAAAGACCGCCGCCAAGCCGGGCGCGCACTTCGAAGAGCTGATCGAAAACATCGATATCGGCGGGCCCTCGATGATCCGTTCCGCAGCGAAGAATTTTCAGGATGTCGCGGTCGTTACCTCGCCTGCCGATTATGCTGCCATCGCCGAGGAGTTGGCGCGCTCGGGCGGCGCGCTATCCCATGAAACGAAATGGCGGCTGGCCCAGAAGGCGTTCGCGACCACCGCAGCCTATGATTCCGCCATTGCTTCCACGCTCGAGCGCGTAGGCGGCGACTTCGAACTGCATGCGCCCGAGGGCTTTCCCAACAATCTGCGGCTGTCTTTTCAAAAGGTGATGGACCTGCGCTATGGAGAAAACCCGCATCAGAAGGCCGCGATGTATGCGGACGGTTCGGGCGCGGGCGTGGCGAACGCCCGTCAGGTGCAGGGCAAGGAGCTTTCCTATAACAACATCGTCGATCTGCAGGCCGCGTGGGATCTGGCGCAGGAGTTTGACGAGCCGGTGTGCGCCATTATCAAACACACAAATCCCTGCGGCACCGCGACCGGCAAGACGCTCGCTGAGGCGTACCTGCGTGCGCTGGAATGCGATCCGGTTTCGGCGTTTGGCGGAGTGATCGGAGTGAACCGCGCGGTCGATGCCTTGGCCGCGAGCGAAATGACCAAGCTTTTCCTGGAAGTGATTGCCGCTCCCGCATTCGATGATGGCGCCAAGGCAGCTTTTGCCGCCAAGAAAAATCTGCGGCTGGTCGAAGTTCCTGCCGGACAGCAAGACTGGGTTCTGAAAAATATTTCCGGGGGCATGCTCGTCCAGGATTCCGACCTGCACAAGCTGGCCGAAGCCGATCTGAAAGTTGTTACCAGACGCCCGCCCACGCCAGAAGAAAAGCGGGCGCTGCTCTTTGCCTGGAGAGTTTGCAAGCACGTAAAGTCGAACGCCATTCTTTACGCTCGCGATGGGCAAACCGTTGGCGTCGGCGCCGGGCAAATGAGCCGCGTCGATTCCTGCAAGCTGGGCGCCATGAAGGCCCAGTTGCCGCTCAAGGGTACCGTCGCCGCCTCCGATGCCTTCTTCCCCTTCCCGGACGGCGTCGAGGAAATCGCCAAAGCTGGAGCCACTGCCATCATCCAACCCGGAGGCTCGGTGCGCGACCAGGAGGTCATCGAAGCCGCCGACCGTCTCGGGTTGGCGATGATCTTCACCGGGGTGCGGCATTTCCGGCATTAAAGCCAATGTGCATTTGTGTGGAAGGGGCTCCGCCCACCCATGGCGATAACTTAGGGCCGGACCGCAATGATGGTTCGCCCGGAGGACCGACGGCCAAGTTCCTTTTTACGATGTGCCCGCGAACGATCTGGCAGTTCGGTCCCGATCGACGCGCTTGGTAGCGGCTTTGGAAGGCGCGCCCTTAGTTGCAGCGATACGCTGACGGGCGGACTCGATTAAGCATGCTTATAGAAGTTGGACAGGTGGAGGCACTCTTCCGGTATCCGGTGAAGTCCATGGGCGGCGAACGACTCGAGGTAGCCAACCTGGGCTGGCACGGCCTCGAGGGTGACAGACGCCTGGCGTTTCGGCGCATGGATGACCGCAGCGGGTTCCCGTGGCTAACCGCGGGCAAACTGCCCGACATGGTCTTGTTTGCTCCGCTTCGCCGCGAAGACGGAGACCTTCCTACACATGTTCGTACCCCGGATGGCGAAGAGATGCCTGTATTCGGCGAGGGCTTAGCCAGAGAGGTCGGACGCCGGCACGGGGCTCCCGTGGAGATGATGCAGATAAAGCATGGCATCTTTGACGACGCTAGCATCTCCGTGATCGCCTTGGATACGGTGGACGAGATCGCACGACTCGCCGGGCAGACGCCCGACGTGCGAAGATTTCGCCCGAATGTTGTTGTTCGCACGCTGCGATCGGTTCCCTTCCAGGAGGACGAGTGGCTGGGCGGTGTGCTCCAATTCGGCGAGGGGAGAGACGCCCCCGCCATCACCGTCACCATGCGCGACGTGCGCTGCTCGATGGTGAACCTCGATCNNACTCGGCCAGTCCGACGCCAGAAGTGCTGAAAGCAGTCGTTCGGGCAAACCAGAACAACGCGGGAATCTACGGTGCGGTCACTCGCATCGGTCGATTGGCGGTCGGGCAGAGCGTGTTCCTTCGTGGGGCGGACGAGAAAAATTGGCGGTAGATCGCCATGGCCCGCTCAATTTTGAGCCGACAGGCTCCGCGCCCACCGGTACGGGAAAACGCCGCCCGTTACCACAGGTTCACAATGTCCCAAAGCCCCTGTACCACCGCTTTGCGTGGTGCGCTGGTTTCTCCCCGCCAAAAGCCCGGCGAGGGTAGAATAAGGGAATCCGGATGGCCGCGCATCAGCATCCAAGCAAGGTGTGGGCTGTAATTTACAGGTTGCGGGATTTTCATGAAAAAACAGTTGTGGATTGTCAGTTTCGTTGTTACCGGCTCTCTTCTACTCGCCCAGAACCAGCCCGCTCGTGCCGCGGATTCCCCGGCTGTCGCGGGCTCTCCGGCCGCCACGAAAGGCAAGACGCCCGACCGCGCCTCCGCGTACTACCACTTCGCACTCGCGCACATGTACGAAGAACAAGTCGCTACCTACGGCCGCAGCGAATTGGCCAATAAGGCCATCGAGGAGTACCGCGCCGCCATCGACGCCGACCCCACCTCCGCATACCTGACCTCCGGCCTTGCCGAGCTTTATGCCAAAACCGGCCGTATTCGCGACGCTGTCATCGAGGCGCAGGACATCATCAAGCACAATCCCAACAATCTCGAGGCCCGCCGCCTGCTCGGAAGGATCTATCTCCGCTCACTCGGCGACATGCAGGCCGGCAGCGGTTCGGAGAGCGTGCTGAAACTGGCGATCGAGCAGTACGAACAGATCGTCCGCCTGCAACCCGACAGCATGGACGACCACCTGCTTCTCGGGCGCCTCTATCGCTTGAACAACGACCTGCAAAAAGCCGAGAACGAATTCAAGATCGCCGTCAAGCTCCAACCCGACTCCGAAGAGGCGGTCACCACCCTGGCCTACCTCTACAACGAACTGGGCGACACGGCGCGCGCCACTCAGGTACTCAGTTCGGTGCCGAACACCCAGCGCTCGGCCAAACTCTATTCCGCGCTCGGTTACACCTACGAGCAGCAAAAGCAATACAAGAACGCGATCGAGGCGTATCGGCACGCGATTGAAATGGATCGCGACAATCTGGACGCCATTCGCGGCCTCGCCCAGAACCTGCTGAACGACGGCCAGGCCGACGCCGCGCTCGAACAATACAAGGTGATCGCGGACGCGAATCCGGAAGATGCGCAAACCTACGTGCGGATCTCGGAAATCTACCGCAAGCAGGGCAAATTCGATCTTGCACTCGATAATTTGAAAAAAGCCGAGTCCATGGTGCAGGACTCGGTCGAAGTTCCCTACAACATCGCCGCCATCTACCAGGCGCAGGGGCGTTACGACGAAGCTGTTCCCATCATGCGCGACCTGCTGAAGAAATCGGAGAAGCCGGACGGCAAGTACTCGAACGGGGAGCGCAGCAATCGCGCCGTGTTTCTGGAGAGGCTGGGCACGATCTACCGCGACCAGGGGAACAATCAGTCCGCCAATGAGATATTCCGCGAGATCGTCGCCTTGGGCGGCGATGAAAACATCGAGCGCGGCTATCAGCAGATCATCGATACCTGGCGCGAAGCCAAGGAATGGCAGAAGGCCACCGACGCCGCCAGAGAAGCGGTGCAGAAACTGCCCACCAGCCGCGATCTCAAGATGGTGCTGGCCGCGCAGCAGGCCGATATGGGCGAAGCTGATAAGGCGCTCAAAGACGTCCACGCCCTGTTGAAGGGCGATGCCAACTCCAGTTCCGACGATCGCCAGGTTTATATCGCCCTGGCGCAGATGAACACCCGGCTGCGCCGTTTCAGCGATGCCGAGCAGGCGCTCGACAAGGCCGAACAACTCGCGAGCAAACCGGACGACAAAGAGTACATCTGGTTTCTTCGGGGTTCCACTTTTGAGCGCCAGAAGCGCTTCGCCGAAGCCGAAGAACAGTTCAAGAAGGTCCTGGCCAGCGATCCTGACCATGCCTCGGCGCTGAATTACCTGGGCTACATGCTCGCCGACCAGAACATGAAGCTCGAGGAAGCCTTCGGATACATCAAGCGCGCCGTCGATCTCGATCCCGCCAACGGTGCGTACCTCGATTCGCTCGGCTGGGCTTATTTCCGCATGGGGAAATATGAACTGGCGGAAGCCAACCTGCTGAAAGCTTCCCAGAAAATCAATACCGATCCCACCGTTCATGACCACATGGGCGATCTGTACCAGAAAACCGGACGCCTCAAGCTGGCTGCGACCCACTGGGAGCGCGCCCTCACCGAGTGGAACCGCACCATTGCCGCTGAGGTCGATCCGGCAGACCCGGTGCGGGTGCAGAAGAAGCTCGATTCCGCGAAAATGAAGCTGGCCAAGGAAGACGGCGCGAAACAGTAGCGGCGATCTTTCACCGCCGAGACGCCGAGGCCGCCGAGAAGGTCTTTATTTTTCGTTCCCGTCCTCCGGAGTTCGGAAATTCCATAAAAGGGCTTTCTCCGCGATCTCGGCGTCTCGGCGGTGAATAATCCCGACGGCCGCAAACACTGCTAAACTTTTCCCATGCTCGCCGACTATGCGGTGCGCGTAGAAGACTCCCGCGGACGCCGTCACCCCGAGCCGCCGCATCCCTACCGCAACGACTTTCAACGGGACCGCGATCGTGTCGTCCATGCCCGCGCCTTTCGCCGGCTGGAAGCGAAGACGCAGGTTTTCACCCGCCGTTATTCCGACCATTTCCGCAACCGGCTGACGCACACCATTGAGGTCGCGCAGATCTCGCGCACCATCGCCGCGCAACTCGGACTGAACACCGACCTGGTGGAGGCCCTCGCCCTGGTGCACGACCTCGGCCACCCTCCTTTTGGCCACTCCGGCGAAAAAGCGCTCGACACCGCCATGCGCCAGCACGGGCTTTCGTTCGATCACAACCTGCACGCGCTCCGCATCGTCGAAGACTTCGAACTTCGCTACGCCTCATTTCGCGGATTGAATCTGACCTTCGAAGTCCGCGAGGGGATCATCAAGCACTCACATGATTACGACGCGAAGGCCCATCCCGATCTCGCCGAATATCTACTCGATCAACGGCCGCCGCTCGAAGCGCAGCTCATCGACCTGACCGACGAGATTGCCTACAACACCGCAGACTTGGACGATGGCTACGAAGCCCACTTGCTGACGGTTGAGCAGATTGCGGATAGCGTGGATCTGTTCGCACGCCACTATCGCGAGGCGAAGAGCCGGTACCCGAACGCGGCCGAGAAACTGGTCTTCAACGAGGCGCTGAAGAGTATTTTTGACGGGTTTGTCGGAGACCTCATTACCAACACGGCGCAGCGCGTGCAAGCGGCAGGTGTGCATTCTCTGGAAGATGTCCGCCGCCACACCGAGCGCCTTGCCGCCTTCAGCCCACCGATCGAAGCCGAACGCCGCCGGCTGAAAGACTTCCTCTACGAAAACCTCTACTACAGCCCGGCTCTGGCTTCCGAAAAGGAAGACGCCGAGCGCATCACCGGAGAACTCTTCGCCCACTGGATGGAGGAGCCCGACGACCTGCCGCGTAACTACCGCGAAAAAGCCGCCGAGGAGCCGCTGCCCCGCGTCATCTGCGACTACATCGCCGGCATGACCGACCCGTTCATCTACCAGCAGTATGAGAAGTATTGCGGCGGGTAGCAGCCCTTGGTGAACGATCCCAGATCTTCAACCTAAACTAACTCTGTCATCCTGAGCGAAGCGAAGGACCTGATTTCTCGTGCGCTGGCAAAAAGCAGGTCCTTCGCTTCGCTCAGGATGATATTTTTTACCTCGCAAACTACTTCACGTATGTGATCCGGTAGATCACGCCTCCCGCATCATCGCTCAGATACATCGCCCCATCGCCGCCAAACACAACCCCCACCGGACGCCCCATCCACCGGCCTTTCTTCGTCTCGCCGGGCGCGAGCCACCCGGTGATGAAATCTTCGGCGCCGCCCTGGGGTTGGCCTTTATCGTCGAATTTCACGCGCACGACTTTGTATCCAGTCGGAATGTTGCGATTCCACGATCCATGAAAGGCCACGAAGATGTTGTTCCGGTATTCGGAGGGAAACTCCGAGCCTTCATAGAACGCGAGCCCGAGCGGAGCTGAGTGCGCCTGCATCTGGACCTTTGGCTGGATGACGTTCCGGCAGCGATCGTCGCCAGCCTTCGTGAAGTTTGCATCGGGCACGCGGTCGCCATAGCAATAGGGCCAGCCGGCATCGCCGCCGTCTTTCCCNNCCCACGGCGTTGCGCAGGCCTTTCGCGAAGATCTTCTGGCCGCTGCCATCCGGATTGAATTCCATCACCGTCGCTCGCCGCGGATCTTTTTCGATACAGACGTTGCAACTCGATCCGGCCGAGACGTACATCTTGCCGCCGTGAAACACGAGGCTGCGCGTCGAGTGTCCGCCACCGGTCGGCAGTTCAGTGAGCGTCTTCGGATTGGAGGCCCGCAGGTTCGCCTCGTCCCAGTTATAGCGGCGAACCTTGTCGTTCTCGGCGACGTACAGCTTGCCTTCGTAAAACGCGAGTCCGTGCGGCTCATTCAGNNGTGAAGATCATCATGCGCGCGCCGTCCACGTCTTCGGCAAAAACCGAGATGTGGAATCCCGGCGGCGTTTTCAGTTGCGCGAGATCGAAGCGAGTTTTCTCGGCTTGGGCAAAATCGCCCTCAGCAAGTATTGCCGGCACCAAAAGAAGCAACGCAAACCATGGTCGTCGAAACCTCAATTGCCTCATAATTCAATGGGATGATTCCACCGGGAGATAGTACTAATTTTTTTCGATGATTCCTTGCAGAACCCCCCGGGCACGCAGTTTTTATATCGGTTCCCGCCAAAATTACCGCCGCACGTGCTGCACCACAGGGGAACAGTAAGGTACAATATCTATGAAAAGAAAGCACTTGCACTTTGCGCCCGTCATCTCGGCATTTGGCACGCAAACTGTTTATAGAAATGCAGGCCGGTGAATACAAGCGGCCTCTTGAGGCAAGCTTTTTGTGGCATTCGCGCGTCGGCGCTTGCTTTCCGAATTTGTGGAATCGGTCATTAGACGCGAAGCAATCAAAATCGCGCCGGAAGGCGCATGGGGTGGAATCTCCCACTCCCCCCTTGGAGGAAGTTTACAATGAAAAACCGTACCCTCTTCGCTCTGCTGCTGGCCGTGATCCTGGCTGTGCCAGTTTTCGCGCAGCAGACTGCCACTACCGCAACTCAGCCCGCAGCCCAGACGGCCACTAAGGCCGACACCGCCACCGGTAAAGATCCGCTGCAACCGGAAACTCGTGAAGGCTTCTGGGGTCGCGTGAACCCGTTCGCGCGCAAGAAATACGTCGCGCGGCAGACGCAGCCCATCCGCGATCGTATCAACGAACTCGACGAACTGACCGCCTCCAACACCCGGGCGATCAAAGATACCGATGCGCGCGCGCAGCAGGGAATCCAACTCGCTTCGGCGAAAGCCAACGAAGCCGATCAGCATGCCATCGAAGCCGGCAACAAGGCGCAGGCTGCGCAGCAGACCGCGCAACAGGCTCACACCCGTTTGAACACGGTCGAGCAGGTGGTCACCAACATCGACCAGTACCAGGCCACGACCCAGACCGAAATCCTTTTCAAGCCTGGACAGACGGTGCTAAGCCAGAACGCCAAGAGCGCTCTCGATGAAATGGCCACCCCGCTGAAGAGCCAGCGTGGCTACGTCGTCGAAGTCCAGGGCTTCTCCTCCGGCCACGGACAGGCGGCGATCGCGACTTCGCAGAAGATGGCCGAGTCGGTTGTCCGCTATCTGGCGCTGAACCACGACATTCCCATTTACCGGATTTACCTCGTCGGCATGGGCAATGCACCGACTCCGGCTGCGGCTGGCGACGCCAAACCCAAGCGCATCACCGGCGGCCGCGTTGAAGTCAGCCTCCTGAAGAACAATCTGGAGCAGCTTGCTTCGACCAGCACCACCCCGGCGTCAACCACGGACCAACAGCAGCCAAAGTAAGAAGTGATCTTCCCACCTGGAAAGCCTCCCGCGAAAACGGGAGGCTTTTTTTTGGGGGTAATTTTGCCTGAGTTCCATAGTCAAACGTCAGCAGTCAAACGTAATAGCCACGACTTGACCTTCCCGCCACGCTGTCCGATAGGGGATCAGTTCAACACCGTGCTATCCTCCACGCGTCATGGAAACTCTGTTCTACGTCCGCACGTCTTCGCCGGTCGGTCCTCTCTTTCTCGCTGCTTCCGCAAGAGGCTTGGTGCGGCTCGAATTCGAAGCCCGCATGCAGAACCTGAATTCCAGGACAATTCAGCTCAAGGAATCGAAGAAAGCCCTCGCTCCTTGTCTTGACCAGCTCGACGAATACTTCGCAGGGCAGCGCCGCGAGTTCTCCATACCGCTCGATCTGCGCGGCACCGGGTTCCAACTCGCGTGCTGGCATGCGCTGCTCGAGATTCCTTACGGTGAAACTCGCAGCTATCGCGACATCGCTCAAGCCATTGGCCATCCCCACGCCTATCGCGCCGTCGGCATGTCGAACAACAGGAATCCAGTCGCCATCGTCGTCCCCTGTCACCGGGTGATCGCATCGAACGGGTCGCTTTGCGGGTACGGCGGAGGTCTCGACCTCAAGCGCAAGTTGCTCGACCTGGAGCAGGCGAACGTTCGTCCTTGTCTTCCCCTGGGAATCGGCGCATAATCGCCGCCATTGTGTGTGGGAGGGGGTCTCCCATGCTTCCGCGCGTCGAATATTCGGTTACGGTCCCAGTTCGGGTGGATGCGGCGTTCCAGGCCTTTCAGGATCTCGAACGCTTGCTGCATCGCGGAATTTACGACGAAGCTGCGTGGATCGAGGGCGTGCCCTGGCAAGTCGGCAGTCGCTTGCGTTATGTCATCGCGCAACCGGTTCGGGCCACTGTTTCCGCCGTCGTGACCTCCATCAGCCCACCCCGCGCGATTAGCCTGCTCAACCACGCTCTCGGCGTTACCGCCGAACAGAACGTCTCCTTCGGTCCCGATCTCAAAGGCGGCACCCGCGTCCGCATGACCATGGACTTTGTCGGCAAGCCCTCCGAGTTATCTGAAAACGCAGTCCATGAAGCAGTCATTTTTATCGTCAAGGACGCGCTCGACACGTTGGCCGTTCTCTGCCGGCGGCGCGCCTCATCTGCCTCCGGCTAACGACTCGCCGGGACCGGCGAGGCACCCGTCTCTCCACCGTATTTCCTGTACACTAGCCGCCATGTTCGGCCTCCTGCTGAGGGCTTCATCTTGAACGCCCCTGGCTCATCCACGACTTCCACCCTCCGCAAGGCCAGCCTTTTCTATTTCGTCTTCGTGATGTTTTCCTACACTACCGGCGGCCCCTTCGGACTCGAAGCCATGGTCACCACCAGCGGCCCGGGCATGACTCTCCTCTACCTCCTGCTCCTCCCCCTGTTCCTGTCCGTCCCCGTCTCGCTCGTCACCGCCGAACTCACCACCGCCATGCCCGTCGAAGGCGGCTTCTATCGCTGGACCCGCGCCGCTTTCGGAGATTTCTGGGGATTCCTCGCCGGATGGTGGAACTGGTCCGCCTCATTCCTTCTCGGCGGCTCCTACGCCGTGCTCTTCACCGACTACCTGACTTTCTACTTCCCGGGGATCGTCGGCTGGAAACACTGGCTGGTTTCTTTCGCGCTCATTGCGATCGTCACCTGGGTAAACATTCGTGGCATTCAGACCGTCGGCAAAGCCGCTACTGCTCTGGAAGTCTTAATGTTCATCCCCGTGATCGCCATGATCGTCATCGGCCTCGCCCGGTGGCATCACAATCCGTTTGTGCCGCTGGTGCCCCCGAACCAGCCCTTTTCCAAAGTTTTCGGAGTGGGCCTCGCTCTGGGTATTTGGCTCTATTCCGGATACGAACAAGTTTCCAGCGTGGCCGAGGATGTCGAGAACCCGCAGCGCGCCTATCCACGAGCGCTGGCCATCGTCATTCCGCTTTCCATCGCGACGTATTTTCTGCCGCCGTTCGCCGCCCTGGCCGCGCTCGGCAACTGGCAACAATGGAAGGATGGGTACTTCTCCACCGCCGCCCTTCTCATCGGCGGCCCTTGGCTCGGCAATCTCATGACCATCGCCGCCATGATCGGAAACGTGGCGCTGCTCAATAGCACCATGCTGACCGCCACTCCCATGCCCTTCACCCTCGCCGAAGACGGATACCTGCCACCGTTTCTCACCCGCCGCCATCCGCGCTACGGCACGCCCTGGGTCGCGATCCTCATCTCCGCCGCGATCTACGCTTCGCTGGCGCTGCACTCGCTCGGCGAATTGATCAGCATCTATGTCTGGCTGCGCGCCGCCACCACGGTGATGACAGTGTTATCCGCCTGGGGCATGCGCCGGAAGCGCCCCGACTTGCCGCGAGCCTTCCGTATCCCCGGCGGCAACCTCGGACTCGCTTACGTCATCGCCATGCCGCTCGCCATGACCTATGTCGTTCTGCGTTACAGCGACCCCATCGCCCTGCGCTGGGGGCCGTGGGCGCTGGCGGCCGGCCCCGTTGTTTATTTTGTGGTCAAATGGTTCGCAAAGCGCGCCGCGCAAAAAGAAGCCGAAGCAAGGTAGGTTCGTTTCGAGGTATCGCTTTGGCGATATCGCAATTCACCGTCGAAACCCACGCCTTCAGGCCCTGCGTCGGTCGAGCGAGGATCTTGTGCCCTATACCATCCACGAACTAGGCCGGAAAATTCGCGACCGCGAAATCTCTCCTGTTGAACTTACCCACAACTGCCTCGATCGCATCGAAAAACTTAATCCGACGCTCAACGCCTTCATCACCGTCACCGCCGATTCCGCTCTCGACCGCGCCCGTCACGCCGAGTGGGAAATCTACCACGGAACCTATCTCGGGCCGCTTCACGGCATCCCCATCGGACTCAAAGACATTATCGACGTCGCCGGCGTCCGCACCACCGCTGCCAGCGCCCAGTTCAAGGACCGCATCCCCACCGAGGACGCCCAGGTCGTCCGTCGCCTGCGTGCCGGGGGCGCGATCATGCTAGGCAAGCAGAACCTCCACGAATTCGCCTACGGCGGCAGTTCAATGATCAGCTTCTTCGGAGAAGTCCACAATCCATGGGACACGGCGCGGGTCGCTGGCGGCTCATCCGGAGGCTCCGCCGCTAGCGTAGCCGCAGGTCTCGGATTCGCCGCCGTCGGCACCGACACCGCCGGTTCCATCCGCCTGCCCGCCGCCTACTGCGGAGTCGTCGGACTCAAGCCGACCTACGGCCGCGTCAGCACCCGCGGAATCGTGCCGTTGTCATCGTCTTACGATCACGTTGGCCCAATCACAACCTCAGTCTATGACGCCGCCCTGATGCTGCAGGTGCTGTCGGACTACGACTCGGCGGATCCCCGCGCTGACAGCCCGGCTCCAAGTCTCCTCTGCGCGTTTGACG
Organism: Acidobacteriaceae bacterium; assembly: GCA_003152795.1. Classification (GTDB taxonomy): domain Bacteria; phylum Acidobacteriota; class Terriglobia; order Terriglobales; family Acidobacteriaceae; genus Acidiflorens. The sequence goes on along the minus strand of PMBA01000292.1, from coordinate 1,556 downwards.
AATTTCCACCGCGTCTGCGCGTCGGGGTGCCGCGGGCGTTTTTCTTCGACGACCTTCATCCCGAGATTGCCGATGCAATCGAAAAGGCGATCCAGATCTTCGTCAGCCTCCGCGCTGAGATTCGCGATATCAGACTGGAGGTCTCCACCGACCGCGCGCTCGCCAGCGCCGAAGCCTACGCCTATCACGAGTCCCTCGCAGCCCCCTCACCGGAGCTCTACCAACCCGCTACGCTCGCGCGCATCCAATCCGGAGCCAACATCTCGGCATCCGACGCTCTTCGTGCCAGCCGTGACCTTCAGGCCAGCCGTCACGCCATCCAGGAAATTTTCGATGACGTGGACGTGCTGCTCACCCCCACCGTTCCAATCCCGCCGCCCAGAATCGCCGACCTTCGCGAGCATCCCGACACCCTGCGTCCGCAAGAACTGATCATGCTCAGGAATACGCGCCCCTTTAACGTCTGGGGGATTCCCACGATTTCCGTCCCCTGCGGATTCACCAAGGACGGCCTGCCGATCGGCCTGCAACTGGCCGCCGCTCCCTGGCGCGGAATCGTGTTGCTGCAGGCTGCATACGCCTACGAACAAGCGACAGGATGGCACAAGGAAATGCCCGCTCTGGCACAGACCAGGTAGGGAAGAGCGCCTTCGTCCGTCCCGCTGAAACGAAGCGAGGCAAGTTTGTAAAATGTTGGAAATATGATGAGATGAGTACAAAACTACTGATGACTCTAAGCGCCCTGTTCATGGCCGTACTCGGCGCGGCCGCCTCGTTTCTGCCACAGGAAATTGCCACGCACTTTGGCGTCCAAGCAGATTCTCACGCCGTCCTGCTTCTCCAAATCGTTGGAGCGCTATATCTGGGTTTTGCGATCTTGAATTGGATGGCAAAGGAAGTTCTGATCGGTGGAATCTACAGCCGTCCCTTAGCCCTTGGGAATTTTCTACACTTCGCCGTCGTGAGTATCGTTCTGCTTAAAGCGATCGCCGCCGGATTCAGAGCGCCCGAAATCCTCGTTGCCACTGCGATCTATTCTTTCATCGCCATAGGATTCGGACGGGTCCTCTTTACGAGCCCGCGAGCAAAACCCTCTTGATTTTTCTTCCTAGTCGCACGGTAAGCGTTGCGTCAATCGCCGCCTTCACCGCCGGCGTAGTGGTCTTTGCTCCATCCACGCTGACCGCGCCTTCTTTAATCTTGCGGTCCGCTTCGCTCGTCGACGCCGCAAAGCCGATCTTCACCAGAATCTTTGCCAGCCGAACGCCGTCGCCTTCGCGATTCGCAAACTCGGCGAAGCTCACCGATTCCGTTTCGACTTCCTCCGGCACCTGATCTTTCTGAAATTGTTTTGCCCAATCCTCCGCCGCCTTTGCCGCCGCCTCCGCCGAGTGAAAGTCCGCCACGATCCCCCGCGCCAGCTCTTTCTTCAGCGCCATCGGATGCGCCTTCCCGCTCGCAGCATCCGCCTTCATCGCCGCGATCTGCTCCAACCGCACATCCGTCAGTAGTTCGTAATAACGCCACATGATCTCGTCGGAAATCGACATCACTTT
>PMBA01000044.1 GCA_003152795.1 Acidobacteriaceae bacterium | reverse complement strand
TCAGCTTTCAGCCGTCAGCCGTCAGGAAGAGCCTACGGCGAATGGCGGGAACCGAAACAGCCCCGTAGGGGCGGCCGATGATAGCTCAGCGCTTCAGCGCTGGGTGGAGTGAAGAAAGAAGATTAAAGTCCCGTAGGGACGATTGAAACCAAGGGAGTGAGCAATGCCCCGAGAGATTATTACGCTGCAGTGTGGTGATTGCAAAGAGCGGAACTATTCGACGACCAAGAACCGCAAAACGACGCCGGACCGTCTGGAACTGAAGAAGTTCTGCAACCGGTGCCGCAAGCACACACCGCACAAAGAGGTTAAGTAGTCAGTTGCCGGTTGCCAGTAGTTCGGTTTGACTGAGAACTGGCAACTGAGAACTGGGAACTGTTTTTAGGGGCGTAAGCTCAACGGTTAAACTGTCGGTCTCCAAAACCGAACTTGGGGGTTCGAATCCCTCCGCCCCTGCCAGAATTCGGGCCCGAGAGGGAGCAGTCGAGGAAAGCGGGAAAGTATGGCGACAGCAGTAGAACAGAACGCGATTGCAACCACGCTGAGATCCTGGCCCGAGCGGATCAGGTCCTTTTATCACGACGTGCGCACGGAGATGAAGAAAGTCACGTCTCCCTCGCGCAAGGAAGTCCAGGCAACAACGACGGTGGTCATTATCACCGTGTTCCTGTTCGCGTTTTATTTCTGGCTGGTCGATCTGGCGATCAGCAACAGCCTGGAGCGGATGTTGCATTATTTCTCGCGCCATTAGGCGTCGAGCGAAAGAAGCGATTGAATGCCGGATACGGACAAAATTACGGATAAAGAAAAGAACGAAAGCGCCGCGGTTGACAATGGCCAGGACGGCCAGCCCACGACTCCTCCTCCGCCCGCGGAAGCGGTTCCCGGCGGCGAACCCCCGCGCAATCCGAATATGAAGTGGTATATCATCCACGCTTATTCCGGATTCGAGCGCAAGGTGAGGGAGTCGCTCGAATCGCGCGTGCAGGCTTTCGGGCTGCAAAACAAGATTGGCAAGGTGCTGATTCCGACCGAGTCGGTCACCGAAGTTCGTGGCGGCAAGAAATACACTTCCGAGCGCATGTTCTATCCCGGCTACGTGCTCGTCGAAATGGACATGGACGATCACGTCTGGCACGTGGTGAAGTCGACGCCACGGGTGACTGGATTTGTCGGCACCGGACAGCAGCCCACTCCGCTATCGGAAGAGGAAGTCAACCACATCGTTTACAAAGTCGCGGACAGCCGCGAAAAGCCAAAGCTTAAGGTCAAGTTCGAAAAAGGCGAGACGGTGCGTATCGGCGAAGGCCCGTTCGCCACCTTTACCGGTGTGGTCGACGACGTCAACGAAGATCGCGAGACTCTGAAAGTGATGGTCACCATCTTCGGCCGCTCCACTCCGGTGGAACTGGAGTTTGGGCAGGTGGAGAAGGTGGCGTAGGCGTGGCAACCTTTGCGATCGCGGTTAAGGTTTGGAATCCTGCCGATCCCAGCCGGGTTGCGGAAGTCGATGCGCTGGTAGATACAGGCGCGTCGTATAGCTGGATTTTAAGATCGAGACTGGAACCAATGGGTGTGCAAACGGTGCGGCGTTTGAAGTTCCGCACCATTGAGGGACACACCATTGAGCGCGATCTCGCGGCAGTTTTCTTGTCCGCGGGCGGCTACACCGGCGGCGACAATGTCGTGATGGCCGAGTCCGGGGACATTGGGGTTCTCGGCGCGCACAGTTTGGAGTCTCTGGGATTGGCGGTTGATCCGGTCAATAAGAAGTTGATGCCGCTGGTAGTTGCGTTAGGGCTGTAAGAATCCGGATGCATGTTGTTGCCGCTGAGCCGAAAATCCTAGACTCGGCGGATTTGAAATAGGTAATGGAAAGGCATCATGGCAAAGAAAGCTACAGGATCGGTAAAGTTGCAGATTGCGGCGGGCAAGGCCACACCGGCGCCTCCGGTAGGTCCGGCGCTCGGTCAGGCGCAAGTCAACATCATGGAGTTCTGCAAGCAGTTCAATGCCCGCACCGGGCAGAAGGAACTCGAAGGGTTGATTGTTCCGGTCGTGATCACGGTCTACAGCGACCGCACGTTCACCTTCATTACCAAGACGCCGCCGGCTTCCATATTGCTCAAGCGCGCGGCTGGCATCGCAAAAGGATCGGGCGCGCCCAATAAAGATAAGGTCGGCAAGGTAACGCTGAAGCAGGTCGAGGACATTGCGAAGCAGAAGATGCCGGATCTGAACGCCGCCTCGGTCGATGCCGCCATCAAGAGCATACGCGGTACCGCCCGGTCGATGGGCATTGAAGTGGTTGGATAGATTTTGATGTAGTCACAAACACCACGGCTCTTCATAACAAAGAAGCGCGGTGGGAGACTGAGGGGAAAATGAAGAAGTCAGGCAAGAACATCGAGAAGTCGCGGAAGGCAGTCGAGCCGCGGCCTTATACGCTGCAGGAAGCGGTTCCACTTCTGCAGAAAGTGAAATTCGCAAAGTTCGACGAGACCGTCGAAGTGACATTGCGCCTGGGCGTCGATCCGAAGCATGCCGACCAGATGGTGCGCGGCACGGTCGTGCTTCCCCACGGACTGGGCAAGTCGAAAAAGGTCCTCGTGATCGCGAGCGGCGAAAAACTTCGCGAGGCTGAGGCGGCGGGCGCCGATTTCGTCGGCGGTGAAGACATGGTCGAGAAGATCACCAAGGAAAACTGGACCGACTTCGACGCCCTGATTGCCACCCCCGACATGATGAAATCCGTCGGCCGTCTGGGCAAGGTTCTCGGTCCGAAGGGTCTGATGCCGAATCCAAAGACGGGTACCGTCACCATGGATGTCGCCAAGGCAGTGCAGGAAGTCAAGGCTGGCAAAGTCGAGTTCCGCACCGACAAAACGGCGCTGGTGCACGTGCCGGTCGGAAAAATTTCCTTCACGCCCGACAAGCTGATCGACAACGCGACCACGCTGATTTCCAGTGTGATCAAGGCCAAGCCTTCGGTCGCCAAGGGCAAGTACATCAAGGCCTGCTACCTGAGTTCGAGCATGGGGCCCGGCATCGCGCTGGACACGACTTCGATTGAGGTTGCGGCTAAGGCTTAGATCGTCGTTCGTCGATGGTCGTTAGTCGTTCGGTGAGCCTGGAAGGCACCCGACGATCCGAACGACTAACGACAAGCGACCAACGACTTTTTCTGAAAGGGTTTGACATGGCGGTTACTAGAGCTAAGAAAGTCGCGCAGGTTGAGAAGCTCGGTGGCGAACTGAAGAACGCTTCGAGCATGATCGTGGCCACCTACTCCAAGCTGACGGTGACGCAGGACTTCGAATTGCGCAAGGCATTGCGTCCAACCGGAGCCAAGTATCGCGTGGTGAAGAACACTTTGGCCGAGCGCGCCGGTAAGGGCACCAAGGTCGAGGAAGCGCTGAAGAATCTTCAGGGTGTGACCTCGATCGCTTACACCGAAGGCGATCCCGTCGCCCTGGCCAAGGCGCTTGCCAAGTATGCCAAGGAGCATCCCGAGTTCAGCTTCAAGGCTGGAATCGTCGAAGGCCGCGCGATTACGGTCAAGGAGATCGAGTCGCTGGCGACCATGCCGTCGAAGGAAGAGCTTTATTCGAAACTGCTGTTCCTGCTGAACGCTCCGTCGCAGCGTCTGGTTACGGCGATCAATGCAGTCGGACGGAACCTGGCGGTGGTGGTGAGCCAGGGCGTGGAGCAGAACAAGTTCAAGGAAGCGTAAGAATTTGTAATTGGGAAATTTGTAATTGGTAATTTGACCCCGGCGAACACGGGTTTTCAATTACAAATCACCAATTGTAAATCCGACACAAGTTTCTGAGCAGCAAGTCTGCTCGAAAAAAGATTTAGCTGTCGTGAAGCTCGGGGTGGCGCGGTCTGAAATTCGGGCGTTGTCTGGCGCTGGAATGGACGACCTGGTCGCACTGGAAACCTGGCCAAGCGATAGCGAAATCGAAAATCTTACATAAAGCGGAGAGATTCACATGGCGGATCTACAGCAGTTGGAAGAGTCAATCGTCAGCCTGTCGTTGCTGGAAGCGGCAGAACTGGTGAAGAAACTGGAATCGCGTCTGGGCGTTTCGGCAGCGGCAGCGGCCCCGGTGATGGTTGCCGGCGGCGCCGCGGCAGGCGCCGCAGCCCCGGCCGAGGAAAAAACCGAATTCACCGTGGTTCTCAAAGAAGTGGGAGCCAATAAGATCAACGTAATCAAGGCAGTACGTGAGGTCACCAGCCTCGGACTCAAAGAGGCCAAAGACCTCGTCGACGGCGCCCCCAAGAGCATCAAGGAAGGCGTCTCGAAGGACGAAGCCGAGACCATCAAGAAGAAGTTTACCGAAGCAGGCGCTACTGTCGAAGTCAAGTAATTCTGGCAGCGCGGGAGGTGTGGAAGCGGGGATTAGCCCCGCTCGGACGGGGCAACGCCCCGTCGCCACACCGCCCGCCTGCAATTATTTGACCGAACACTAGCTGAATCCTCGGGAGTGGTGTTAATATCTAACAAATAACCCGCTTACCCTGGCTTCACTGCGAGGCGACGGCGACCCGCATCCTCCAAATAGACCCAGGAAGCGGAACGGAATTGGGTCGCTGGAATTGAAGTATGGCAGCCGGTCCCGCGGGCGGCGGGACGGAACAGGCCTTTGAACTGGCGCGGAATTTTACAAGTTACTCAAGAGTAAGCGTCGCAGTCGGCGCCCGCGGACAAACATGTCCTCGCGGGGGCCTTTGTCTTTTTTCCGCGTACACCGCTCGCTAGCAGTCTTGTGGCGCCATTTTTGCGCCCCTCATTCCGCTCTGTACTGCAGCCCCGGGCTGCCTGAAAGCAGGAGTTCCTGAGCATGACAAAGCACAATATACACCGCAAGCGTTTCGATTTTTCCAAGATTCCAGCCACCATCCAGATCCCGAACCTCATCGAGGTTCAGAAGCGCTCCTATGATCGCTTCCTCCAGATGGACAAACTGCCCAGCGAGCGCGAAGACGGCGGCCTCCAGGCAGTGTTTCAGTCGGTGTTTCCCATTACCGACTTCCGCAACGTTTCCCAGCTCGAGTTTGTCGACTTCGCGATTGGCAACTGGGAGTGCAAGTGCGGACACCTGAAGGGTCTCCATCACTTGCGTACCACGTGTAAAAGCTGCGGATCGACGGTGATCACCGACCCGTTTCATCCCGGCGAAGTGCTCTGCCACAAGTGCGGCACCTACAACGCCAACACCCCCGACTTTTGCAACAAGTGCGGCGATCCGGTTGGCCTGCAACTGAAGTACGACGTGGCCGAATGCGAAGAGCGCGGCATGACCTATTCCGCTCCGCTCAAAGTCACCATGCGCCTCACCATCTGGGACAAGGATGAGGCCGGCAACCGTTCCATTCGCGACATCAAGGAGCAGGAAGTTTTCTTCGGCGACGTCCCGCTGATGACGCAGAACGGCACCTTCATCATCAACGGAACCGAGCGCGTCATCGTCAGCCAGTTGCACCGCTCGCCTGGAGTGTTCTTCGAGACCGCGGCCAACCGCACTTACTTCTTGGGCAAGATCATTCCCTACCGCGGTTCCTGGGTTGAGTTCGAATACGACCAGAAGAACGTTCTCTACGTCCGCATCGACCGCAAGCGCAAGTTCCTCGGTACCATTTTCCTGCGCGCCCTCGGCCTGCGTTCCGGCGAAGACATCCTCAAGACTTTCTATACCACCGACCGCCTGATTGTCCGCGACAAGAAGCTGTTNNCACAGCATCAAGTCGAAATCGGGCGACGAAGTTGCCCACTCTGGCCGCAAGATTACCGCCGCGATTCTGAAGGAAATTCAGAAGGCAAAGGTCAGCGAAATCGAAGTGGATACGAGCGATCTTGAAGGCGCGTGGGCGGCCAGCGACATTGTCGACACCACGACCGGCGAAGTGCTGCTCGAGGCCAACTCCGAAATCACCGCCGACAAAGTGGCCAAGATCCTGGAATCGGGTGTGATCGAGCTCAGCGTGTTCTTCCCCGAGCGCGACGACGTGGGTACGGTGATCAGCCAGACCTTGCGGCGCGATTCGATCTCCACTCCTTCCGAAGCTCTGATCGAGATTTATCGCAAGCTGCGGCCGGGCGATCCGCCCACGCTCGACACCGCCACCGCGTTGTTCCAGGGCATGTTCTTCGATCCCCGCAAATACGACTTTTCGCGCGTGGGCCGTTTGAAGTTCAACATCAAGCTGTTCGAAAACCAGGAAGCAACCAGCCTCGAACAACGCACCCTGGACCCCACGGACTTTTACGCGACCATCAAGTACCTGCTCAAGCTGCGCAAGAACATCGGCGC
>PMBA01000270.1 GCA_003152795.1 Acidobacteriaceae bacterium | reverse complement strand
CCGTACTTCGTTGGGTCGAACCGAACCTGCCGATCGGAGAATCGAAACCTCAAGCGGACAAGCCACGAAGCCTCCAGCGGCCGGCAACGAAGCAATGCGTCGAGCGAAGCCGCAAGTGTCCCTGGATCGGCCCCAAAAATCATCAGCGCGTTGACCGCCATTGCTGTCGCCCAGAAATTCCCGCCCGCCGCGGCGCCACCGACCGCAGGCCAAAGCCCATTCGGCTGCTGGCGTGTCATCAACGGCGCCAGATCCTCCGCCGTCGCCGTCGAGCCGGACGGCGGCGAGTACAGGGCAAGCAGCGCCAACGAAGTCGGCTCGGTCCCGAACTGCGCGCCCCCATGACTCCACCCGCCCGCACCGGGGAGTCGCCGTCGGCGGATTTCCTCCAAGAGCCGGCACTGCACCAACTGCTGTCTTTCAAAGCCAACGAGTGAGCTGCTCATGTTTCTGGCTTGGCCTCTGATTGCGTTTTAGCCCGGAACCAGTCGCACGCCAAATTCCTTGGACGCTTTTGGCGAGTTCCGCAGTCTGCCCTACTATTGCTCTACGGCGGGTGAACACTCCCGCGGGTAGAGGGAATCTATGCTGCCAGGAATCTTGCGCCGAACCGTTCAGCCAATCGAAACCGAGGTCCAGTCACGGCCCTCAGCGGCTGAATTTGAGATGGCCTACCAGGCCCGGGTCGCGATTGACCGAATCAAGTTTGCAATCAGGCACACCGAACAATTCGCCCGGCCCTGCGACACGATGCGCGACGCAAGCCTGCAATTGCTCGACGCACTCGAACGCCTTGAAGCGCTCGACCGCCGCTTCCAAGCGCGGTCTCGAATGGCCACGCCGCACAAGAACGAAACGCTGGCGGAGGCGAGGGGATGAACCGACAATCGGGACCAGAGTTAATAACATGCTGTGGCAGACCAAGGTGTGGTTGGCTGCGGACCAACTTGGGATGGAGCGAATGAGCGACGACCTACTGCTCAACTGCAAAGACGCGGCAGCTTTGCTCGGGATCAGTCCGCGAACACTGGAGCGGTACGTTGCAGAAGCACAGATTCCGTACATCCGCCTCCCACAGCGCGGGGAGAGGGCACCGATTCGTTTCTCCCGATCGCACCTGAGGAAGTGGCTCGACCAGCACACCGTCAAACCATCGCCGCTATCGAGGTTCAGAGGAAACACACATGCCGGGGAAGTACGTGAAGACGAAGTATCGGGGCGTCTTCCTGCGTAATGGGATCGCCTACATCAGATATGCGGTGCCAGGGAAGAAGAGAGGCTCCGTCGTTTGGGAGAGCACCGGCCAAAGGAACACCCAACTGGCTGCTGAGAGGCTGCGGCAACGCAAAACAGAGATTGCCGAAGGACGGTATTTTCCAAATCGTCGCTTCGAAAAAGCCAGCTTCGCGGAACTGGCGGAGTACTGGTGGGAGAATCGCGGCAAACAAACGAACAGCAAGTTCGAATATCGGTATCCCAGGATCCTCGAACACTTCAAGGCGTTCGCGGCCCGTGATATCACGCCAGAAGCCATCGAGAGCTTTCTGAAAAGCCTGCATCAAGTTGAGTGGGTTCCCATCGAGGGCTCGGCCAAATACGACCCGAAGGCGAAGCGCACCAGAATTGCAAAGAAGCAAGTCGAGACAGATGCCCCCCTCTCGGCGTCCAGCAAGAATCAATACCGCACGATCCTATCGGGCGTCTTCTCGTTCAATATCAAACGAGGGCGATACGACGTCAACCCCGTAAAAGCTGTTCGGCAAGAGAAGGAGCCCGCCGGCCGCGACTCGCTCATGATGCCAGACGAATTCCGCCAGTTCCGTGCAAAGTGCCAGGAGGTCGGTGACTACGAACTGGACTGCTTCTCTGTCCTGGCCACGACGACCGCCCTTCGAAAGGGATCCCTCTTACCGCGAAAATGGGCCGACGTCCACAATCTCGACAGTGATCTTCCGTTCATCATGGTGCCGATCACGAAAAACGGTGAGCCTAAGGCCGCATTGCTCTCCGACGAAGCCGTGGAAGCGCTGAAGAAGCTCCCGAGCTATGGTACGTCAGAATATCTCTTCCCGGCCAAACCGAATCCCAGGTTCAAAGGCGACTTCAAACGACCATACGCCTGGGATCTCGGCAAGCGGTTTCGTCGAGTTTGCCGGCTCATTGGCATTCGGAGTGGAACGATAGGGGAGGTGGGGCCCCGAATTCACGATTGGCGCCACTTTTCAGCATCGGTCCTCTTGGGACAAGGAGTGCCGGACAACGTGATTGCAAAGCACACCGGCCATAAGAGCAAGGAGCTGGAACGATACAAGCATCTCTTCCCGGAGCTTCGTCAGCAGACGGTGCAGTTGATCGATAAGGAAGTCAAAATCCCAAAGAAAAAGACGTGAAGAACGAACTGTAGCACGTACTGTAGCACCTGAAAAACAGCTCTTTAGCGCTCTCAGCAAGTCTTTTACAATCAGAGGTATGCAGAACAGAAATCTCTGAGACGTTCGGCCTGTCACGTCGGAGGTCGCGGGTTCGAGCCCCGT
>PMBA01000087.1 GCA_003152795.1 Acidobacteriaceae bacterium | reverse complement strand
CAGGACTGGCGGAGAGGGAGGGATTCTATTACCGCCGTTACCTGCAAGTGCCGATGAACACTACACTTCCGTGATAATACCCTGTGTTTGAGCGAGTTACCAGCGAATCCGAACTTAGGCTACAGTTTCTACAGTTCCCCGGTCACACAACACGGTCGCGTTGAGCGGATGGTGAAGCTGGAAAAACTCCATGCGTAATTCTTGAAAAAGGACCCAACGCAAGCTGGCGGTCGCGGCATACGAACTGTCCACTGACGTTTTGCGAACACAACCGCACAGCTTCCTTGCTGACCAGGACGATCCTGGCGCTAAAGCGCAAAACGGCCATCGGTAAAACGTCTGCTCGCTGATTCCGACCTTCCGGATTAACTCCACGACCGGCACTCCCACTTCCGCCTGCTTCAGCACTCCGACAATCTGCTCCACCCCGAATCGCTTCTTCTTCATCAGCAAAACCTCCCTTTAGATTCTGCCGAAGACTAACATTCCACTTGGTTCAGAAATACCGGGGCCGATCATTTATCGCAATGGAGTGTCTGGATGGGGTGACGTTGAAGCACCGTATTGCGCGGCGTCCGTTGGAGACCGAATTGATCCTGTCACTCGGCATCGACATCGCAGACGCATTGGATGCGGCTCACTCCAAGGGGATCGTTCATCGCGACATCAAGCCCCCCAACATCTTCGTCACCGAGCGGGGGCACGCCAAGATTCTCGACTTTGGCTTGGCGAAGGTCATTCTTGCAGGCAGTTCTTCGAGCAACATTGCGTCTCTTAACACGCAGACGGTGGACGCGGAGCATCTGACCAGTCCCGGTTCTACGCTCGGCACGGTCGCTTATATGTCGCCGGAGCCTCCTCGGAGGCGGCGCAGGGCGCCGCGGCCCTCGGCAAACCGTGTTATCGGGAGATCGAATGTTGACGGAAGGAGAAGTGATACGTCCAAACAGGAGCTGTTGGCAGGACGATTTAGGCGAAAGGCACCGGATTGATATTGCTGGAGACGTTGTGCGCTCTGACTCTCGCGGTCGGCTCTCCCCAACCAAGCATCACTGAATATCAGGGAGACGTAGATTTCGTACTACAGAAGATTGAGCAGGTTCATCCTGCGCCCTACTTGTTCGTGAATCAGTCCGCACTTCATCTCGAGGCTAAGGAAATTGAAGCGACTGCGACCCGGCACGATGCAGGTTGCAGAGTTGCCCAACTGATGGAGTTGGTTGCCGAACTGAAGGATGGACACAGCTATGTAGATCCGATCAATGTGCCGGGATTGGAGGAGTGGTTCCCGCTACGCTTTTACGCGTTTCCGGAAGGGATATACATCACCTCCGCGGCTCCCGAATTGTCGGCACTGGTCGGCAAGAAGGTACTGCAAATCGGCAAGCTTTCGGCGGAGGAGGCCATGAGGAAGGTATTGGCAATTCAATCTGCCAACAATCCTCTAGCGGCCCAAGAAGGCACCACGTGGCTATCCAATGCAGCGATCGCCAGCGCGTTGGGAGCTGCCACCGGCAGTGAGATGACTCTCACGGTCAGTGGCGGCGGTACGGAAACGATCGTGCACACCGTGAAGCCACTCAAGGCCAAACTGAATGATGCTTGGATGCAACAGGGAGAAATGTTCGGTCCACGGACCCGCGGCGATTTGCAAGCTTATCTGACGGCTTTCGGCAGCCGAGGACCCCTGGACTTCCGTAAAAGAGATCCGGCACTGCCCCCTCATTTGCGATATCGGTTGCCCTACTTCATGCTCGAAATGCCTGAGTCCAGGTTGCTGTACTTTCAGTGGAACTTCATCCAGAACTGGGGTGACGAGGACTTTACTCCCTTCATCGCGCGGATGTTTCAACTGTTGGATCAGCACCCGGACTGGCGACTGGCGATTGACGTACGCTACAACAGCGGCGGTAATGATTCCATAACAATGTCGGCTCCCATGCCCGAGTAGACTTTGGAGGTGCAAACCAACCAAAAGGCTCGGGAGAAAGGAGCCGAAGATGATCATTATAGGATGTGACTATCACCCGGGCTTCCAACAAATTGCATTTGTGGACAGCGAAACGGGAGAGGTGAACGAACGGCGACTGGAGCACCCTGAGGAAGCGGAGAAGTTCTACCGCGATCTTCGAGCACGAGCAAGGAGCGTGCGTGTGGGAATGGAGGCCAGTGGACATGCCCGCTGGTTTGAACGGCTGCTCGGGGAGTTGCAGTTCGAGTTGTGGATCGGCGACGCCGCCGAGATTCGCACGAAGCGGGTGCGCAAGCAGAAGACGGATCGCCAAGATGCCCAGCTCCTGCTGCGATTGTTGCTGGAAGATCGCTTTCCCCGAATCTGGGTACCGAGTTGGGAGAACCGCGATCTGCGGCAACTGTTGTGGCATCGACACCGGTTGGTACAGATGCGTACGCGCATCATGAATCAACTGCATGTGGTGGCTCTCAATGAAGGAGTGCGCCGCAAGAAAGCGCTGTGGCGGCCGGCCGGGCGAGCGGAACTGGAGTCGTTGGTACTGGCTCCGTGGTCCAGCCGGCGTCGCCAGGACTTGCTCGAGTTACTCGACCAAGTGACGCCGAAGATCCAGGAGCTGACACGAGCGCTGGAGCAGGAAGTGGAGAAGCGACCAGTAACGCGGCAGTTAATGACGCATCCTGGGGTCGGACCTCTGACGGCATTGGCGTTCGAGTTGGTGATCGGGACACCGCAACGGTTTCACTGCGGGAAACAGATTGCCAGCTATGTGGGCTTGGTGCCGTCGGAAGAGTCCAGTGGTGACCGGCGTCGGCTGGGACACATCAGCAAGCAAGGCAACTCGCTGTTGCGATTCCTGCTGGTGGAGGCGGCGCAAGTCACGGTGCGCAGTGACCAGGAATGGCGCAGTAAGTATTTTCACCTGGCGATGCGGCGAGGACGGACGATCGCGAAAGTGGCGATGGCGCGGAAACTGGCGGTTCGCATGTACTGGATGTGGCGCAAGG
>PMBA01000031.1 GCA_003152795.1 Acidobacteriaceae bacterium | reverse complement strand
AGGTCAAGACGCTTTCGGCGGCGCCGCCTCCGCCACCGAAGAAAATCGTGGTGGATGACACCGAGCCTCCGAAAAAACCGGCGAAAAAGAAAGTGACGAAACCGAAGGCGCCGGCAACCGCCACCGACGCTCCGCCGGCAAAGTGAAGAGACCGCACTGCCAACGCCGGTGAAGAGGCGTCCGGTTTTCAGCGGAGACGGGGCAACGCCCGTCTCTACACGGAGAATCAACCGGAGTTATTGGGTTACGACCTGCTCCACCGCGGCGGAGTTCCGCGCGAGATAGTTCTGGTCGCCAGAGTACTCCGCGACAATGGAAAAACTCCCTGCTTCGGCAAAACTCGCGGGGAAGCTCGCCTGACCATTAACCAGAGGCACGGTACCGAGAAGAGTTGATCCCTGCATGAAGGTCACGGAACCGCCGGGAATGTCGGCGGCGCCACTGACGACAACCGAGAAAGTAACCGACTGGTTGACCGGAGCCGGGTTCGCATTGGAGGTCAGGCCGATCGCGACTCTGGAACTCTCGACGGTCTCTATCAACCCGGCCGATGTGCTGGGCGCAAAGGCATTGCTGCCGGCGTAGGCAGCGGTCAGGGAGTGAACTCCGGTCGCCAGCGTCGAGATGGTCAGACTCGCGCGGCCACCGTTGAGCGTAACGGAGGCTAATGGGGTGGTGCCGTCGTAGAACGTCACGGTGCCCGCAGGTTTGCCACTATACGACGGCAGGACCACGGCTCTCAACTTGATCTGCTGGCCGTAAACAGAGTGACTGGACCAGGACGACAGCGAGGTTGCGGTAGCAGCTGCGTTCACAGCTTGCGGCAGGACCGAAGAGTTGCTCGGCCCGAAATTTGCGTTTCCGTAGTAGTGGGCAGTGATCGAGTGCGTGTCCGCGGTCAAGATCCGCGTGGTGAACGTAGCGACGCCGCCCCTCAGGGCGCGGGTGCCAAGCACGCTGTAGCCGTCCATGAAGGTCACGGTTCCGGTGGGAGCGGCGTTGCCCTGGGTGGTCAGGGTTGCCGCAAAAGTCACGGGCTGCCCATAGCTGGAAGGGTTCAACAGAGAAACCAAAGAAGTCAACGTAGCCCGCGGACCGACATTAAGAAGAATTTCGACGCCGATATCGCCACAAGCATTGTCGGCGTGGTAATTGGCCACACTGACATCGAGTCTGCCGTCGCCGTTCAGATCCGCCAGGACGAACTGTCCACTGCCACAGTCGCCAGGATTGTAGCCCTGAGGCGCCTGAAATGTGCCGTCCCCGTTCCCCAGCAGGATGCTGAACGGTACTACGACATCAAGTTTGCCGTCCCCGTTCACATCCGCTAACGCGATGGAAACTGGACAATACCCCGCATTGCTGCAGCCGTAGCCGCCGGCGCTGTAGGTTTGAGCCTTTTGCAGCGTTCCGTCGCCGTTCCCAAGCAGCACGCTTACTACCGTCCCGGTACAGGGATTCGGCGAAAGGCAGTAATTGTCAACGAGCAAGTCGGGTTTGCCGTCTCCGTTCACGTCGCCAATCGTCACCACATTGGCGAAGACTCCGCCAGAGCTATAGGTCCGCGGGTCCTGAAACGTCCCGTCACCGTTGCCCAGCAGCACGCCCACCGTACCCAGATAGCAATTCGCGCTGCCACAGTTGGCGACCAGCAAGTCGGCCTTGCCGTCTCCGTTCATATCCGCCAGAACAACTTCTTGGGTAAGGTAGCCGCCTGTACTGTAGTTCACAGGCACCTGAAAGGTGCCGTCGCCGTTGCCCAGGTAAACATCAACTGCGCCGGACGGACAGAATTCCTGCGTGGGATCGCAGTAGTAGCTGACGAGCAGGTCGATTTTGCCGTCGCCGCTGACGTCGCCCGCCACCATCGACGATGGGTAGTAGTGCCCCGAATCAAAGGTCTGTGCGGGTTGGAACGTGCCGTCTCCATTGCCAAACAGGATGCTAATCGAACCATTCGAAAAACAGCTATCGTCCCCACATGTGTTAAGCACGGCCAAGTCGAGCTTGCCGTCCCCGTTCAAGTCCCTGGCGACGACTTGAATCGAGAAATAGCCGCCCGAGGCGTACGTCTGTGCGGCTTGAAACGTACCATCCCCATTGCCTAAGCGCACGCTAACCACCCCCGGGCCAGCGCACTCGGAGTTGTTGCCGCTGGAACACTGGTTGAGCACGATCTCATCGGGCTTACCGTCTCCATTCACATCTGCGACTGCAATCGAACTGGGCGCGGCGCCGCCGGAGCTGTAGGTCGCCTTCCTCACAAAAATAAGCGCACCCGGCCTGGCGAACTCCGAGAACGCATCCCTCATACCGGGATGGATGCGCGGCAAGACGCCAGGGGGATTCAACTCGGGTGGAAGAAAATGCTCGCCGTTCCGGTATTGTGACAACCCGCGGTTTGCCAGTTGAGCCATGCTGGACACAGGGCTGAACGACTGACCAACCATGGTCGTCGAGAGCAGGGTCGTCGAGAGCAGGATCCGGGGAAGGACTCTAGCGAGAGCAGCGCGAGTAACAGACATTGGGGACCCATTCCTTCAAAATGAAAGAACAACAAACCGCGCAGGAGTGTCTGACAAATAGTGCATGGGCCGCCCTGAAACGTGACGGGGCAGCTCAGACCCTTCGCGGCGCGACGCAGATTGTATCGGGGAAGACGATCAAACCATACCCCGGTTCGCACTTGCAGTGCAAGCGATTTCGGTCACAGAGCACAGAGGAGAGGTCTATATCCCAGCAGGGTACGCCGCTTGGCTAAACCTGCGAGCACGGGCAATACGGCGGCGGATGGGCGTCAGATTGGGCGGGAATCGAAGGAGGCTGGCACGCCCGTGAATCGGTGGTGGAGATCCAGGAACACTCGGGAGGGTGCAAACGCTCGGCTTCGCCGCCACTCTGGGGTACCAGGGAACATCAGGGCAGCGGTGAATCGA
>PMBA01000146.1:9483-19228 GCA_003152795.1 Acidobacteriaceae bacterium | reverse complement strand
GTCACCGGAAGCTTCTCGATTGCGTCTTCCTCATCCGCAGCCGCACGCATGAAGCTGGCGGCTTGATCCGGTTTCCCATCCGCCTGCGCCGCCCATGCCATCAATTCGCGCGCCAGAATGCCCGTCTGCGTTGCCCAATAGTCGTTGCCCAGGGCGCGAAGCTGCTGTTGGATCTGCAACAATTTGTCGATTTCTTGCCGCGCCTCGGCGATGTGCCCGCTCCGGGCCAAACCGATGCCCCGCGCCCAAACCGCGATTGCAGCAACCTGAGGCGGGGCGCCTGCCGGAGGAACTGTGCGGGCAGCCTCGGCCCATTGACCCCGCTCAACCGCATAGCGAATCGGCATCGCCGTCGCCGCATACGCGATCTTGAATTCGCCTGCACCCAGCATCGTCATGTTCTTGAGCTGACCGATGACCTTCGCTGCCTCATTGTCGCGTCCACCTTGCAGATAGGCATAAACCAAGTAGTCCATCGCGTGAAGCTCTTCTCCCATGTCTCCCTGCTGGTGTGCCGCCTCTCTGGCTGCCTGGTTCGAACGGATGGAGTCGTCCCACAAGCCAAGTCGCGTGAAGATGTGCGATGGCATGTGCAATGCGTGCGGCGCTGACGGTGCAATCTGGGAGTAGGCCTTTGCCGCCGGGAGGCCTTTTGGCGCGAGTTCCGCATTGTCGTAAGCATGGATGAGGTAGTGAGGGATCCCCGGGTGCTGCGGGTAGCTGCGATTGAGCGGCTCAAGCAGATCGGCCGCCTGTTTCTGCTTCGCATGGGTCTTGTCGGCCGGAGATGCGTTCGCCAGGAGTGCGAGCGCGTAAAACACCTGCGCTTCGACATCTTTCCTGTTCTCTGCAGCGAGATGGCTCATCGCGTGCTCATAGTTCAACGCCCGCGTGCGGTACGGAACGGAGGCCGCGTCCTGATATAGCAAGCCCAGCGCATTGATGAACAGGCGCTCGCGTTCGGAGTCCGTCCCGATCTGCTGCGCCCGCTGGATTTCCCTTTGCGCAATCGAAATTGTCGCGGGCACAATGGGCGGTTCCCAAAGCTGGTGAAAGTACGCCATAGCCATTCCCCAATGTGCCATCGCACACCGCGGATCCATTTCGCCCACGCCCTGAAATGCATTTTCGGCGGCGGTGTAAGCGAAGGAGTGAAGCAGAGCTACAGCTCGGTCGAACTGCTCCTGAACTGCCGCTGCGCAGGAAATCGGAAACGATACTTTCCCCAGTTTCTCAGGCGCACTGTGGCTGTGTGTTTCCTGTGCTGACGAGAAGGGAAGGATGAACAGCAGGGTGAGCAATATTCGCCATAGATCGGGCATCCCTTATCTCCATAGGTGCGTGGCGCTTTGGTGGCATCCGAATTCTAAATTGAAGCCGGCGACGACAACTATAAACCTGGCGCGGCACGTCTGACGCGCCTGACCCAATCCGACAGGAAGGGGTACAAGGTCAAGTCTTGCGTATTGACGTCCTAAAGCTTCTGCAGAATTTCCGCCTGTCTTCCCAGATACCGCCGCGTCCACATCAGGCCTGCGCCCGATTTCAAGATCACTTTGTATTCGCCGTGAAACCACTTCTGCAACTCGCGCACCGCATCCAGACGCACGAGGGCCGAGCGATTGATGCGCACAAATTCCGCGCGATCGAGCCGCTCCTCCATCGCATCCAGTGTTCCGCGGATCGTGTACGTCTTGTCGCCAGCGTGGACGAGCAAGTAGTTGCGCTCGCTCTGGATCCAGTCAATTTCGCCGGGCGCCACGAACAACATTCGTTCGCCCTGCTCGACGACCAGACGCGCTGGGACACGCCGGGCGCGGTCCACATCGGCCAGCAGTTTGCGCAACACTTCTTCGGAATTGGAGCTGGAACTGTGGTGGGCGCGTGCCTGCCGCTTGGCGTCGTCCACAACCCTCTGGAAGCGCGGCTGGTCGAACGGTTTCAGCAGGTAGCCGAAGGCGTGCACGTCGAATGCCTGGATCGCGTATTGGTCGAAAGCGGTGACGAACACGATCTGGGGCAGCGGCGCGGCCAACTGCTTCACCACTTCGAACCCGTCGAAATCGGGCATCTGCACATCGAGCAGAAGCAAGTCAGGATGGGTGCGCTGAATTCCTGCCACCGCTTCCTGCCCATTCACCGCTTCGCCAACAACCTCGACCTCGGAATCTGCAGCCAGGAAGCGCAGCAGCTTGCGGCGCGCAGGCGCTTCGTCGTCCACCACAAAGACGCGCAAAGCGGTCATGCGGTCGCCGCCTGCAGCGGTATGCGCACGGATACCGTCAATCCACCGTCCGGACCGTTGTCGAAGCTCAGTTGGTGGCGTTCGCCGTAGAGCGCGGCAAGGCGCTCGGCGGTGTTGGTGAGTCCGATTCCTTTCTCGATGATCGCGCCTTGCAGTCCAGGACCGTTGTCGCTGACGCGCAGCAGCAGCTCGCCCTGGCTGCGAGCGGCGCGGACCGTTACCTCCAGCGGCGTCTTTCCAGCGGCATGTCGAATCGAGTTCTCCACCAGCGGCTGCAACAGCAGTTGCGGGACGAGCATCTGTGCGACATCTGGATCCATTGCGACTTCCACACGCAGATCTTCGCCGAAGCGTTCCTGCATGATGCGCAGATACATTCGAACGGTTTCGATCTCCTCTTCGAGAGGGACCTGTTGCGCGTCCGGCCGCCGCAGCGTGCGCCGCAGCAGGTCGCTGAGTTGCGCCAGCATGGCATCGGCGCGCGCAATGTCCTCGTACATCACGGAGGAAATGGTGTTCAGCGTGTTGAACAGAAAGTGCGGTTGAAGCTGAAGCTGTAGATTCTGGAGTTGCGTCTGGGCGAGCCGAGCTTCCAGTTCGGCCGCCACGATCTGCCGGTTGCGCAGCTCGCGGTAATAATCGAAGAGGTTAAGCGCGCCTACGAAGATGGCATAAATGACCACGAAGTTGGAGAATTCCATCGGATAGCGCCAACGCATCGCGCCATAGTCGTAGCTTCCCATCCCGACGAGCGGGAAGACGATGGCGCGCGAGACGGCCATCAGCGTCGTGTGCGCAATCGAGAGCATGATCGCGAAGCCCAGGTGGATCGGAGCAAGTCGCCACCACGGATGCTCTCCGAAGCGGAACCTGCGGCTTGCCCAGACAATCGCGGGAATTAATACTGTTGCGGCGAGCCACCCCGTTCCTTCTTCCAGCGCGCGCTGGGCGAACGTTCCAGGGCGGTCGCGCGCGAGATCGTCGAGATAGAGATACCAGAATTTCAGCAGGCCCGCTGCCGACACGACCGCCGCCGAAATCAGCGAGACGCTGAGAATGCCCGGCTGACGTTGCGGGGAAATGGGTGCGGAGACAGGCACGCGACTAGGGTAACCCACATGAGGAGTGGATTCATGCCGGGGTGGGGACGAGCGGGCCGGAAGCAGGGACGGACGGGACCCGATCCGATCTTCCGGTTTCAACAGAACAATGTCGAAGTGTCTTTCTTTAGAGTGCCGCACGATTGATTTGACAGTCCGGAGGAAGGCTCTTATCGTCTACTATTCACGCCGTTGGCTTACCAAAGAAAAATCTCAGGAGATCACTCATGTTCAGAAAGCTGTGTTTCGGGATGCTTGCGGTCGCGGTGCTGGCTCCGGCTGTATGGGCGCAAACCGTAGACGAGATTATTGCGAAGAACGTTCAAGCGCGTGGCGGATCGGACAAGCTGAAAAGCGTGCAGTCGATCAAATCCACGGCAACGATGACGATGGGGCCGGGGATGGAAGCGCCTGGGGTGCTGATCCAGAAGCGGGGAAACCTGGCTCGGCTGGAATTCACCGTTCAGGGCCTGACCGCAGTGCAGGCTTATGACGGCAAGAATGCGTGGCAGATCATGCCTTTTACGGGCAAGAAAGATCCAGAACTGATGTCGGCGGACGAGGCAAAAGAGGTTGAAGAAATGGCTGACGTCGATGGCCCACTGGTGGACTACAAGAGCAAAGGGCACCAGGTCGAACTTCTCGGAAAAGAGAAGATCGAAGGGACGGACGCTTACAAACTGAAAGTCACCCTCAAGAATGGCGACGTGCAGACGGTCTACATTGATGCGGACTCTTTCCTTGAAATTAAGGAAGAAACCAAGCGCACCATTCGGGGCAGCGAGCAGATGGCTGAGTCGGCGATTGGCGACTACAAGGAAGTAAACGGAATCATCTTTCCGTTCGCGGTGGAGAGCGGCATCAAGGGAAGCCCGGAGAAGCAGAAGCTGACGATTACGAAAATCGAACTTAATGTGGTGGCGGACGATTCGATTTTCAAAATGCCCGCCCCCGCGCCGGCGCCCGCACCGGCCAAGCCCGACACGCCGAAGAACTGAACCGGCACGTGGAGAGACGGGTGTCTCGCCTGTCCCGCCGGGCGGGGACACCCGACGCTCCGTTGCAGATGGAATCTTGACTTTGAGCTCGAGGGAAATATGTTCAATCGTGTGCGAATCATCTGGATTGCTTTCTCCGTCGTCGCGCTGGCAGTTTCCGCCCTGGCGCAGGATGTGGCGCTGGACTCTGACACGCTGAGCGGGCTTCCGATCCGCGCGATCGGCCCGGCAGCGATGGGCGGCCGCATCGCCGACATCGCGGCGATTCACGAAGGCCAGCGGCTGACAATCTACATCGGCTCGGCCAGCGGCGGCGTATGGAAGTCGGTGGATGGTGGCACGACTTTCAAACCGATCTTCGACAAACAACCCTCGCTTTCGATTGGCTCGGTCGCAATCGACCCTTCCAATCCACAAACCGTCTGGGTGGGGACGGGCGAGTCCTGGGTGCGCAACAGCGTGTCGGTGGGAACAGGTGTGTACCGCACGCGAGATGGCGGTGAGAGTTGGGAGGCGATGGGACTTTCCGACTCCGAACACATTAGCCGCATGGTGGTGCATCCGAAGGACAGCAAGACGGTTTATGCCTGCGCGCTGGGCCATTTGTGGAATTCGAACCCGGAGCGAGGTGTTTTCAAGACCACCGATGGCGGCAAGACCTGGAACAAGCTTCTCTACCGCAACGACAGCACGGGTTGTGCGGAGATGGCGATGGACCCGCAAGATCCGAGTGTGCTCTATGCCGCCATGTGGGACGTGCGCCGTGAGCCGCATAACTTCCGGTCGGGCGGTCCGGGCAGCGGGCTGTTCAAAAGCACGGACTCGGGCGCCACTTGGCAGGAACTGAGAAAAGGTCTGCCGGAAGGCGATTTGGGGCGAATCGGCATCGCGGTCGCTCCCGCGAACCACGCGCGCGTTTACGCGGTGGTGGAGGCGAAGAATCACACGGCGCTGTTCCGCTCGGACGATGCGGGTGCGAGTTGGGCCGAGGTCAACAACTCGTACAACGTCAGCGGACGGCCGTTTTACTTTGCCCGGTTGGCGGCCGATCCCAAGAATCCGGATCGCGTGTACAAGCCGGGATTCTTTCTGACGGCCAGCGAAGACGGCGGGAAGAGCTTCAGCGCCGCGTTCGCAGCGGACGAGGGACCAGGCGGCGGAAACCACGGCGATCATCACGCGTTGTGGATCGACCCGGACAATCCCGACCAGATGCTGCTGGGCACCGATGGCGGCGTTTATCAGTCGCTGGATCGCGCCGCGCACTGGCGNNATCGCAAATCGGCACTGGCGGAACATCGATTTTGGGGATGGCTTCTGGGCGTTTTCCGATCCGGCGGATTCGGACTACGCGTATGCGGAATATCAGGGCGGAAAGATCGCTCGCTTCCGCAAGTCCACCGGCGAATCGAAAGACATCAAGCCGCTGCCGCGGCCGGGTGAGCCGGAGTTCCGTTTTAACTGGAACGCACCGATTCATATGAGCGCGAACCATCCGGGGACGATCTACCTGGGCGGGCAATTCCTTTTCCGGTCGCGCGATCACGGAGAGTCGTGGGACCGGATTTCACCGGATCTGACGACCAACGATCCGGCCCGGCAGCACCAGGAGATGTCGGGCGGGCTGACCATCGACAATTCGGACGCGGAGAAGTTCGAAACCATCTATACGATCGCGGAATCTCCCAAGAACGGTGACGTGATCTGGGTGGGGACGGACGACGGAAACGTCCAGGTCACTCGCGATGGCGGCAAGCACTGGACGAATGTTGCGCAGAATCTTTCCGGGCTGCTCGCGGGGACGTGGGTCTCGACCATCGAGGCGAGTCACTTCGATCCGGCCGCTGCCTACGCAACGTTCGATGGACACGCGGCGGGCGACATGAAGACGCATGTCTACCGCACCAGGGACTACGGGAAAACGTGGACCTCGCTTTCCACCTCAGAGTTGAGCGGCTACGCCCATGTGGTGCGCGAAGATCTGGTCAATACCAATCTTCTGTTCGTGGGGACCGAGTTCGGGCTTTTCATTTCGATTGATGGCGGCGGGCACTGGGCGCAGTTCAAAGGCGGCCTGCCGAACGTGGCAGTGCGCGACATTGCGATCCAGCCACGCGAATCGGACTTGATTCTGGCGACCCATGGCCGCGGCATCTACATTCTTGACGACCTGACGCCCATCCGTGCTCTCACTCCTGAGCTNNTCCGAATTTCGCGGGCCAACGCTCCCGGAAGCGGCAGCCATCGTTTACTACCAGAAGAAGCGGCACATTTTCGGCGACTTGAAGCTGGACATTTACGATGCGAAAGGTCAATTGCTTACATCGCTGCAGGGCGATAAGCGCCGGGGACTGAATCGGGTGCAATGGCCCGAGCGGGCAAAGCCGCCGAAGATGCCACCGGCTGCCGGATTGGTGGAGAACGAATATGTTTTCTATGGGCCGCAGGTGCAGGAAGGAACGTATGCGGTCAAGCTGACCAAGGGGAAGGAGACTTATTCCTCGGAGGTGAAGCTGGTGCCGGATCCGCGAACCAAGAGCACCGCGGCAGATCGCGAGCTCCAGCACAAGGTGGTCACCCAGCTCTACGACATGTTGGCGCAGTTGACTTACATCGTCGATGCCACCAGCGAGCTCCGCGACCAGGCGAAACAGCGGGCGAGCGCAGCCGCGGACGACAAGTTAAAGGAGCAGCTGAACGGCTTGGTCCGGAAACTGGAGGACTTCCGCTCTTCACTCGTAGCGGTGAAAGAGGGCGGCATGATTACGGGCGAGAAGAGGCTCCGGGAGAACCTTGGGGAGTTGTATGGCGCCGTGAACGGTTACTCCGGGCGCCCGACGCAATCGCAGATCGAGAGCGCGGCCGTTCTCGAGAAACAACTGGCGGAGGCGGGAACGCAGTTTCAGTCGATCGCCACGTCGCAGGTCCCAGCGCTGAATACAGCTCTGCAGGGCAAGCAGCTTGAACCGCTCAAAGCGACGTCAAGAGAGGATTGGGATAAGAAACAGAAGTAAGAGAGCAGGCGGGCTGGTGCCGGGCGCTGGCCACATCATTGCGAGCCATTCACGGCGCGGTCGATCAGCAGTTGCTGGCTGTTCGTTGCCCCGGGAACCGCACGATTGGCATCACGCAGGTAGCTTCCGTCGGGTTGCATATAGCGTGCCTTGGCCACGTCGGCCAGGTAGATGGCGAGAACGTCGTCGCGCAGGTGACGAATCAATTTAGCATCCCGCACGGGAAACATCACCTCGACTCGCCGGTTCAGGTTGCGCGGCATCAGATCGGCGCTGCCGAGATAAATCTCGTCATTGCCATTGCCCGCGTTCCTGAAATAGTAGATCCGGCTATGCTCCAGGAAGCGGCCCACAATACTGATCACCCGGATGTTTTCGCTTACGCCACGGATCCCCGGACGAAGGCAGCATATTCCCCGTACCAGGAGGTCGACCTGCACGCCGGCCTGGGATGCCTCGTACAAAAGCCGGATCATGCGCTTGTCCACCAGGGCATTCATCTTGAGAATCAGGTGTCCGCGCTCGCCCTGGCGTTGATGTTCGATCTCCCGCTTGATCAGCCGCTCAAACCGCTCCCGCAGGTTCGTTGGAGCAACCAGCAACTTCCGGTACTCGGCCTTGGCTGAGTATCCGGTGAGATAGTTGAAGAGGTCGGTACAGTCGGCCCCGATCTCTTCGTCACACGTGAACATTCCAATATCGGTGTAGAGCTGTGACGTAATACTGTTGTAGTTGCCGGTAGACAAGTGCACGTAGCGCCGGATCAGATTTCCTTCCTGACGCACGACGAGCGCGGCTTTGGAATGGACTTTGAGGCCCTGCAACCCGTACACCACGTGTACGCCTTCACGTTCCAGCGCCCGGGCCCACTCAATGTTGCTCTCTTCGTCAAATCGAGCCTTGAGTTCGACCAGCGCGGCCACCTGTTTCTCGTTCTCGATAGCCTCCAGCAAGGTCTCCACCACCGGCGCATTCCGGCCCACCCGGTAAAGAGTGAGCTTGATGGCCAGCACGGCGGGGTCGCGCGCCGCCTGCTGCAGGAAGGAAACCACGGGCTGGAACGAATCGAAAGGATGGTGCAACAGAATGTCTCCGGCGCGAATGGCTGCAAATATGTCTTGCCGCTCCTCCCCAATCTCAAGTGCGCCAGGTGTTGTTGGCAGAAAGGGCTGGTCCTTCAGTTCGGGACGATCGATGGCCCAGAGATGTCGCAGCCGGCTGAGAGCTACCGGTCCGCTCAGTTGGTAGATATCGTCACGACTGACTTCGAGGTTCTCGACCAGGATGTTCAGGATTGCCGGTGGCATGGCATCGTTGATTTCGAGTCGCACCACATCCGCAAAGCGTCTTTGCCGGACACCCTCCTCGACGGATTCCAGCAGGTCTCCCGCCTCCAGTTCCTGGATGGCAGTCTCCGCATCCCTGGTGATATGGAAGGGATGGGCTTCGAGGATTTTCATTCCCGGGAACAGCATCTCCAGGTTGGCTGCGACCAACTGCTCCAACCAGACGAAGTACTGTCGTGCGGTACGCTTCCCGTTCTCTCCTTTCAGGGGTGGAGCGGGATCCATGGCGACCAGTTGGGGAATCGAATTCGGGATCTTCACCCGGGCAAAGTGTTCGGTGCCTTCCCGGTCCCGAAGCAGCACAGCCAGGTTCAAACTCAGGTTCGAGATGTGGGGAAAGGGCCGGCCGGGATCAAAGGCCAAGGGGGTCAGCGTCGGAAAAACTGTATCTGCGAAATACTTGTTGACTGCCGACCGCTGCCGGCTGCTCAGCTGCGCATAGTCCACGACATGGATGCCGGTTTTCCTGAGTGCGGGCAGGATCTGCCGCTGCAAGCACTCGTGCGCGCTTCGCAACAGGGCGACGACCTTCTCGCGTATCACCACGAGTTGAGCTGCCGGGTGCATTCCATCCGCGCCACACTCGAGAACGCTTTCCGCGACCTGCCGCTTGAGACCGGCAACTCGCACCATGAAGAACTCGTCAAGGTTTGAGCCCACGATGGACAGAAACTTGACTCGTTCCAGCAAAGGGACAGTGTCGTCCTGAGCTTCTTCAAGCACTCGTTTCTGGAACTCTAAAAGGCTAAGCTCGCGATTGACGTAAAGCTGAGGATCATCGAGA
Source organism: Acidobacteriaceae bacterium (assembly GCA_003152795.1). GTDB lineage: Bacteria > Acidobacteriota > Terriglobia > Terriglobales > Acidobacteriaceae > Acidiflorens. Next base: position 9,741 of record PMBA01000146.1, on the reverse strand, counting down.
GGGGGAGCGTCTGGCGAGGGCACGCGCGGGGAGCGACGATTGGGATTGCGCCGAGCAGTCGCTTTCCCGGCACTCCTGGCAGCGGGCGCTCCTCGGTTTTTCATGGGGATTGTCTTCGACCTCGGCAGAGTCGAGCAGAAACCTCTATTCTAAACGGGAGATCGCTCTTTTTGCCCACAATCTCCCGAAATTCACAGGAGCGTAACAATGGCCCGGCTCGGGGACGACGCTATGGATCCGATGGTCACATCTGCGAGC
>PMBA01000146.1:0-9425 GCA_003152795.1 Acidobacteriaceae bacterium | reverse complement strand
ATGCCCATGATGAAGGGATCCACGTCGGTGACCCCCATGACCGCCGCCAGTATGTTGACTCCCGCCCTGCCGAGGTAAGTAACGGCCAACTGGGTAGCCACCACCATCGCTAGGAAAAGAAGAGCGAAGAGAAATGCTGCCATCAGCTCGAGTGGGTTGTTCGGCTCAAATTCCCGCTTTACCTCATCCAGCCTCGCATCTGGCCGGCGCGACCAAATCCAGCCGACGGCTATCGCCAGACCCGCCAGTACGAGAAAGGTGGGTGCCAACAGGGACATCAGGTGACGATTGAAGAGAGCCAGGAGGGCAGCCAGACGGACGTACATGACACCCGAGGCGATCAGGATCCCTCCCGCGAAAAGGTGGGGGTGGTCTTCATGGGCCGCTCTTCGCGACATGACCACGGTGGTCAACGTCGATGAGTACGCCCCGCCGAGGAAGGCGGCAAGCACAACTCCGCCGTGCTCCTTGGTAAGCCTCTGCAAGATGTAGCTGCCGTACGAAATCGTGCTCACGGCGACGACAACCAGCCAGGTCTTGAAAGGATTGATGTGAAACGGCCCAAACTCCTGGTTGGGCAGGATGGGCAGAATGACAGCCGAGAGCAGCAGGAACTTGGCGAGAGTGAGAATTTCTCCTGGCGCGGCGCGGCTGGCGAGTTTTTCCAGACCTGTCTTGAGTTCCAGCAGGAGCAAGCTGGCCACGCTCAAGGTAGTGGCAATCCAAAAGTGCTCGTAGTAAACCAGCGCGCCCACCAGGTAAGTCGCCAGACCAGACATCTCGGACGTGACGCCCGCAGCTTCGGCAGTCGAGAGTTTGTGCCAATAGGACAGCGACAGAAAGCCGCCAATCACCAGGAAGCCGAGCGTCAAGGGCAGCAGCTGCGTGCCGGACAGAAGAGCGATTGAGTAGCCAATCAATCCAATGAGCGGAAATGTGCGCACGCCCCCGAATGCGTAGTGCCCGGCTGCGGTCTTGTGCTCCTCGCGCTCCAGTCCGATGAGAAAGGACAGGAAGAGAACCAGAAGAATCTTCACCGCTTCGGGCGGCAACCACCGATAGAGTTCCACCAGACTGTGTCTCCGATATATCCCGTTCGCATTTTGTCACAATTCCGCCAAAACCGTCGTGACAACGCGGGTCCATGCCAGCGGAAGCACCCTCGTAAACATGGATTCCCGAAACGGAATGCAGGAAGTTAAACCCGGCAATACGACGGGATTGCTCACAGCGGAGAGGAGCCGATCGGGTGTAAGCTCAAAAAATACGACATCTTCGACAACAAGGCGGCAAGGTATGACGACAAAGAAAGGTGTAATTGGAATCCTCACCGGTGGCGGCGACGTGCCCGGCCTGAACCCAGCCATCCGCGCGGTAACGATCCGCGCCCTGCGCGAGGGCTGCCAGGTGATCGGCTTCCGCCGGGGGTGGGCCGGACTGGTCGACATGGTCCGCGAAAAGGATTACGACAATAGCGAAAACTTTCAGACCCTGTCGGAGGACACGGTCAACCGCGCCGGCCGCACTGGCGGCACGTTTCTCCATACTTCGCGCACCAACCCCAGCCGGGTCAAGAAGTCCGGCGTTCCGTCTCACTTGCAGTCCGCTTACAACGCCGAGAAGAACGATCTGACCGCGGAGGTTCTGAAGAATCTCGATTGGCTTGGCATCGACTACCTTATCCCCATTGGCGGGGATGACACGCTGAGCTACGGTGTGCGGCTTCATCAGGAAGGCGTGAAAGTGGTCGCGATTCCGAAGACCATGGACAATGATGTTCCGGGCACGGACTACTGTATCGGCTTCAGCACCTGTGTGACCCGCACCATTTCCATGACCAACAGCCTGCGTACCAGCGCCGGCTCCCACGAACGCTTCATGGTCCTCGAAGTCTTCGGCCGCTATGCGGGATTTAGTGCGATGCTGCCCACCATGGCCGGAGCCGCGAACCGCTGCGTGATCCCGGAGCACAAATTTGACATCGAGCGACTGACTGAGTTGCTGGTCTCGGACCGCAAGAAAAACCCCAACCGCTATTCCATCGTCCTGGTTTCGGAGGGAGCGACGTTCAAAGGCGGAGAAATGGTGTTCGAGGCTGAGGCCACCGACGCCTTCGGCCACAAGAAACTGGGCGGGATCGGGGATTTGGTGTCCGAGAAGCTGAAGGAACTTTCCCCCAGGTATAACAACGGCAAAACGATCGACATCATTAACCAGAAGCTCGGCTACCTGGTGCGCTGCGGCGACCCCGATGCCATCGACTCCATTGTCCCAATGGCCTATGGCAATATCGCCCTGGACTTGCTTCTGGGCAAGATCCACGGACGGCTTGTCGTCCTGAGGAATGGCCGGTACGACAACATGCCCATCGACACGGTTACTGCCTCGAAGAAAGTTGTCAATGTAAAAGAGCATTACAACGTCGACCGCCTCCGTCCCCACTACAAGAGCTTCGAGAAAAAGCCACTTTTCATTCTGACCAGCGAAACGGGATAGCCCGGCTTCGGATCGACGCGGAAGTTTACAAAAAGGCGCGCAGGGAAAACCACCCTGCTCTCGTTCTAGTGGATAGGACTTATGCGTGGGTCATAAGTCGTATTGACCGCATCGGCGCGTGGTGACCCGGGCCCTTGCTCGATAGGTGAAGAGCCACCTCCTTTCAGCACGCCCGTACTCCCCACCGTCCGAACCTTGACTTGTCGTCGTCCGTACCGTTGCGCCTTTTCAGGGAAACTTGGAGCCTGCCACCAAAGGAGAGTCCTCTTTCGGGGAATTTCCGGCGTCGCCAAAGTGGTGGCATGATACGAAAACGGCGTTGGTCACAGCTTGTTCGACATCACAGTCGTTATTTCGGTCTGAACGAAACCCCAGGGGAAAGTGAACCCGGAAATGATTCGGGGACGGCTGCTATCCCGCTGGTAGCAGGAATGCAGAGAATGAAGGAGGTCAATATGACCAGCAAGGAAGTCAGAGAACACCGGCGTCCGATGAATGTGTATGTGCGGCGAGGCTCCCGCGCGGAGAAGGCTTTCAGGAAACGCGCTGGATCCCCTGTGCCAAAGGCGATTGTGCCGGGCATTGCCCCCACTCCAGAACACGATCTCAAGTATCTGGGCGGGAAAACAATTCAGAACTTGAGATTCACGAATTTCTATGTCGGCGGCGATGCCTGGAATCAAGACGACATCGCAAGTATCGATAAAGCCCTCTCCGAGGCGTTGTCCGACCAGAACCTCAACAACGTGATGGTGCAGTACTTTTCCGGCCCGATTACCACCACCTTTGACGGCTCCCAACGTTTGCCTGGCGCCGCGCCGCGGCTCATGTCACAAGGGGACGTCGAGCAACTGGTGAAGACGCTCCATCTCGAAGGTAGACTCACCAGTGACCTGACCTCGACGGTCTACAACTTCATGCTGCCGCCCGGAACCGTGCTGAATACCGATACGACGACCACAGGCGGCGGAAAGCAAGTGGTGGACGCAGTCAAACGGCAAATGGCTGCAGCGAAGACACACATCATTGTGCCCGAAGACGATGAAGACGATTCACTCAACGGCCTCGGTGGCTACCACGGCTCGGTTCATGTTTCGGGCACGGTTACCGTTTATTACGCGGTCGGCGTTTACTCGCAGACCGAAGCGGACGGAACGGTGAACGGAATCCCGGTGTTTGACCAGCCCTGGAAGAATGTGGTCGCTACGTTCTATCACGAACTGAATGAGGCTCGAACCGATGCGGATGTCGAAGATGCAATCCGCGCCGGGAACAGCCCCAATGCCGATTCCTTCCTCGGGTGGATGTCCGACCAGGGCGAGGAGTGCGGCGACTTTCCGGTTTCCGAAGCGGGCGGCGATTTGACGAAGGTCTTTCAGGAGGTGGAACTGACGGACGATAGCGGCAAGGTTCCCGTGCAGTTCATGTATTCCGACGCGGTCCATGGACCGGAAGGGCCTATTGCCGAGGCGCACGCGCGCGTCAATAGTCTCAGACGAAGGAGCGCATAAGAACTAACCGGGGCACAGAGCGGCTCAAGGTAGCTGCTTCGTGCCCCGCTTGTGCCCGCGGGTTAATGATTTCTTCTGCGCTTCGCTGTGCCCCTGGTGAAAGAACGACCTTCTATCTGCCGGTGAAGAGATCTGTCCACCACCTTTGTGCCATTTCGTCCCGATTGTCCACAGCCTTCCACTGGGTTGCTACTTGCATTCCCGCACAGAAGTTCCGGATAATCAGAACAGAGATTTTGGCCGTCATGTATCGCTATAGCCGCGCCGACTTGCTGCGCATCCTCCGTCTTGTTCCTCGCCAGCTTCAGACCTGGGAGAAGGCGGGACTGGTGACGTCGAGCGAAGACTATTCTTTTTTCGATCTGGTGCAGATCAAGAAGGTGCGCGACCTCTGCGCCCAGCGGGTTCGTCCCGCNNAATCCGCTGCTTGAGGCTGGGGCCTATCAGAGCGGACACCGCGTCGCTTTCCGGCACCAGGGGCGGCTGCTTGAGCCCATCGCCGGACAGTTCATGTTCGATTTTTCGTCCGAAGAAAGTAAGGTCGTGACCAGCCCGCCGCGTAACGGGCCGGAACTGGTGATTACCGACGTTGCCGACTTGTTTGCGCGCGGCATCGTGCTGGAAGAGAATCCCTCGACGCAGAGCGAGGCGATCACTGCCTATTTAAAGGTTCTCGACATGGATCCCATGCACGCCGCCGCCCACATCAATCTGGGCACGCTTTACTACAACCGTCAGGACTACGCGCTCGCCGAAAGGCATTACCGTTCGGCGATTGAGATCGATCCGCGCTACGCGCTCGCCTATTTCGACTTGGGCAACGTGCTCGACGAAACCGGACGGGTCGAAGAAGCCATCAACACCTATAAAGCCGCGATTCAACTCGCGCCCACCTACGCGGACGCGCACTACAACATCGCTCTGGCCTACGAGAAGATGCGCGAGCCCCGCAAAGCGCTGCAACACTGGCGCGCCTATGTGAAACTCGACACCACCGGTCCCTGGACCGTCCACGCCAAACATCAGATCCAGCGCATCCTGCAGAGCGACAGCCTGAAACTGGTGCACTCCCGCAAGGCGAACTAGTGTTGTGCCCCGTTAATTCGCGAAATAAGTGAGTGTTGTCATCCTGAGCGCAGCGAAGGACCTTGTGTATTTTGTTTGTGCTACGAAGCTCTTGCCTGGCCCCGAAACCGCGCCCCGACTTTATTCGCGTATTTCCGGGACACTACACTAGGTCCCATCCGCTGGCCGCCGGCCAAACGCCACGGAACTCCGGCTGCTCCCCGGCCGTATTCTTCTAGCAGGCGTGAACCGGAGGCTTCTTGAAGCTCACCATCGACCATGTCAGCAAGCGTTACGGCGCGAATACGCTGGCCCTGCAGGACTTCAGCCTGGAACTTGGTTCCGGCGTCCTCGGCCTTCTGGGCCCGAACGGCGCGGGCAAAACGACGCTGATGAGCATTCTGGCAACGATTACCCGGCCCACCAGTGGCAGCATCCGCTGGAACGGGACTGATCTGGCGGCCGATCCGGATTCGATTCGCAGCGTGCTGGGATACCTGCCGCAGGATTTTGGCGTATACCCCAATCTGAATGCGGTCGAGTTCCTGGAATACCTGGCGGCGGTGAAAGGCCTGGACGCGGCGGCGGCGCGGCGGCGCATTGATGAATTACTGAACCTGGTGAACTTGTCGGAAGTGCGCAAGCGGCCGCTGGGCGGCTATTCCGGAGGAATGCGGCAGCGGATCGGCATCGCGCAGGCGCTGTTGAACGACCCCAGGCTGCTGATTGTGGACGAGCCCACAGCGGGCTTGGATCCGGAAGAGCGGGTGCGCTTTCGCAATCTGCTTTCGGATCTTTCCGGAGATCGTATCGTGATTCTCTCCACCCACATTGTTTCCGACGTCGAGGCCACCGCCACGGACATCGCGCTGATCTCGCAGGGCAGGCTGGTGACTCATGCCGCGCCCGAAGATCTGTTGGCCGCGGTCGAAGGCAAAGTATGGGAGTGGGTCGTGCCCAGTTCGGACCTGAACGCAGCCAAGCACCAATACCTGATCAGCAACACGACACGGCGCAGTGACGGCGTGCATGTCCGTCTGCTCGGTTCGCAGCCGCCGCCGGGAACCAGTCAGGTGGCTCCAACGCTGGAAGACGCTTACCTGTATTGCCTTTCCCAGCACCGGGCCGGAGTGGCGCCATGAACCACGGCATCAACCATTCCCTGCGCGTCCTCTATCACATGGTGAAAGCGGATTTTCTGGAGCGGGTCCGCAGCTACAGTTTCCTGGTGATTCTGGCCGGCGCACTGTACCTGGCCTACAGCGTAATCGCGGAGAAAGTCTGGGTCCTTGTGGGGGATGGCTACCGCGGCGTTTACAACTCGGCATGGATCGGGATGCTGATGGCGATCTGCTGCTCGACGTTTCTTTCGCTGTGCGGCTTCTATATCGTCAAGAATTCGGTGGAGCGCGATTCCAAAACGCGGGTGGGACGGATTCTGGCAGCCACGCCCATGCGCAAGGAGTTTTATACCGTAGCAAAAACCGTCAGCAACTTTGCCGTGCTGGCCTGCATGGTGCTGGTGCTGATGATGGCTGCGGTGACCATGCAGTGGCTGCGTCCGGAAGCGCGGCCGATTTCTCTGTGGAAGCTGTGGTCGCCGTTCTTATTGATTTCCCTGCCCGCGATGTTTGTTACGGGCAGCCTCGCGTTGCTCTTCGAGACACTGCCGGTTTTGCGCGGCGGCGTGGGCAATGTGATCTATTTCTTTGTGTGGACCTTCGGACTTGCCGCCGGAGTGGAGAGCAGTGTGGAAGACCCGGCAGGAATTCGCATTCTTGAGACCAGCACTCGCCAGGCCCTGGAGAGGATGAATCCGGGTGGCGGCAAGAATTCCGCCTTCAGCTTGACCATCGGCGGCGAGCACGCGTCCCGGACGTTTTTGTGGAACGGCGTCGATTGGACGCCTCAGGTAGTGGCATGGCGCCTGGAGTGGGTGGCGGCGGGGTTGGGATTAGCGCTGCTGGCGTCTGTCTTCTTTCATCGCTTCGATCCGGCGCGCGAAAGCATTCGAGAGACAAAAGTGAAAGAAAAACCGAACGCGGTGGACGACCCGGCGCTCCGGCATGAGCCGCAGTCGAAGCCCGGGCCTGCCACGCTGACACCTCTCGGTCCGCGTGGGCACAGCCGGTTCGGCAGGCTGGTAGTCTCTGAACTTTCGCTCATGGTCAAAGGGCTGCGCTGGTGGTGGTACGTGGTGGCTGCGGGTTTGCTCGTGGCGGAGTTCGTGTCGCCCACAAGGCAGGCTCGGGAAGGCGTGTTACTCGCGGCGTGGTTGTGGCCAATCCTGCTGTGGTCGCAGATGGGATGCCGCGAGTCGCGCCATGCTACACAATCCCTGATCTTTTCGGCCGAGCGGGTGCTCTATCGCCAGTTGGCCGCGTTGTGGGCCGCGGGAGTTGTGGTCGCGCTCGTGACTGGCGCGGGTACGGGAATTCGCCTCCTGGTCAGTTTGGATTGGCAAGCGGCTGCGGCCTGGCTCGCGGGCGCGTTGTTCATCCCCAGTCTGGCGCTCGCCCTCGGAGTGTGGAGCGGCTCCAGCAAACTCTTTGAAGCCCTTTACACGGTGTGGTGGTACATGGGGCCATTGCACCAGTTGCCGTCGCTGGACTTCGTTGGTGGGTCCCGCGCATCAAGTTCTCCCGGCGGGTATTTAATTCTGGCCGCGTGCCTGTTGCTCGCATCATGTCTCGGGAGGCGACGGCAGGTTGCCTACGCATGAGGGAAACCGATAGTGTCTTAGTTTAACGAAACCTTAACCACGAAGNNCTGGGTTTTGCCGGTTACAGCGCGAACCTGAGTCAATACCCGGGAAACCAGATCGACTCACGCAGATCTTTTCCCACGTTATACTCGGGCTTGACCCTTCCGTTGCAGGAGACCAAACATGACTTTCTACCGGTGGATTTTGACGCTGAGCCTGACGGTCGCGATGGCTGCGGCCAGTGGAGTCTGCTCTGGCCAAACGGCTACTAAGACGACGGAGATTTACGACGAAAGGGCCGATGCGCACGCCGAAATCAAAGAAGCTCTGGAGAAAGCCACAGCGGAACACAAGCGCGTGATCGTGGTGTTTGGAGCGAACTGGTGCTTCGACTGCCACGTACTCGATAAGGCTTTTCACCGTTCGGACCTCGCCTCGATCATCGCCGCCAACTATGAAGTCGTGCACGTAGACATCGGAAGAGGAAAGAAGAACCAGGACTTGATGACCAAATATGAGGTTCCGATGAAGCGCGGCATTCCAGGACTCGCCGTTCTCGATCCCGACGGGAAGCTGGTCTACAGCCAGAAGAACGGCGAATTCGAGAATGCGCGAGCGCTTTCTCCGGAGGATTTTCTGGCATTCCTGAACAAGTGGAAACCCGGAGCGTAGAGCAGGCGAAACTGGTCATAGGGTGGAGATCCCTGCATAAAAAAAGGCGCGGCTTTCGCCGCGCCCCAGGAGAGAAAAGGCAACTGCTTAGTCGTTCCCCAGTTAGTTCACCACCAGCTTGTTCTCGACGCTGAATGCGCCCGGTACGGAACCGGCTCGTATTCCTGCGATGGTCTTATCCATCGTGCTCTGAACGGATCCGTAAAGCGTCACGTGTCCGTTGTCCACCACGATGCGGATCGGATCCACCGGGTCGGTCGCGTAGCGGCCCAGCACGGAGTCGCGATAGATAGCGCGCGCCATGCGCGCCCGCAGCGAATCGTCAAACATAGACGTCGGCAGCACGTTCACCTGGTTCACAACGTCCTTGACACCCGGCATGCGCGCCACGATGGCGAGCGCCGAGTCCCTGGCTACGTCGTTCACGGTGTCGCCGTCGATGGTGACAACGCCGTCTTTCACGCCCAGCGCGAGATAGTTGAACGCGTTATCGTAGTATCCGACGCGGTCGTAGGCCAGTTTCTTCGCCAGTTTCTGCTCAAGCTGGCCATCGGGCACGGCTTCTCCCGCAACTGCGATGTCATTGCGAACGCCGGAGACATTTGCGAGTTTCCTGACTTTCTTCGCGGCGTCGAGCTTGTCCTGATAAAGCCCGACCGTGCCGGTCAGGGTGACGATGCCATCTTCGACGCTCGCGTTCACGCTCTGCAATTGCTTCGCGTCATGCATCTTTTGACTGACCGTCTGCTGAATCTGCTGATCGTACCGGCCGGTTGCGGCCATTGCAGTGATACTCAGCAGGACGAGCAACGCCATAACCACTGCAATCCCTTGCTTTTTCATAGTTGCCATCCTTACTGGGATTCCGGTTTCCCACACTGTTAACCGGTTAGTTAAATAGATGCGCGGCAGGCTGGGAGGGATGTGCCTGGAGGGCGCTTTTACAAACTATTACAAGGGAATCAGTTGGGCTTATG